>CAZWTY010000030.1:0-42984 GCA_964637565.1 uncultured Desulforapulum sp.
ATCCGTCATTGAAATTTATCGATTTTCGGTTTTGATGGGTGCGGAATGTATGATCGAAACGCCGATTGAAGCAGCGGTTGTCAGGACAAATTATCGTTCACGCATGTCTCTTTGTTTTTCGATGTTCTTATATACACGATACCAGAAAAAACAGAAAGGACCGTTCGTCCTGGCATAAGGGTATTTTATCGGTCAGGGCGGTTCGATACTCTTCTGCAACGCAATCGCCACATTGGTACTTTCGATCCGCACCATGCTTTCCTGGGCATTTCCGTAACTCAGAAGATTGATACTGCCGTACCAGACGACGCGCTGGTCGATGATGGCGAACTTCTTGTGGATACGGGATCGGAACAGGATGTTGACGCCTTTTCCCATCAGAATCCCCAGAGCATTTTGCATGAGAAGGTGATCGTTTTCCGGAAAATCCTCTTGGGGGCGGGTCACCACGGTGATGCGGACCGACGGGCTGAAAACCTCTTCCAGATGTTCCAACATCAGGCGGGACCGCAGTCGCTTGTGATGCGTGTGTCCACATTGACAGGACAGGTCAATGTCCATCTTCCTGATATTTCACATGACAAATTCCATCTGTACAGATCGCCCTTTTTTGTGTAATCCTATGGCATTCAATTCTCGCCAAGAAAGGCCCTTCGGCGATCCGGCCGGAGGGTGGAACCGGTGCCCATAGGAGCGACAACGTGACAGCCTCACCCGACAGTTTCAACAGTCTCGATATGTTTTTCATTGCCTGCGCGGCCATCGGCGGGTTTTTCGTGGTGATCCGCATCGCCCTCCAGTTTTTCGGGGCCGACCACGACACGGACGCCGGAATCGATCTCGGCGGGCATGGCGGTGTGGACATCCATCACGCCGACTCGGACCTGGGGTTCAAGTTTTTGTCGATCCACGGCCTTTCCACCTTTCTCATGATGTTCGGGCTGATCGGCCTGGCCCTGTACCACCAGAGCGGGCTGAGTGTTCTCGTGGCCATTCCCGGGGCTGCCGCGGCCGGTGTCCTGGCCGTGTGGGTAGTGGGCAGACTCTTCCGGAGCGCGGTAAACCTCCAGTCCAGCGGAACCCTTGAAACCAGGGACGCGGTGGGGGCCACGGGAACCGTTTACCTGACCATTCCTGAAAAAGGCGTGGGCCGGGTGAATGTCCGTTTCAGGGGCAGGCTCCGGGAATGCGACGCCATGGAAAAAAACGGGGATAAACTGGTCACGGGAACACCTGTGAAGGTCCTTGAAATCCACGATTCCATTCTTGTGGTGGAAAAAATCGGCTAAAGATTTTTTATGCCTCCGGCGGCCCTGCCAAGGGCCAAACGTTTGAAACGCTTGATCATAACCCAACCCCATTTGGCCAGATTTTTAAAATCCGGTCCCCCGGAAGGGCCGCCGGAGGCGAAGATTACCAAGACAACGTCACCTATCTGAAAGGAGCGCCCATGTTCAACTTCTGGATTCTGCCCATCGTGGCCTTTCTCTTTCTCATCGTGTCCACCCTGGTTTTCCTGGCCTCGCGGTACAAACGCTGCCCGTCGGACCAGATCCTCGTGCTTTACGGCAAAGTGGGCGAAGGCCAGTCGGCCCGGTGCATCCACGGCGGCGGCACCATGGTCTGGCCCCTGATCCAGGATTACGCCTACATCAGCCTGACCCCCATGACCATCAGCATTCCGCTCCAGAAAGCCCTGTCCCTCCAGAACATCCGGATCAACGTGCCCTCCACCTTCACCGTGGGCATCAGCACCGAACCTGAAATCATGAACGCGGCGGCGGAAAGGCTTCTGAACCTCACGTCCCAGCAGATCGAGGAAATGGCCAAGGAAATCATCTTCGGCCAGCTCCGCCTCACCGTGGCGTCCCTCACCATCGAGCAGATCAACCAGGACCGGGAAAGCTTTCTCGAATCCATCCGCAAGAACGTGGCCCCGGAACTGAACAAGATCGGCCTCTACCTGATCAACGTGAACATCACCGACATCACCGACGAATCGGGCTACATCGACTCCATCGGGAAGAAAGCCGCGGCCGAGGCCATCAACCAGGCCAAGGTGGACGTGGCCGAGCAGGACAAACTTGGGGCCATCGGGGAAGCCGAAGCCACCAAAGTAAAAGAGATCCGGGTGGCCGAGAACGTGGCCGAGGCCCAGAAAGGCAAGAAAAAGGCCGAGGCCGACCAGCGTGTCTTCGTTCAGCAGCAGGAAACGGCAGCCACCATCGGAGAGGCCCAGGCCACCAAGGATAAAGAAATCAAGGTGGCTGAAAACGTCGCCGAATCGGAAAAAGGCAAGAAGAAAGCCGAGGCCGACCGGCGTATCTTTGTCCAGCAGCAGGAAGCCCAGGCCGTGGACGGCGAAAACAAGGCCAAAGCCGATATCGCGGCGGCCAACGCGGAACTGGCCGTGAAACAGGCCCAGGCCATGAAACTGGGCGAAGTGGCGAAACGCGAAGCGGAAGTGGACATCCAGAAAGCCCAGTACCTGGCCGAAGAACAGCGCCTGAACGCCGAGGAAGTGGTGCGTCAGGAAATCGAGAAACGGAAGATCGAAATCGCGGCCGAAGCCGAGGCGGAAAAGATCCGGCGGGAAGCCAAAGGGCAGGCCGACGCCATTCTTCTGAAATACCAGGCCGAAGCCGAAGGTCTGCGGAAAGTGCTGGAAAGCAAGGCCGCCGGTTATCTGGAGCTGGTCAAGGGCTGCAACGGCGATGCCAAGGCTGTGGCCACCCTCCTGATGACGGAGAAAATCGAGAAAATCGTGGAAATGCAGGTGGAGGCGATCCGGAACATCAAAATCGACAAGGTCACGGTCTGGGACTCGGCCGGAGGCGCCAAAGACGGCACCGCCACATCGAATTTCCTGTCGGGCCTGATCAAAAGCATCCCGCCCCTTCACGACGTGGCAAAAATGGCCGGAGTGGAACTGCCCGAATACCTGGGGCACATGGTTGTGGAAAAGGATGAAAAAAAAGAATCCTGATCCCCTCTGCGCCTTGACAGCCCCGATTCCGGCCCTGAGACCGGGATCGGGGAAAAAATAATTATTCTAATCACCTCTCAATACACCGGCCGTTTTTGCCGATAAACCAAACATGGCGCGCAACATCCTTTTCACACACCGGTTTAAACATCATCACGGGGCCCCATGATTCGTAAATTCACCTGGATCGCCGTACTCCTGACCCTTGCCTGCCTTTACGCCCTGATCCATGATCAGCTCAAAAACCGCGTCATTCTCCAGAGTTTCATGGATCTGGAACACGAGGAGGCCCTGAAAAACCTGGGAAGGGTCGAGGACGCCATCAAACGGGAAACCCACCACCTGAACAAGCTGACCGGCGACTGGGCCATCTGGGACGACACCTACCGGTTCGCCCAGGATGGGAACAGACACTTCATCGAGTCCAACCTCCAGCTTGAAACCCTGGACACCGAAAGCGGAATCAACCTGGTGTACATCCTCTCCCCCGAAGGAAAGCCGGTCTGGGGGTCTGTCCACAATTCCGAAACCGGCGGCCTGGTGAAACTGAAGGAATTTTCCGGCGAATCCTTCGCCAGGCTCACCGGCATCTTGAAACACGACAGCCTCCGGAGCGAAAAGACGGGACTTCTGATCACCGACTTCGGCCCCCTGCTTCTCGCGTCCCGACCGATCCTCACAAGCACAGGCCGTGGCCCTTCCACCGGAGTCGTGATTCTTGGACGTTTCCTGTCGAACCGAAGTTTAAAAACCCTGGTGGAGCAGACCAAGGTGGATTTCACGGTCAAAAGCGTGATCCCAGGACATATGACGGCCAGCGAAAACTCCCTCATCGCCCGCCTGACCCGTGAACCATGGCTGATCGACGCCGAAAACGACCGACACCTCAATATCTTTGGAATCATTCCGGATATTTACGAAAAACCGGGCCTTCTGATCCATGTATCCATGGAACGAACCATCATGGACAAAGGGCGCACAGCGGCCAGGTACGTATCCGGCTCCATGATGATCACTCTGATTTTCGGCGTTGTTTTCCTGGTTTTTCTGGTGAAGATCTACTCCCTTGACGAAAAACGACGAACCGCCAGGGTGGAAGCCCTGGTGGCCCAGCGGACCCGTGAACTGGAACAGGCCAACATGGAAACGGAGAAAGCCAGAATCCAGGCCGAGGAGGCCAGCCGTGCCAAAAGTGAATTTCTGGCCAACATGAGCCACGAGATCAGGACGCCTTTGAACGGCGTCATCGGCATGACGGAAATCGCCATGCCCACCATCCAGAACGAAACCCAGCGGGAAATTTTCGAAACCATATCCCGGGAAGCCCACGCCCTCCTGGGCATCATCAACAACATCCTGGACTTTTCCAAAATCGAAGCCCGGAAAGTGGACATCGAAAACATCCCCTTCGATCTCCACCTCCTGATCGGGGATATCGGGAAAAGCCAGATGTTTCTCTGTGAACGTAAAGGGCTGATTTTCATCGTGGATGTGTCCCACGAAGTCCCCCGGGACGTGAAAGGCGATCCGGGCCGGATCCGGCAGATCCTCATGAACCTCTGCGGCAACGCCCTGAAATTCACGAAAGAGGGCGGCATCGTCATCCGCTGTGAAATGACCGGAGAGGCCGACGACCACATCATGATCAAATTCTCCGTCACAGACACGGGCATCGGAATCGAAAAGGAGAAACAGGGAAAAATCTTCGAAAGTTTCACCCAGGTCGACGGGTCCACCACCCGGAAATACGGGGGCACAGGTCTCGGAATCACCATTTCCAAACAACTCGCCGAACTGATGGGCGGGGACATGGGGGTTGAAAGCGAATTCGGCAAAGGCAGCACCTTCTGGTTCACGGTCCGCATGGCACGTCATCAGAAAATGACGGCCCTGAAGGCCTCCCGTCCCATCGAAGCCCTGAAAATCCTGGTTGTCGGCGGTGACGAACGGGAACCCCTGGCTTATGCAAGGTTCATCACCGGCCTGGGTTTTTCCTGTGAATCGGCCGAATCAGGGAAAGATGCCTTGACCCGCCTGAAACAGGCCGGCCACGCCGTTCTGTTCAATTTGATCATCATCGATTTCCTGCTGTCGGACACCGACGGCTTCACCCTGGCCGCTGAAATCAGGGCCATGGAAACCGTAAAACACATCCCCATCATCCTGACCACCAGCGTGGGAAATATCGGGGACGGAAGACGCTGCGAGGATATCGGAATCCAGGGCTACCTCAGCACCCCCATCGATCCCGTTCTCCTGAAAAAGGCCATCCGCATGGTCATCGGCGAAAATCACGGACTCGTCACCCGGCATTCCATTGCCGAGGCGTTCGGCGACGGTGGCCGGATTCTTCTGGTGGAGGATTACCCCACCAACCGTCAGGTGGCCCTGAACCTCCTCACCCTGTCCGGTTTTGAGGTGGATGTGGCGGAAAACGGAAAAGAGGCGGTGGAATGTTTCATGGAAAGGGATTACGCCCTGATTTTCATGGATATCCAGATGCCCGTGATGGACGGCTTCGAAGCCACCCGGGCCATCCGGGCCCTCGAGCAGGACGGGAAAAGGGAAAAGCGGACGCCCATTGTGGCCATGACCGCCAACGCCCTGACCCGGGACAGGGAAAACAGCATTGAGGCGGGGATGGATGATTTCATCACCAAACCCGTGACACGGGCGTCCCTGACCTCCATTGTCTCGACCTGGATTCCCGATTCCGTGATTCCGGCCCCGCCTGAGCCCGAACCGGCGAAAGAGAAAAGCGATGGTGCCCCTTACCCAGGGGATCTTCCCCTGGATTACGACCGGGCTCTTTCGGAGTTCATGGGGGACAGGGAGGTGCTCATCAGCACGCTCCGGTACTTTCTCGCCCACTGCCGTGACCAGGTTGACACCCTCGTCTGCGCCATCCTTGAGCAAAACGGCGACGTCGTGAAAGCCGAATCCCACAAGATCAAGGGAGGAGCTTCCAACCTCACCATGGACGCCCTGTCACAGACTGCGGCAAAACTTGAGGAAGCGGGAAAAACAGGCCATCTCGACACAGCCGATGTCCTTGTGGCCCGGATCACCCAGGAGCTGGACAGACTGGAAAACTTTTTGTCACATGAACAAAAGCGGTAATTTATTATTGTTATGAATATTTTGATTGTCGACGACGACTATGTCAGCCGGACGAAAATGCGGACGGTCCTCCAGGGCCTGGGAACATGCACCGATGAGGAAAGTTCCCTCAAGGCCCTGGATGTTTTCAAAAAGGCCCTGGACGCCGGAAAACCCTTTGACCTGGTAACCCTGGACATCCAGATGCCCGACCTCGACGGCACCGAAATGCTGGCGAGGTTAAGGGCAACCGAAAAAAGCCGGGACATCCCCCAGTCCGCAAGGTCCAGGATCTTCATGGTCACGGCCCATTCCCACAAGGAAAGCCTCCTCACCTGCTTCAAGGCCGGATGCGACGGGTTCATCGTCAAACCCTTCACCCGGGAAACCATCCTGGCCAAACTGGAGGTTCTGGGGCTTGTGCCCGGGAATCCCGTCCCTGGCACGGGTTCCCATGCTCCCGGCACAGCCGCCCGGGAAAAAAGGAAAAACCTCATCGAAGAGGTTTCCGAAGCCCTGAAAGGAGATCTGGTCAGCCTTCCGGCTCTTCCCGACATCAACACCAAACTCAAGGAACTGAGCCAGAACGAAATCGACGTCGGTGAAATCACCGAGCTTCTGAAAAAAGACATGCTCATCGCCACCAGCCTGATCAGCCTGTCCAACTCGGCGATCTTCAGAGGAGTTGGCAAGAACAAAACCCTGGAGGAAGCCATCAGCCGGCTCGGAATCGACCAGACATTTCACCATGTGGAGATGCTCTGCCAGAGAGCCCTTTATTCCGATGTGTCGAAAAAATATGCGGCCTACACGGAAAACCTGTGGAAACACGCCCAGTCCTGCGCCTATGCGGCCCAGTTTGTCTGTGAAAAACTGAAAATCACCCTGGTGGAAGATCCTTTCACCCTGGGCCTGGTTCACGATATCGGGAGGCTGATCCTTCTCCAGATCATTGGAAAACTCGAAGAAGCCGGCCCCACCGGAGACGATGTGGACGAAGACGCTTTGTACCAGACCCTGGACAACCACCACGGGGAGTTCGGAGCGGCCCTTCTGGGGAAATGGGAATTTTCTGAAACCTTCGCCCTGGTGGCCCGGTACCATGACTGGCCGGAAAAATACCCAGGGAAGTCTCACGAGCTGATCCTGATCAGCTTCGTCAACCTTCTAGTGAAAAACATGGACCGACGGATCGAAGAACTGGCGGAAAACCCCATGGTGGAGGCGTTCTGCGCGTTCTTTTCAGTCAGCGGAAAGGCCCTGGCCCAGATCCGGGATGACGTGAGACATATCCTCAAGGAAAACGTGGTCTGACGATCTGACGAAAGGATATGAATCATTTGCCGGCTTTCGTTCCGAGAAGCCGACCTGCGATGGGCCGCCGCTTTACCATTCGACGTTGGACGTTGAACGTTGGGCGTTGGACGTTCAATCATTTCGAACCGAAACCCCGCCTCTTCCCTGGCTCACCTTCCATCCAGCGGCATCCCCATTCACCATTCGATGTTCTGTGTTCGATGTTAAAACATGGAGGCAAACCGGGTCGTATCAGGCCTTGAATTCACCCAGGCCGCCCATGATGAAATCCACGGCGTCGCGTCCGATGGTGCCCAGTTCTTTTTTGTCGTGCTCGTCGGACCACATCAGGTACTGGTAGGCCACCCGTTCGTAAATCCCCAGAATCCCCACGGCCACGACCTTGGCGGTGCGGGGATTGGTGTAGACGATGCCGAGGGACTCGCTGACCGCAAGAAGGGCGTTGTACACGTCGTCGGTCAGTTTCTGGAGCACGACCCGCCTGGCCTCTTCGAGAAGCTGGCTCTGGCCCACCGCCTCCTTGAAGACGATGGCCACCTTGCCGGGATGCTTCTTGCAGAACACGTCGAAAAAGGCGATGCCCGCGGCCCTGAAACCATCCTCGGGTTTCTCGGCTTTCATGAACGCCTTGCCCAGAATCACCCGCAGGGTATGGACCCCTTCGGAAAAAAGCTTCAGCAGCAGCTCTTCCTTGTTCTTGAAATAAAAATACACGGTTCCCACGGACACTTCGGCCCGGTCGGCGATGTTCTCCACACTCGTTTCATGGTAGCCCTTGTGGACAAACAGGTATTCCGCGGCCCTCAGGAGGGTTTCGTAACGCTGCTCTTTTTCCCGCAGCCGCCGCATGGCGCTGGGGGAAAGGGATGGTTCCCGATCCTGCTTTTCTTTTTTGACCGCCATTTTCCGCCCCGCCACCTCATCTGATGGTTCATGCCTTGTTCAAACCGTTTACTTTCAGGGATATACATGAAACGGGACGGAAACTCAAGTTAACAGACCATGTATTCCAGGTTGGGTAACGATTAAAACCCCGACATCTTGGCGATGATCTCGCACATGATCTCGTTGGCCCCGCCACCGATGGAAATCAGCCGGGCGTCCCGGAAGGCCCTGGCGATCTTCATCTCTTCCATCAGTCCCATGCCGCCGAACATCTGGAGGCATCCGTCGGTGACCTTGGTGATCAGCTCTCCGGCCAGGAGTTTGCCCATGGACACTTCCCGGGTCACGTCCTTTTTTTCCATCTTCATGCGGACAATGTGGTAGGTGAGCTGCTGAAGGCTTTCCGCTTCGGCAAGCCACTGGGCCAGCCGGTGGCGAAGCACCTGCTTGGAGATCAGGGGTTTTCCGAAAACCACCCTTTTCCTCAGGTAGTCCACGGTCTCGTCGATGATTTTCCGGGTCACCACGTAGGCCATGGGCAGGGCGCTGAACCGCTCGTGCTGGAACTGCATCATCTGGTGGATGAACCCCTCGTTTTCGGTGCCGATGAGGTTTTCCGCCGGAATCCGCATGTCATCGAAAAAGAGTTCCGCCGTATCACTGCTCCGCATGCCGATCTTCTTCAGCTTGCGGCTCACGTGAAAACCGGCAAGGTCTGTGGGCACCACGAAAAGGCTGAAGGAATGGTAGCCCGGCGCCTCGCTGGTCCTGGCCAGGAGGGTCAGGAAATCGGCCTGGGTTCCGTTGGTGATGTAGGTCTTGGAACCGTTCAGGATGTAGTGGCCACCTTCACGCCGGGCCGTGGTCCTGATGGCGGCCACGTCAGACCCGGCATCCGGCTCGGTCACGGCGATGGCCGCCACCATGTCGCCCTGGATCGCGGGTTTCAGGTAGGTTTCCTTGAGGTACTCGCTGCCGAACTCGGCGATGGCCGGCGTGGCCATGTTGGTCTGAACGGCGATGGCCATGGGAATCCCGCCGCAGTCGATCCGGGCCAGTTCCTCCAGGAGCACGGTTTCATACCAGTAATCCAGACCTTCCCCGCCGTATGCCGGATCGTAGCGGATGCCGAGGTATCCCAGGGCGCCCATTTTCCTGAAAATGTCGTGCAGGGGGGCGCATTCCGCCTCTTCCCACTGGTCCACGTAAGGGTTGATCTCCCTGTCCACAAATTCCCGCACCGCCCGCCTGACCTGCTCGTGCTCTCTGGTGAAATACATATTTGCCTTCTCCTTGTATGAAAAACGTGACTCGTTTGACGTTGAATTCGTTGCCTCCGGCGGCCCTTCCGGGGGACCGGATTTTAAAAATCCGGCCAAACGGGTCTGGGCTGCGCCGACGTGACACCTTAATATAAAAAGGTGGGTCATCCTTCATTGGTAGGTGGGTGTTGACCCGCGATCAGCCCGATTCACCCCAGGCTCTGTCCACAAATTCCCGCACCGCCCGCCTGACCTGCTCGTGCTCTCTGGTGAAATACATATTTGCCTTCTCCTTGTATGAAAAACGTGACTCGTTTGACGTTGAATTCGTTGCCTCCGGCGGCCCTTCCGGGGGACCGGATTTTAAAAATCCGGCCAAACGGGTCTGGGCTGCGCCGACGTGACACCTTAATATAAAAAGGTGGGTCATCCTTCATTGGTAGGTGGGTGTTGACCCGCGATCAGCCCGATTCACCCCAGGCTCTGTCCACCACATCCAGGGGGATATCCACCCGTTTGCCCCGGAAGTATTCCCCCAGGGTCTTGGCCTGGGGATCGCCTTTTAAAGACGAGGCGGCCCCGTCCCCCAGGTAGCCGCGGATATAGAAATTCACGGCGTGGAGATTGGGAAATTCGTGGCGTTCCATGGCGTAACCCGCCGTGTCCGGCAGGAGTTCCTTAAGTTTTTTGCAGGTCAGGAACCGGGTTAGAAAACAGTAGGCCGACGGGTTTTTCACCCAGACCCCCAGATTGGCGTCGCCGCCCTTGTCGCCGGACCGGGCTCCCAAAAACCGGCCCAGGGTCACCCGGACGGTGTCCGTGCCGCAAGGCCCGGGGTCGGATTCTGCCCTGGCACCTGCCGGTTTTTCGGGTAGGGCCTGGCCGCTGATCCAGGCCAGGGTGCATTCCCCCTGGTCGGTGATCACCCGGGTGCTCACCTTGTCTTTGGAGACCAGGGCCGGCCAGTGCCGGATCACAGGCGCCCCTTTTCCCGGAAGCTCGCCCAGGGTGAAGCCGGGAATGGAGCCCAGGGCCATCTCCACCGCTTTTTTAGGAAAGGTCCGCTCGATCAGGTTCCTGTTGTTACCCAGGACGGCGATTTCAAGAAAGCTGTGGCTCTCGTCCAGGGTTTGGGGATCCTCTGCGGCCAGACCGTGAAACCGGATCGCCATCTCGTCGAAGGCCTCACGGCCTCCCAGGGATTCGAGGAACATGGTTTCCACGATGGCGGCTTTTTTGTCCCGGTCCTGCCCCGTGATCACGAACCGGGCCATGTTCCTGTGACCGGCGAGACGGTTCAGGCAGACCTTGAGGGTGTCTGTGGGGGGAAGCCCCCGGGTTCCGCTGATCCTCACCCGGTCAGAGCCCAGATCTTCCAGAGTCAGGGTATCGAACAGGGCCGTCACGTCGGGGCTGAGGTAGGCGGGACTGCGGATTTCGTAAAGAAGCTGGGCGGTCACCGTTCCCACGCTCACCGTTCCCCCGGTTCCGGGATGCTTGGTGATCACCGACGATCCGTCGGGATAGATTTCCGCCATGGGAAAACCCAGGTTCCGCCAGGATTCGATTTCCTCGATGAACGGGTAGTTGCCGCCGGTGGCCTGGGTCCCGCATTCGATCACATGACCTGCGGCCACGGCTCCGGCCAGTTTGTCCCAGTCATTCTCCTTCCAGCCGAATTTCCAGGCTGCCGGTCCGGAAACAAGGCAGGCGTCGGCGATGCGGCCGCCCACCACGATGTCGGCGCCGTCCGCCAATGCCCGGGTGATGCCCCAGCCGCCCAGGTAGGCGTTGGCCGTCACGGTCACGCCGTCGTCTTCCGCCAGGGGCCGGCCCGAATCCATGTGGTGGAACCCTTCGCCCTGTTCGTTCAGGGACGCCATGGAGCCCATGAGGTTATCCCCTTCGATCCAGGCGATCCGGGGGGACAAGCCTTTTTTTTCCGCAAGTTGTTTCAGGGCCGAGGCCAAAGCCCGGGGGTTCAGTCCCCCCGCGTTGCTGACCACCCGGATTTTCCGGGCAAGGCAGGTGGCAAGAACCTCCTCCATCTGGGCGAGAAAGGTATCCGCGTAGCCTTCTTCGGGGTTTTTCAGGGTTTTCCTGAACAGTATCGCCATGGTCAGCTCGGCCAGGTAATCTCCGGTGAGAACGTCGATGGGCCCGCCCTCCACCATCTCCCGGGCCGCCGAAAACCGGTCTCCGTAAAACCCGCTGCAATTGGCGATGATCAGTCTGTCGTTCATCGGTTGTGTCCTTTCTCCGAGCACGCATGAATTTGAATGTCATTCATTGAATGATGTTCAAATCTATAACCTGATTCAAATCAATGTCAAGACTTTTGTGGTGAACACGGCCCAGGAATGTCAACCGGGCCAGGCGGCGGATTGTTTATGGACCCAGGGGATTGTTGCCTTGAAAAACAAAAAGGCCTGACACATCATCGCGTCAGGCCTTTTCCGATTTTAGGCGCCACCGGATGGCATCGTTTCATCCGGCTTTATCTGTATCTCAATATGCCGGGTTTTTGCTGAACATTTGGCTGGAATGAATCAGGGACAGATAATTTCCGATCAGCTTATAGTAAAAATACTCGGAACCACCCACGGTGGTTACCCGGAACCTGACGCCATCCTGGGTGTAGGTGCCGGTAATGCTGTCCATAAGAACCTCTCCGCAGACTTCCTCATAGACAAAGCCGGCCACGTTGGTGATCTCGACGTAATCGGTGCAGGCCCCGTCGTCCCGCGCCCAGCTTCCGTAAAAACCGCTTCCCGGACCATCACGGTAGAACAGCTCGTCTCCAAAACTGAGTCCCATCAATTCGGAATCTGCCAGGAAATAGTAACCTGTGTATTTCACCCCAGGTTCGGGAGCATCGCCAGGCCCGGAGCTGTCCACATCACTGAAACGAAAGACAATCGCACCGCCTTCCAGGTCCCAGACACCATCGGCTTCCAGGGTATAATCGTCGCCGGCATCATCACAGGTATCTTCCCGGACCATGTCGAAGGTTCCATTGTCGTCCAGCGCAATTTCGACAAAAACATCGCAGTCTCCATTGTCGTATTCCTGGGTCCACGTTCCGTTCAGAAGCTCTCGGGGGTCGTCGTCGGTGCTGGAACATCCCGAGATAAAAGCGACACCGGCCGAAAGGATCACGAGTATCAACCATTTGATGTTTTTCATGAACGTCTCCTCCACATAAAGGGCTTGGGGTATGGCAAATAAATTTAAAGGCTCATGGGCTTTCAATACAAAGACGGCCGGAATATACCACAGGACTCCGGGCAAATGAAATGAATTGTTTGGCTCCGAAAATCTTGCCTGAACTCCGCAAGCCATGGTATCAGTGTCAAGATTGAATCTTTGGTCCGGAACACCCTTACCCCGCCTCAAGAAAGGAAAACCTCATGGCTGGACATGAATCGGCAAAAGCCATCTACTACGCCCTGTTCGCCAACCTGGGCATCGCCATCGCCAAAGGCGTCGCGGCCTTCATCACCCGTTCGGGAAGCATGCTGGCCGAAACCATCCACTCCCTGGCGGACTGCACAAACCAGATTCTCCTCCTGGTGGGCATGAAACGGGCCCTGATCCCGGCTGACCAAAACCACCCCCTGGGCCACGGCAAAGACGTGTATTTCTGGAGTTTCATCGTGGCCATGCTGCTGTTCAGCGTGGGAGGACTTTTTTCCGTGTACGAGGGCGTCCACAAACTCAGCAGCCACGAACCCCTGAACCAGACCTGGATCGCCCTTACCGTCCTGGGTGTCTCCATCATCCTTGAACTGTCCAGTCTCTACGGGGCCCTTTCGGAGATCAAAAAGATCCGTGGCGACAAACCGTTCATGCGCTGGCTGAAAACCACCCGAAGCTCGGAACTGGTGGTGGTTCTCGGTGAAGACATCGCCGCCGTGCTGGGACTCATCGTGGCCTTTGTCTTCGTGGTCCTGGCCCATGTGACCCACAACCCCGTGTTCGATGCGGCAGGTTCCATTGTCATCGGTGTGATCCTTCTTCTCGTCAGTTTTTTCCTGATTCTCCGGATGAAGGACCTTCTTCTGGGCAAATCCGCCGACCCGGACATCCAGGAGGCCATCCGCCGGCACATCGCCGGAGATCCTCAGATCCAGGACGTGCTCAACATCATCACCGTACAGATGGGACCTTACATCATGCTGGCGGGCAAACTGAAACTGAAGGCCGGGCTGGATGCCACCGGGGCATGCGCCGCCATCAACAGCCTGGAAGCCGCGTTGAAACAGCGATTTCCCGAAATCAAATGGAGTTTCATCGAACCGGATATCGCTGCCTGAACCCTTTTCACCCAAAAGGAGCAAGCCGACCATGAACATCCGCCAATTCCGTTATTCGTCTGACAACATGGCCTACCTCGTGTATCACGGCGAAAAAGCCATCGCCGTCGATCCCGGGGCCGTGGAGGAGATGCTCGCCTTTGCCGAAGCCCACCGCCTCACCATCGAGAGGGTCACCAACACCCACAGCCACTACGACCATGTCACGGGCAACAGCGCCATGCTGAAGCGCACAGGAGCGGAATTCCTCGACTGCCGGACCCTGGCACACGACAGCGTCATTCCGGTGGACGGCGAAATGTTAAAGGTTTACAGGACCCCAGGCCATATGGACGACTGCGTGACCTTTCACGCCGGGAACGCCCTGATCACCGGCGACACCCTGTTCAACGGCACGGTGGGCACCTGTTTTTCAGGAGACATGAAAGGGTTCCTTGATTCCATCCGTTTTCTCATGGCCTTCCCCCCCGAAACCCGGATCTACGCGGGTCACGATTACGTCAGCGAATCCATGGCCTTTGCCCGGATCATCGACAAAGACAACCCTGCCATCGACCGGTATCTGGCGAAATACGACCCGGTCCATGTGGTGTCGACCCTTGCCGACGAGCTTGAGGCCAATCCCTTTCTCCGGTTCAACGAGCCGGCCATGATCGCCATCATGGAACAGCGCGGGCTCCCCGTAAAAACAGAGCTGGACCGGTGGAACTCCCTGATGGAGCTTTACTGATGAAAACCCGGGAGGACATGACGGATAACGTCCTGTGGCGGGACAAGGCCGTGGCCTTCGCGGCCCGGTCGCGGCAGGAACTCTGGGGGAAACACAACGAGGATATCCTGGCCTGGTTCTTCCTGAACGGGTTCAAAAACCGGTTCATCAAGGACAAGCTCCTGGGCTGGAACAGGAGGCCCAAGGAGCGGCCCTCCGAAGCCTGGGGATTCCCGGAAGGCACCGGTCCGCTGTTTTTTCCGCCGGGCATCGTGATCCCTTTCGTGGAGGAAAAGCATCTCCGGAAACTGGTGATTTTCGATCACAGCCGGATAGGGGGCCCCTGCCATGTGGTGCCGGGAAGCGCCGGCATTCCCATGGTTTTCGGCCAGGACACCAGACGGACGGCGGTGGTGGAGAACATCATCCATGGGCTTCTGCTGCACCAGGAGTTTCCTGAAAACCTCCGCGTCGTGGTTCCGGATGACCCAACACAGGTGTCGACTGTATCGGAAATTATACTTGAGGACGGGCCGTCCGAGGTCCTCTACTTTCCGGATCCCCTGAACGAAAGAAGCTCTCACCCATCCTTTGAAACCAGAACCTACGAAAGACCTGCGGAACTGCTGGACATGATTCGTTCGTGGGTTTCATAGATTTTTTTGATTCTCGATCCATACAGAAGGCATAGAGGGTACGGGCAGGGCGAACACGAGGTTCGCCCCTACAGAAGGTATGTTATCCGATGACACATCTACCGGCCCATGAAAAGACAGGCGCGGTTTGTCAGAGGAATCACAGCACGATGGGCCGGCCCGCCTGGATCACCTGGAACCTGTCTCCAAAGGCCAGTCTGAACATGTCCAGGCTGGCGTCGGAACTGTCGTGGGGCGAAAGGGCCAGGATCTTTGGGTTCACCTTTTTCACCGCCTCGATGGCGGCACGGGTGTCGTCCAGGTTCAACTTCTTCCAGGGAAACCGGTCTGTCCCCACGATGGGCTGGATGTCGACAGGTCCGATTTTCATGCGCCCTCCCCCGCCCGGAAGGTGAAGCCCCCCGATGATGGCGTAAATCGGATCGTCAAACAGGGCCTGGGCTCTCTCGATAATCCGTTGGATGGTCTGGTGGCCGCAGCCGATGATCAGGGCGATGCCCTTGCCTTCGATCTTCACGGCCAGGGTGTTTTCCAACGTGTACCCGAGAAGGTAAAGGGCCCTTGGGATGGTTCCGATGGACACCACGCCGTCGGCGAGAACCACAGGCTCGTTGATCACCCGGGCGTCAGGTCCCGGGTTTTTGGCCGAGGGTTTCAGGGGTTCGGGCGAGTAGACCGGAATGGCGGGCAGGGTCACAGAACCTGCGGAAAAACTGAATTCCCGGGTCTTCTGCTCACGCATGCCGCCCACATGGTCCAGGTGGACATGGCTGATGTAAATAAAGGCCAGGTCTTCGAGCCGGACGCCCAGCTTTTCCATGTTGTGAATGAGGGGCGAGGGATGTTCCTTTTTTCCGTTAGCCCCCACATCCATGAGGATGTTCGTCCCGTCCGCCGCGATGTGATAAGAGACGGCCGCCTCGGTTTTCACATCGTCACGAGAGGCATAGTAATCCACCAGGGGAAGAACCGTAAGGGATTGGACGGAACCGGGATCCTTGATTTTCGCCACCCGGATTTCGCTGATTTCCCTGGTGACCCGTTTCCGGATGATCGACAGCTTCCACAGGGTTCTGACAAAAAAAAGACCGCCAACGATCAGAAGTGTGGCCAACAGCTTGATGACCGTCATGGCACCACCTTATGGATGAAAGGTTTATATATAAGGAGCCGGGGCTTCCGGTTCACCTTGTTTTCGCTCCTGTTTCACAGAGTAGAGCTTCTGATCGGCGGCCTTGAGGAGCTCTTCGCTGTCTTCGATCCGCGAGTCTTCCGTGGACGCCGCCCCGAAACTGATGGACACGGAAAGATCCGTACCGCCGTATGCCATGGGGTTTTCCAGGAAATAGGCCCGGATGCGCTCCAGCATGGTGCTGGCCATGGCAAGATCCGTTTCCGGCAGAACGATCACGAATTCGTCACCGGCGAAACGGGCCACCACATCGGTTTCACGGGTCATCTCGATGAGCTTGTCCGCCACATATTTCAGCAGCCGGTCTCCTGCATCGTGCCCGTGCAGGTCGTTGACCTTCTTGAAATCATCCAGGTCGATGAACACCACGGAAAGAAAATTCGAATACCGTTTCGCCCGTCCGAACTCCCGTTTGAGAATGGTGGCCATCACCCGGCGGTTCAAAAGACCGGTCAGGGGATCGTGGTAGGCGAGAAAAAGGAGTTTTTCGTGGGCCGTGACATTGGACAGGCACAGGGAGACTTTCACGGCCAGCTGTTCAAGCAGGCTGGTGTCGAACTCCGGGTCGAACCGGCCCTGATCGCTGTCCGCCTGGTTGATGCTCCCGATGATCTTCCCGTCCACGGTGATGGGGGAAATGGCCATGGACCGGACAAGGTATCTCCGGCTTTCCGGCAGCATCCTGAAATAGGGTTTGAGGTCCGTGTTCACGAGAACAGGAGTCGGGGATTCGCCGAGAAGCCCCTTGAACAGCGAGGAACTGATAAGGTTCACCCGCTCGCTGAGCAGCTCCGATTCCCGGGCCGAGCTTAAAATCATCCTGGCGGTTTCGCAATCCTCGATAAACGTGATCCAGACGTAGGGCACCTTGAACACGTCCATGATCTCCGTCAACAGCACATCGAAAAAATCCCTGAAGTTCAAAACCGACAGAATTTTATTCTCGACCTTCTGAAACCGCGAAGCCGTCAGCTCGTTTTCCTTGATCCGCCTGATAAGATCCTTGATATTCGTCATCATTACCGCCTGATTCCATGGAGATCCCTGGGTCGGGACAAAAGCTCCGGTCTGATCTGATCTGTTCTGATTTATGGATTCATCACTATTGAACATGACCCCAATTGTCAAGCCGGGAGGAGGGCCTGGTATAAAAAAATGAAAATATTTGAATTCACATGAAGTTCAGTGCTATGGTTTTTTCGTCATTCGTTACGGAAAAAACAGTGGGGCGCGGATAGTTTGCCCTGGATTTCACATGGAGAGTTCATGAATACGAACGTGGAAGTACTGGTGGTGGACGACCTGACCCACATGCGGAGACTGGTCAAAACCATGCTGAAAAATTTAGGATTCCGGTCCATCCACGAGGCGGGAGACGGCAAGGAAGCTCTTGAAGTTCTTGAAACAAAGGATATCCGCCTGATCGTATCCGACTGGAACATGCCCAACATGACCGGCATCGAATTCCTCCGCCAGGTCCGGAGCATGGAAAAATACCGTGACACCCCCTTTCTCATGGTCACCGCCGAGGCCACGAAGGAAAACATCATCGAGGCCATCGGGGCCGGGGTGTCCAACTATGTGGTGAAACCCGTGCAGGCGGACATCTTCGAATCGAAACTCAAACTCATCCTGTAAAAAAGTTAACCCTTTTCAAAACGGGTTTTTCATTCCCCTTCGGGGGGCGGGAAAATCAAGAACAAAGGTGGTGCCGCCATTCGGCACGGACACTATGGAAAGGGAGCCCCCAAGGGTTTTCATGGAATCGGCCACCACATCCAAGCCCACCCCTCTGCCCGAGATGTCCGAAACCGAATCCCTGCTGCTGAAGCCGGGCAAAAGAATCAGGGCCAGCTTTTCCTCATCGTTCATGGACGCCACAGCTTCTTCGCAAACAAATCCTTTGGCCACGGCTCTCGCGGCGATGAGGCAGGGATCGGCCCCCGCGCCGTCGTCGGAAATTTCGATCCGGAACCGGCCGGTTTCCGCTGATGTCCTGATAAAAACCCTGCCTTTTGGATTTTTGCCCAGCGCAGATCTCTTTTCGGGCATCTCGATGCCATGGTCCACGGCATTACGAAGCAGGTGGATCATGGCGTTGATCACCAGGTAATGGGCCTCGGGCCCCAGCATCAGAAGCTCGCCTTCCACGGCAAGCTCCGCCTCTTTGTCCAGGGAGCGGGCCACATCGTTCACGATCCGGTGAAGGCGGTTGTACACCACGTCAAGGGGCTGGAGGACCATCCGGAACATCTGTTCCGCCATGGCGTCGAGCTGCCCGGACACAGCCCCTACCCCCGATGTCTCCTGTTTCATGTTCTCCAGGACCTCCAGCATGGCCTGGATTTTTTCACGGTCGACGTTGATCCCCCTGCGTCTGGTCCGGATACAGGCCGCGTTCTCCCGGCCCTGGCTGAACACCCGATCCAGGATTTTCTCTCCGCTGGCCAATAGATCCTTCATATGGTCGAGAATTTTAAGGAGGGTTTCAGACGCGAGCGCGCCCTCAACCACCCCTGTTTCAAAGCTGATTTCATGGGTTCTGTACTTGTTCAGGATATCTTCCGCCTGATGGGCGAGCCTGGCGAACTCATTGACCCCGCAGGTTTTGGCAAGGCCCTTGACCGAATGCATCAGCCGGAACATGTGGTGGTACAGGTCTTCCCTGTCCGTTACCCCCTCAAGCCTCACGAAAAGCTCAAGGCTTTCCCTGATCATCCGTTCCGTGTCGTTGAGGAACTCGATGACGTCTCCGCTGTTCTCCTGGTTCATCACAAAGGAAAACATTTCCAGCTCGAAATGACGGGCCGTCTCCTGTTCTTTCAGGGCGATTTTCTGCCGGACCCTTTCCGTGATGTCGGTGATGTAGATCATCAGGTACAGCTCGCCGTTGTCGTGGATGATCCGGTGGTAACTGTTCCGGAAGTAGAGGGTTCCACCGTCTGCCGGGTGTTCGATGACATCGGGACCGAGTTCGCCCACCAGCTCCCAGTCGTAGGCCAGGTCGAACACCAGGGCCAGCCACTTTCTCAAAGAAGCCCGTTCTTTGTCCCTGTGCTCCTCCCAGAACAGCAGTTGGTCGATGGAGGCGCCGGCAATTTTCCCCGCTCCCCGGAAAAGCTGGTGCATGTACTGAGAATAGGAGGGATTGACCTTCCAGTCCCGGTCGACCACGACGATTCCCACGGGAATGTTGTCAAGGATATGACGCATGGCCCGGTTGACCACAGAAAGTTTATGGTGCTGTTTGTCGCTGAGACGGATGATCCGTTTCTGCTGTTTGTTCAGTTTGGTATACGAGCAGAGGAGCCGGGAGAAATGGGGAAACAGGGGGTTGTCCGAGTAAGACTGGTTTTTGACGATCTCCGACGCCACGGAGATCATGGCGTCCTCTTCGTCGAAGAGAGCATCGATGGTCATCATCGTCTCCGTTCCGAAATTGGGGTAAACGCGAAAACCGGCACGGCCCAAAACTCTGTAAGAACCGGGTCACACACCCTGCCCTGAGGGTTGGAACCCGGTCCTGCCGAAACAAACAATCACGCCTTCTTCGAATTGTTGACCAGTTCGTTCAGCCTCTCGGCCATGCCCATCAGGCCGTCGGCACTTTCCTGGGCCTGGAGCCCGCCGTCTTTCACCTTTTCCGCGATCACGGCTGTCTCGGCCAGATTGTCGGAGATGTTGCCGATCAGCGAGGCGTTATGGGCCATGTGTTCCTTGATTCCATCCAGATTCATGGACATCCCTTCGATATCCTTGACGATGTTGTTCGAAACCTGGGCCTGTTCCTCCACCGACGAGGCCAGGGACACCACGATGTCGTTGACCCGGGCGATGACTCCGGAAATCTCTCCCACATCCCTGGCGCTGTCTGAGGTGGAGTTCTGGATTCCCTCCACCTGCTGCTTGATCCTTAACGTGGCCGAGGCTGTCTGGCGGGCCAGCTCCTTGATTTCCGTGGCCACCACGGCGAATCCCTTGCCCGCATCCCCGGCCCGGGCCGCCTCGATGGTGGCGTTCAGGGCCAGAAGGTTGGTCTGCTCGGAAATCTCGTTGATCATCTCCGTCACCGCCCCGATTTCCTGGGCCGCCTGGCTCAGGTGATCGATTTTATCACTGGCCCCGGAAGCCCGGTTCACCGCGTCCGTGGTCACACTGAGGGCGTCGGCGGCGTTTTTGGATACATCGTTGATGGTCAGGGACATCTGGCCTACACAGGTGGCCACGGAGTCCACGTTCTCGGTGATTTTTTCCATGGCCAGGGATATGGACCCGGCGTTGGTGTGAATGGTTTCCGACGCCTTTTCGATGTCCACCAGCCGGTTGGACATGTCCACGGAGGTGCCGTGCATCACGTGGGCAATGTCGCTGAGATCATGGGACGAGCCCTTGAGTTTTTCCGAATCCAGGGTGATGGCCTCGACAGTTTTTTCCATCTCTTTTTTCTGCTGGTTGATCTGGATGTTGGACGTGATGCTGGCCACATACGAGGCCGAGGTGGACCGGGCCACGGAAACCAGCAGAACCATGTAGAGAAACATGAAAAAAGAGGTGCTGTAGTCTGCGTTGACCACGCCCCACACCCCGGCTGGGATGATCAGGAGAAGGATGAACTTTTTCATCAGCTTGAAGTTCGGCGCCAGGGAATTCACCCCCCCGCCCACGATGCCGCAGGTCATCACAAGGCTGTACACTGACGAGTTCGACAGAAGACCGTAGAGGTGAAGAACCACGTAGTTGAGCATCCCCCAGAGAAGGGCCGAGACAATGGCCAGGGCGTGGAAGCCGGACCTCCATTTCCCAGGGTCCTCTTCGAACTTTTCAACGGTGAATTTCAGGGACAGGAAAAGCCTGAGGCCCACCACCAGGGTGACCAGGGCTCCGAACACAAGGGCAAGAAGCCGGTGGTCCCTGAAAAACGGCGTCATGAAGGCGAGAAGCCAGAAAAGAACGAAATAGGCGATGACCGACACCCGGGCCCTGTGAAAAAGATCGCTGTAGGACTGGGTTTCCAGTGAAAGAATTTCTCCGGATTCCTGCGGCTGGTTTTGTTTCATGGTTTACCTCGTCAATGGACAGATGTGAAAAGTGATGCGAACAGACGTCTCCCTTTAACCGACCGAAACACGACGACCCGATACAACGTTCATGCTTTTTTGTGTGATATTTTTTCGAACCCATTGAATTTCAAGGACCATAGCACCGCCCCCCATCTTGCGCAACACGAATGTCGCCCGGCTTCAACTTTTGGCAACCGTTCAATTCAATGCCAAAGGGGATTATCTATTCCGATCGCGCAAAGTCTATGTTAGATTCTTCCAGTTTTTTTCCTGATTTTTCATTGTATCGGAAAAAAAACACCCGGCTTGAACAAAAATTCGTTCCACATCACGTTGAGCAGGAATACAGGAAACCCATGGCGTTCAATGCATCGAAAAATCTGTCGGATCAAATCGCCGATTACCTGGTGGAGCAGGTGGTGAGCCTGAAAATCGCCCCGGGTGAGCGGATCATGGAAGAAAAACTATCCAAAGAACTGGGCGTGAGCCGGTCTCCGGTCCGGGAAGCCTTCAGGATTCTCGAACAGACGGGCCTGGTGGAGATGATTCCCCGCTGCGGCATCCGGGCCAGGGCCATCACGGAAAAAAGCGTCGAGGATTACTGCGACATGTTCAGCCTGCTGCTCGGCCATGTGGCCCGGCGCTGCATCGAGCACGGAACGGACGATGAAGTCCGGGCTCTGAAAGAGATCTACCTGGAGATGGAAACCCATGCCAGGAAAGACGATCACGAGCGTTTCCACGCCGCCCTGATCCGATGCGTGGAAGTGGCCATCGAGGGCACGGGAAACCCGGTGCTCGAACAGGTGATCCGAACCATCATGCCCAACCTCAAGCGGTTCCAGTACATCGCCATTCTCCTCAAGGCGGGATCCCTCACCGACAGCTTCGAGTACTTCCGGGTCATCCTGGACGCCCTGGTTCACAAAGACCCCGAAAAAGGGGCCGAGGCCATCAAGGCTTACATTGAGAACGAAATGAAAATCACCCTGGCCCATGTGAAAGACTCGGACCTGGCACAGTACATCGTCAACCATGAAAACTGACGGAGGACACGATGTTTTACAAAGCCGCCCCCGGCGGAGAAAGACAACCCCTTCCCGGAATCACCCAGAAAACCCTGGTACACGGAGAAAAAACCCTTTTCACCGAATTCCGGCTTGAAAAAGGCGCCACACTTCCCAGCCACGCCCACCCCCACGAACAGACCGGCTATCTGGTGAAAGGAAGAATCCGGCTCACCATCGGCCCGGAAACCTTCGACGCCAATCCCGGCGACGGCTGGTGCATTCCCGGAGGCACGGAACACGAGGCCGAAATCCTGGAAGACTCCCTGGCCATCGAGGTCTTTTCACCGGTCAGGATGGATTACCTTTAACCTTCAGAGGACGTATCGTGAAGAAACACACCCTTTTTCCCCACAGCATGGTCAGGCAGAGCCGGGATATCATTGCAAGCGACATCGACGATGAAAAAGTCATGATGAGCCTGTCGAAAGGCCATTACTACGGGCTGGATTCCATCGGCCGGTCTGTCTGGGACATCCTGGAAAAACCCACCAGCGTTTCAGGCCTGGTCGACGCCCTCCGCCGGGAATACGACGTGGACCCTGAGACCTGTAAAAAAGATGTCCTGGCCTTTCTGGAAAATCTCCACGCCGACGGGATTATCGAGGTCGGCGAGTCACCATCGGCATGAAGGGGCACCCATTTTCAATCGAAGCCCGAAGCAAGCCCGAAACGTCCGGGGGGCCGCGTCCATGAACCGTTATGCCAACTTCGCCCTGAGGTTCTTTATCCGAAGGCCCTTTCCCCACGGCATCTTCAGCTGGCGCTACCTCTGCCTGCGGCCACCCCATCTGATCGCTTTTCACAGGCGGCTGTGGCTGGCGGCAAAACCTGCGGCCATGCCGCTGGGTCTTTTCCTGGCCATTGAACTCTTTCTGTGGCTGAAATGGGTGTCTTTCAGCGCATGGAAAAGCTGTTTCCGGCTGAGGGGCCGTATGGCAGAGCCCGGCCTGTTTTCCCGTTTTCTGGCCCTTTCACTTGTCCACGCCCTGCCCCCGTCCGATATCCTGGCCTTCGGGCTCCATGATAAACACCCGTCAAAACCCATCTGGGATTATGTCTACCTCAGCGAATGGCCGGCCTGTCACCATGTCCGGCAGCTTGACCAGGGGTTTCCCACGGATCCGGGCTCACTCCAGGACAAGCAAAAGGTCACCGAAACCCTTGCCGCCCTTGGCGTTCCCACGGTCCCCAACCTGGCCGTCATTCCCAGGAACAGGCCGGAGGTTCTCGATTCGTTTCAGCGTGAAGGCCGCTTTTTCCTGAAAACCCGCTCAGGGTCCGGGAGCAGGGACGCCTTCGTCCTTGACGTCGCCAACGGGGAAAGGCGGATACACTCCGTAAAAAACGGCATGGTGTCTGGGGCGGCTTCTTTTAACGAATTTCAGGACGCATCGGCCCGCAGTGATTACCTTGTCCAGGCCTTTACGGCCAACCACCCTTTTGTGGCGCGGCTGTGCGACACAGGTGACGCCGTGACGTTGAGGGTGATCACGGAAAACCGGGGAGAAGGCCGAGTCCGGCTCTACAGCGCGACCCTTGAAATCCCCAACGTTTCCGGGAGGATGAAGTTCAGCCACGCCATTTTTCCCATAGACCTTGATTCCGGGAAAATCAGGCCTTTTCCCGGAAAGTCCCTGCCGGTCGATACCAGGAGACATCTGGAATCGGTTTACACCCGTGCCCGGGGACGCTCCCTGCCAGACTGGGAGCAGATCAGGGAGAGTGCGCTTCGCGCCCACCTGGCGTATCCGGGACTTTTTTCCGTGGCCTGGGATTTTGTGCTGCCCCCCGACGGCCCCATGATCCTCGAAGGCAACACGGGCTGGGACACACGCGTCCCTCAGATGATCCATGGCGGACTGCTCGGGGATGAGATTGAACAAGAGGATCTCTGAACCGTGTTCTTTTTCCATTTAAACCGAAAGAAAAACCCTGGCCTGCGGCCCGTCGATCCTCAGGCGGTCATCAAGAAACTGTCTCCCTTCGCCTCTCCGGACAAAGCCGGATACCTTGACGACGGCGGCCAAAGCCTTCTGGTGCAGTGCGTTCACTGGAACACGGCCCGCTCCCGCCTTGAACCGGCCCCCTATTCCCATCCATCCAGACTCCTCCACGCGGCAGCCTGGGCAAGGCTTGACAACCGGAAAGAACTGGGTGACGCCCTTTCCCTGTCCCGGCCCCATCTTGCGAGCCTCTCCGATACCGAACTGATCGTTCTGTGCTACATGAAATGGAAGGATCGCTGCGTGGACCGTCTCATCGGAGACTTCGCCTTCGTCATACACGACATCGAAAACGCCTCGGTGTTCTGCGGCCGTGACCACATGGGAGTCCGGCCCCTCTACTACACGGTGACGGAAAACACGTTTGCCTGCGCCACCACCCTGGCCGCCTTCAAGGGATGTGACACTGTCCCGCTTTCCATCGAAACCCAATGGGTCGCCGAATACCTTGCGGGCCTGTCCATGAGTTTCGACGGCACCCCGTACACGGGAATCCTGAAACTGCCCCCGTCCCACAGCCTGACTGTCACGCCGGATGGGGCGGTGCTCAGAAAGTACCACGATCTTTCCGATGTGCCGGAGCTTTCGCTCAAAAATTCCGGCGACTACGTGGAAGCCTACAGGGAGCACCTTGAAACCGCGATACACTGCCGCCTGGATTCCGATTACCCCCTGGGCGCCGAACTGAGCGGCGGGGTGGATTCCTCCACCATCACCGCCTTTGCGGCCCGGTTCATGGAAAAAGACCTGGCCCGGCTTCACGCCTTCGCCTTTGCCCATGCCGAACGGGAACCCGAGCATATCTTTGCCGTGAGCAGGGCCGTTCACCTCACCCACAACCACGTCTTTACCGGAAAAAAGACCGCCCAGGACGGTTCAAGGGTCCTCGCCCTCCTGGGATACCCTGTGGAGCATGAAAACGCCACATTCCATGAGCCGTTTTACTCCCTTGCAGAAAAGCTGGGAATCAGGACCCTCCTGTCCGGTTTCGGGGGCGACGAATTCGTCACCACCCTTCACGGGTCCATGGTTCTCTTTGAGCTGATCATCCGGAGACAGTTCCGGGACCTTTACCGGCTCCTTCCGGGTAACGGAGTAACGCAGCTGCTGAGACTGGTCCGAATGGAGCTGCGCCGGAGAAGAACGAAAAACTTCAGCCGTCCCCTTTACAATCCCAGGTTTTACACGGCGATTGACCAACGATGGCCTCTCCTGATCCTCAGGGAGACCTGGACCGACCGTTTCGACCTGAAACAGCGGCATTACGACCAGGCCCGTTTCGACGCCGGTTACACGGACCTTAAACGGTTTACCCTTGAAAAACGCTGGCAGCCCTTTGTACCCACCCGGATGGAAAACTGCTCTCTCATGGCCCAGGGGCGGAAAATCGAATACCGCTGGCCCCTTCTCGACATCCGGCTTGTCCGTTTTTTCCTGTCTGTCCCCTCCAGCGAAAACTACCAGCGCGGGATGGGCCGTTATCTCCACCGGCGGGCCGTCCGCGGAATCGTCCCCGACAAGGTGGCCTGGAAAACCGGAAAAGACATGGGCTCCCCGGTGGGTTTGAGCTCCCGTGGTGCAGAACCGGCAATGCCGCCCCTCCACGTTCCGGATCTTCACCCCATTCTGGCCGACATGGTCGATACAGGCAAACTGACCCGCCAGATCGGGGAAATGGTGTCCGGAACCCCGCTTTCGATGACCGTCCGTTTTCAGACGGCCCGTAACATCCAGCGGGTTGCGGCCCTGGACCTCTGGCTGAAAAGCCTGGAAGCGGATGGCGATGGCCCGGGCCATATGGCGGGGTAAACACAGATTTTTCCGCCTCCTGTCTTTTTGCCGTTGACAGTGTTTTGATGTTTTATTAGGTTTTAAAGGATTGTTCATATTTTGAACATCCGTATTGTTTAGGATTTGATCAACAGTCGGCCTGAACGTGCTTGGATTAAAAAAACGGTCCGATCCGATTCGGTTCCAATAAATAAAAAGCTATCACCTTTTCACCCAAGGAGAACCCATGAGCCCAGACCAGAACACCCGGATTTCAAATGACCGCGCCGAACAGCAAAACGATGGCCAGCCCAGGGCTCTGAAACCCTGGACCGCTCCCAGACTGCTGAAGCAAAAAGACTGCGCGGGGAAAGGTGTATATGCGCCTGGTGAATTTAGCACTTATGCAGGGCCTTCCTGATCCGCAAAGCCGATTCATGGCCTGATGGGTTTCATGAATCGGCTCACCCACCCGGATGGAAGTTCCAGCGATGTGGATCGTCGTTCGGGGAGTCATGCATGGTTTGACGGCGCCATCCAAAGGCTCAACCCAGTCCAAATCAGATTTCAGACCGTCAACGTGTGAACCAAAGCCCATGAACCAGCATTACCGCATTTTCGGCATCCAGATCGGCTCCACCCTCCCCTTGCCTGCTCCACCGATAACACCGGAATCCATGGACGATGTGCGTATCGTTTTCGGAAAAACACCGGAATCCATTGAGAACCCCTTGTTCAAAGGGGTCCGGGTCCAGGCCAGGACAGGCGAGCTTCTCCTTACGGTGGACAACGTGGCCCGGTACCATGTCCGGGATGGCAACAATATCACCATCACCCCTGACACGAACGCCCACGAGGACGACATCCTGATTTTTCTCATGGGCTCGGCCATGGGGGCCCTTCTTCACCAGCGGGACATCCTCGTTCTGCACGCCGGAGCCTTGGCCGTGAACGGCCGAAGCGTTCTTTTCTCCGGTATTTCCGGAACAGGAAAATCCACCCTGACCGCCTGCTTTCACCGGAGAGGCTACCCCTTCCTCGCCGACGACCTCTGCGCGATTTCAACGGAAAACGGCGTCCCGGCGGTGATGACCGGATTCCCTAGGCTGAAGCTCTGGGCCGACGCCCTCGAGAAACTGGAACAGGACCGACAATCCTTACAATCCGTCAGGTGGGGAGACCGCCTTGAAAAGTACTTCATGCCTGTGGAAACAGACAACACCCCCAACGTCCCCGTGGCCGACGTCTTCATCCTCCACACCACCAACACGGAGACTCTTTCTATCACCGAGCTGAAAGGTTCGGAAAAAATCAACGCCCTGGTGGACAACACGTACCGCCTGAATTTCCTCAAAGGGTTTGACGGAAAAACCCGTCATTTCCACCAGTGCGTCCGGCTGGGTTCAGATGTCCGGGTCCATAAGGTCGTCCGGCCCTCCGGGGGCTTTCTCCTGGATGAACTGGCCGATGCGGTGGAGGAAACCCTCCGTTCATGAACCGGATCATCTGGCTCGCCTCCTATCCCAAGTCCGGCAACACCTGGTTCCGGGTTTTTCTTTCCAATCTGTTGAACGATGGTGACGGCCCTTCGGATATCAACGACCTGGAGCGAACACCCATCGCCAGCGCCCGGGGGATGTTCGACGATATCACCGGCATCGAAGCCTCCGACCTGGGCGCCGATGAAATCGACCGCCTGAGACCCGAACTGTACCTTCACCTTTCCGAAAACGCCGAACAGCCCCTTTTCATGAAAATCCACGACGCCTGGACCAGGCTTCCCGACGGAAAACCCCTGATCCCTCCGGAAGCCACGGCCTGCGCCCTGTATTTTATGAGAAATCCCCTCGATGTAGCCGTTTCCTTCGCCCATCACAGCAGCTGGGATTACGACCGGTCCATCGAAAAAATGGCCGATGTTTCCTTCGCTTTTTGTGACAAACCCAGACGGCTTCACAACCAGTTGCGGCAGAAACTCCTGTCCTGGAGCGGCCATGTGGAAAGCTGGACGGACGGCCCCTCCTTTCCCGTCCATGTCATGCGCTACGAGGACATGAAAACAAGGCCCTTTGAAACCTTCGAAAAAGCAGTTTCGTTCATGGGCCTTGACTATACCGGGGCCCAGATCGAAAAAGCCCTTGCCCACAGCGCCTTCGATGTGGTTCAAAAGCAGGAGACCCAGCACGGTTTCCGGGAAAAAAGCCCGGCCTCGGCCCGGTTTTTCAGAAAAGGCCGGACCGGTTCCTGGCGTGAGGAACTGAATGAAACCCAGGCCGAACGGATCGTGGCGGATCATGCCCAAGTGATGCGGAGTTTCGGGTATCTGGATGAAAACGGCGGTATCGTCTATTGACAGAACGCCCCAAATTCCACAGCGTTGAATGATGTTTCCAAAAAAGAGAGGGTGAGGGTAATGTTGACAAAACTCATGGAAGCGCCCGCCAAATGGCGGAGAAGGACGCACGAAGAACGCCGGATGCTCGCGGAGGCCTTTGTTTTTCTCGGCATGGCCCGGTTTGCCGTGCTCTGCCTCCCGTTCCGGGTCCTTTCACGGAGCCTGGGAACCCACATGGGCGAATCGCCCCGGAACACCGACCCTCTTGAAGCCCGCACCGCACGGCTGATCGGTCAGGCGGTCCGGTCCGCCGCGAACAACACGCCCTGGGCGAGCGTCTGCCTGCCCCAGGCCGTGGCCTGCCAGTGGATGCTGAAACGGCGGGGGCTTGCCGGAACCCTTTACCTGGGCGTCAAGATAGCCCCTGACTCACCCAAGGGTCTTTTGGCCCATGCCTGGCTGCGATGCGGCAGCCGGATCCTCACCGGAGCGGACGGTCATCTCCAGTTCACCGTGGTGTCCTCGTTCGCGGTCACCGGAAGACAAGATTGATCGAAAAATCTGGATTATTAAAAAAATGAAGGCCCCCGGAGTCACTGCCGGGGGCCAAACTTTTGAAAAGTTTAATCGTAACCTCACCCTGTTTGTCCAGATTTTTAAAATCTGGTCCCCCGGAAAAGCCGCCGGAGGCAAGAATACAACAAATTCAAAGAAACTGCCTGAACTCCATTACAGGGTATCGTCCCCCCGCTGGTCGGGAATCACCTTCCGGGGCTGGCCCCCTTCGATGGCCCCGGCTTCGGCCTTCGCGTATCCCACCCGGGTCTGGGCGTTCATCTGGTAGATCTGGGAGGCGGACTCCAGGTCTTTCTCGTTGCCGATACCGGCGATGGCCTGGCGGCTCCGGATGAATTCCCGGATTTCGTTGACGATGGCCGAAAGATCGTTGTCGGCTTTGTGCATCTCGATGATGTGCCGGGCGTGTTCCAGGTTTTTCATGCCGCTGCCCGCGAAACTGCACGTCACCACCCGGCAGGAGATCAGCCAGGGGGTAAGGCTGGAGCGGACCACGGTGTTTTCCGAGCGCGTGCTGTCGTAGATGCTCGTTCCCGTGCTGAGTTTGGACGCGGTGTAGGTGCCCTGGCATTTGAAGTAGACCAGCAAGGACTCGAACTGCATTTCAGCCCAGAACGCCTGGGCGAAATTGGCCATGATGCTGCCGAAGGTCCAGAGAATCAGGCCCATGATCAAAATGCCCACGCTGCCCATGATTTTGGCGTCCATTTCCGGTCCTTTTTTCAGGGCTTCCAGGCCTTCCAGGTTGCCCACGGTCCGGATAAGCCAGAACGCGGCCAGGGCCAGGAGCACGTGACCGGCGATGGTCAGGGCGGTTCTCACCAGGCTGAACCCCGCGTCATGGGGCGTTTCCTGGAACACCGGCTGAGTTTCCTGGATCACCTCGCCTTTGAAGTGGCCTTTGTCGTTGCTGCCCTCTTCGAAAAGCCGGGCGTCGAATTCCCGGTAAACCCGGTTGGGAATTTCCCGGTACCTGCGGTTGGCCATGACGATGCTTTCAAAATTGATGAAGATCTCCTGGGGATGGAGGGATTCCTGCCAGTTGTCCCGGAGTTCGGACACTTCGGTCTTGGGGTCGATCTGGTTCATGCGCTTGAAAAGCAGGAAGAAGAAGGCCGCGGCCGCGATGACCGCCAGGAGGCAGATCACGGGAATATAAAGATCCGTGTTGATGTGGAGCTTGGGCAGCTTGGTCACCTCGTCATGGACGTACAGCAGCACAAAAGGCAGAAGGATCGCGCAGGTGATGTAAGCCACCAGTTCCTTGACTCCGGCCACGTCCGTATGCTGCTGGAGGCTGCGTTCCAGAGGCTTCCTGATGCTGAACCAGGTGTAGAGAAGGTAAAGGGTCAGGGCCAGGGCCACCCAGTCTAAAATGGGGGTTTTGCTGATGGTGCTGAGGCCCGTGGTTCCCGAAAACCAGGTCAGGCCGAAACAGAGGAAACCGATGGCCGTCATGGCCAGGGCCCTCACCATGCGCTGGGCCATGTTCCTGTACGTGTAGGGCATGAGGATCAGTTTGGGGAAAAGGGTGTGAATCATCCGGGAAAACCAGTCCGTGGGTTCGATGAACGTCAGGTTTTTCCGGCCCTGGAGCATCTGTTCGAGTTGCTGGGACGTGTAGGCCACCTCGTTTTCCACTGTGTGGGCTTCGCTTTTGGCCATGTTTCTGGCAAGGCTGGTGGGGACACCCCGGCCGACGAAAAACCGCATGATCTGGAAAATTCCCCGGCCCAGGGACGTCAGTCCACCGGCCAGGAGGATCACGCCCACGGCCAGGGTCAGCCAGCCCTGGGCTTTCTCGCCCGTTTCCACAAGGCCTTTGACCTCAAGAAGGCTGTAAAGACCCAGAAGGCTGACAAGCCCCCCGCGCACCGCCTGAATCAGCCCCGTCTGTTTGAAAGGGTTCCGGATGTCGAGATCCGTCGAACCGTATTCGTACGCCATGACGCCTCCTTCGTTTTCAGGGCGGCGAGCGCCCCCCCTGCCCTTCCCAAGGGCGTTATATAACGTGATAAAAGTCTTATCATCAAAAAATGTCACACTTTTATTAAGTGATTTTATGTATAAAGGCAACCAGGAAAAATCGAAGGTTTTGACAGGGCCGGATTGTAGGATAGGACAGGCTGCTGGTGGCAATCCGATTCTTGATTTTGCCCGGTCGATCGGATATGATGGCCATCATTTCAAAACCCGGTAATCCGGTTTTCTCACAAAAACGAAAACACGATCTTAAAATTGACTAAATTTATCCGGCGCCTGTCCGATATGTTCTGGAAAGCAGACCGTCTTCAGACTCCGCCATATGCCAGACATCGGGGAATCGTGCCGCGTCAACGTCATCCGAAACGCTTCACCGCCATCGGCAATCACGGCTCAACAGGGGGAAAACTATGTGGAAATCATTGAGTATCGGCAAGAAAATCTGGTGCAGCATCAGCATCCTGATCATCGGTTACTTTGTCTCCATGGCCTACGGAACGATCACCGGAGCCAGATCCCAGAAGCAGCTCGTCACCGTATCCGAATACCTTTTTCCGGCCAGCCAGGACTCCAAGACCGCCCTCACCGCCTTCAACGACCAGATCAAACTCTACAACGACGCTGTTCTTCTGGGAGATGAGGAGGTGATCAACACGGCGAAATCCAAGGCCGATGAAGCGGACAAAGCCCTGGCCGACATTCTTGGGAACAGCATGATCTCCGCAGAAGACAGTGAGAGGGTCAACCAGATCAAAGACAGGATCAAAGCCTATACGGAAAAAGCCCAGCCTGTGTACACAGCCCTTAGCCAGGCCGCCAACGCCGAGGGCGGGGCCGATTCGGGCAACACGGACAAGGCCCTTGAGCTGGCCAATGAGATGAAACAGATCGTGGCGGACCTGGAAAGCAATTCAAGCCTGTTTTCCGAAAAACTCAAAAACAGCCTGGCGTCCACCGGTTCGGCCATCAAGACCCAGCAGTACACCAACATGGTCCTGTTCCTCGCGGTGGTAATCGGTTCCAGCCTGCTCGTCTCGATCATCATCAACGGAGCCGTGACAAAACCCCTGGGCAACACGGTGGCCATGCTGAAAGACATCGCCCAGGGCGAAGGCGATCTGACAAGACGGCTGGACGTGGTAAGCCGTGACGAAGTGGGAGACATGGCCCACTGGTTCAACACCTTTGTGGAAAACCTCCAGGACATGGTTTCGAAAATCGCGGAAAACGCCAGGACCCTCACCGATTCGTCGGAAGAGCTGTCCCGCCTTTCCTCGGCCATGGAAAACAGTTCGGGCGACATGGCCGGGCGATCCAACGCCGTAGCCGAAGCGGCCCAGGACATGAGAACCAACATGGACACCGTGTCCTCCTCCATGCAGGAAGCGTCCGCCAACACAGGCATCGTGGCGGCGGCCACCGAAGAAATGACCTCCACCATCAACGAAATCGCCTCCAATTCAGAAAAAGCCCGGTCGATTACAGATAAAGCCGTGTCTCAGGCGAAAACCGCATCGGACAGGGTCCGGGAACTGGGTATCGCCGCCGATGACATCGGAAAAGTCACTGAAACCATTACGGAAATATCCGAGCAGACCAACCTTCTGGCCCTGAACGCCACCATCGAGGCGGCCAGAGCCGGGGAGGCGGGCAAAGGCTTCGCCGTGGTGGCCAACGAGATCAAGGAACTGGCCCGCCAGACCGCCGAAGCCACCCAGGACATCAAAGTGAAAATCGAGGGCATTCAAGGCTCCACCGCCGGAACCATTTCGGACATCGGGGAAATTTCCAAGGTCATCAACGACGTGAACGACATTGTGGCCACCATCGCCACGGCCGTGGAAGAGCAGAGTGCCACCACCAAGGAAATCGCCAGCAACGTGGTAAGGGTCTCCCAGGTGATCAACGAAATCAGCGACAGCGTGGACCAGAGCACCATGTTCTCCGGCCAGATCGCCCAGGACATCTCCGAAGTCAACCATGCGGCCACGTCCATGTCCGGCAACTGCCGCCAGATGAATTTGAACACCGACCAGCTGAAAGCCCTGGCCGGTGCCCTGAAACACATGGTGGGTAAATTCCGGGTCTGACCGGTTCCTTATAATAAAAGCCACAAGGTCTCTCCGTTTTCCTGGAGAGACCTTTTTTTTTGCCCTGCCAGCTCTCCGGGAATTTTTTTCCGGGCCATGCTTTTCAATCGGAAAAAACCATCCCCGACACCTGTCCATCCGACTGTTTCCCCGCAGACAAAAATACCGTATCCAACCGTTTTAATTGCATATAAATAACACAACACAAGCATGGCACGGCCTTTGCTTTTTTACGAGGCAAAGCCCGAAAGACCGGGAAGCAACACCAACCAAAGGGAGATCGCCATGTCCGCAAACGGTTTTCAAAATATGCTCATGATTACACCAGGCGCCAAAGCCTTTGGTGCGGGCATGGGTAAAGCCGCCTCCGGAACGGCCACTGGTTTTGAAGGCGAATTCGCCGCCCTGCTGGCCTCCCTTGGAGCCCTTCCAAACCTTGAAGCCGGCTCCCTTGGCCAGGGGTCCCGGGCCTTTACGGGATCTTTTGAAATCCCCGCCGGAAACCAGGGTTTCGCCGGACTCGGCCGTGAGTTCAGCCACGTGATCGACTCCCTTGCAGCCGCCGCTGAAAAAAACACAGCGGCAGACGGGCAGAACCTCATGACCCTGATGGGCCTCGACGGCGCAACGGGCCGGAAAACACAGGCCGTGATTTCAGCCCTGGCCCAGGCCTTGGCCGGTGAAACCGCCGGGAAAACCCAGGGGCTTTCCGTCGATTCCCAGGGCCTGGACGCCCTGGCAGGACTTCTTGAAGCGGCTGGCTTCGATCCGGAAAAAATCTCCGTGTTCATCAAGGACAAAAAACAGAACATGGCCGACAGTTCTTCCATGTCCACGCCGCTCCAGAGCCTCATGAACTCCCTCGGAGAATTCATGAAAGAAAATGATCCGAAAGAAACCTGGGATATCTCGACCCTTCCCCATCTCCAGACCGCCCTTGAAGGCTTCGGGATCGGCCGGGAAGACATCGAACGAATCCTGGACTCCGTCACGGACAAGCGGGAAGGCGTGGATGTGGACCAGCTCCTGGCGGCCCTTGCTCCATTCACTGTCGCCGGCGGGGAAGTTAAACGGCTCGCCACAGCCAATTTTTCTGAACAGGCCATGAACGGCCTGTCCTCCATGGCCTCCGGCCTGGATTCAGAATTCGCGGGTTCCACGGGTATCCTGGATGTCCTGGACAAAGCAGTCAAAGGGGAAATGACACTGGACCAGTTCGTTTCAAAACTCGAATCCATGATTCGGGGCGTTGAAACGGCTGCCGCTGACCGGAAACCTTTGACGGAAAATTTTGCCGGGGCCTTCGCCCAGGGTCTCCATGCCCTTGACCGCACCCGGATGAAAGAGGGAAACCAGGCATGGACGACAGTGGACATGGTCGATCCCGATGGCAACGCCCTGCGTTTCGACACAAAAAAACCCTTGGATTCCATGTTCACGGAAAACGGTGACGGCCTGTTCAAAGGCCACCTGAAAACCCCGGGGACTGAAAACACCTGGACCTCCGCCCAGGGGACAGAACCTGGAAAAAAACAGCCGGCCTTTGACGGTGTGCTGAAAAACGTTTCAACCGCCGACGGGTCCGATGAAAAACCGGGGCTTGACCTTGAAAATCCCGTATCACTGGTCAAGGCTGCCGCAAAAGGAAAAAACGGCCTGGCCCATGACAGTGCCGAATCAAACCCGGCTGTCAAATCCCTGGCCGGAACGGGCTTCTACGGAAAAACCGCCGAAATGACCCAGGCCGGAACCACGGAAAAAACCCTGCCGGCCTACGTGACCGATCAGGTGGCCCGGCAGATTTCAAAGGCCGTTCGTAACGGGGATTCGGAAATCCGTTTCCACATCAAGCCGCCAGACATGGGCCGGGTTGAACTCTCTATCGCCACCACGGCAAGCGGCCTGAAAATCAGCATCCTCACCGAGCATTCCGCCACACGGGACATGCTGATGAACCAGAGCACGGATCTCAGGGCCATCCTGGCGGACCAGGGTATCCGGATCGAAAAGATGGATGTGGGCCTGTCGGGGAATTTCGGCCAGAACATGGCCCAGGCAAGACATGACTCGGACCAGTCGGGCAAGGGCCGGAAACAGAAAGACAAGCCGTTGTTCACCCTGGATCCGGTGGCCGAAAAAACGCGCGGTGACACGATGGCCACAAGGGTCGCAGCGGCGGGGTATACGCGGGGAAAACTCGATCTGGTGGCGTAAGCCGGATCGGTCAAGGAGGCAGGACATGAGTATTTCAAGTGATTACAGCAACAGGGACCTTTTCATCAACAGCCAGCTCAGGGAAGAGAAGACCGCCACGAAGAGCGACTCTCTTGGAAAGGACGCCTTCCTGACCATGATGGTGGCCCAGCTCAAGCACCAGGACCCCCTGAACCCGCTTCAGGGCACGGACATGACCGCCCAGCTGGCCCAGTTCTCGAGCCTGGAGCAGCAGATCACCATGAACACGAACCTGTCCTCCATTCTCTCGGCCCTGAACAACGCCTCGACCAACGAGAACATCTTCGACTACATGGGCAAGGACATTGTCAGCGACGGAAACCCCGTGACCCTCTACGGTGGGAAGGTGGTATCCGGAGGGACCTTCGAGATGGAAGAACCGGGCCTCATCAACGTGGTGGTCTATGACAGCAACGGAACGGCGGTGCGCCGGATGACTTCGGGCAACGAGCAGATCGAGGCGGGAATTTACAACATCGAGTGGGATGGGAAAAACGACGACGGCGACACGGTCCAGGATGGCGAGTACACCTACGAGGTGAAGGCGCTCAACGCGAAACGCCAGTACCTGGATGTGGCCACCGAGACGAGTGGAACGGTAAGCGGTGTCACGACCTACGGCGGGAAAGCCTACCTGATGGTCGATGGCAGGAGAATCGACCCGGACAGCGTGACATCCGTCGCATTGAGCAAATAAATCAGGGATGATTGAAGATATTTCATGGACGAGCGAAACCGATAATTCAAACAATGAGGTGGTAATATGTCATTAACAAGTTCACTTTTTTCAGGTGTAAGCGGCCTGGCCTCCATGGGCAACTCCATGACGGTTATCGGTGACAATATCGCTAACGTGAACACCATTGGCTTCAAGTCCAGCCGCGTGACGTTCCAGGATGTGCTCAGCCAGACCGTGGCCACCAACTCCGGATCGGCCCAGGTCGGCCGGGGAACGGGCATCAACGCCATCGCCGGCATGTTCGTGCAGGGATCCTTCGAATCCACCGAATCCCCCACGGACCTGGCCATCGGCGGCGACGGTTTCTTTATCCTGAGGGACCCCAACAACGCCTCCCAGAACTACTATTCAAGGGCCGGTGAGTTCCGTTTCGACAAGAACGGTTTTTTCACCAACCCCGCCGGATACATCGTCCAGGGGTGGGAACTCCGGAGAAACGAAGTATCCCAGGAAGTGGAAGACATCGGGTCCATCAAGGACATCCAGCTGGAATCCTTTACCTCGCCTCCCGAGGCCACGGACAGCATCTCCCTGATCACCAACCTGGATTCACGGGCAACCGACAACACCACCGGAGCGGGGATTCCCCTGTCAGGAGTCTGGGACGGATCTCCCGAAGCGTCGATCAACCTGAGCGACACGGCCTACGAATACCAGACCACCGTCAAGGTCTACGACTCCCTGGGCAGCACCCACGACATCACGGTGTACTATGACCGTGGAGCCGCGGCCAACACCTATGAATACATCGTGACCTGCAACCCGGCGGAAGACCGGCGGGCCATTTTTGCCGACGTGAACGACGCGGGACACGGGCTTCTCGGACGGGGAACCCTCACATTCACCGCCCAGGGCGTTCTCGCAAGCCAGACCTTCGAGCGCTTTGTGGGTAATGGCGGCGGCGATCTCTCCAGCGTGGCCGGAACAGGCCCCTGGGCCGCGGCAGGCCCCGGCGTGGGCGGAGCCTGGACCGGTGATTCGGCCAATCTCCTGGGCGGCCCTCCCGCCACGGAAACTTACACGTTCACCGCCGCAACGGCCGGAACCATCGGAACCAACACCATCACCATGAACTGGGCCAGCGCCAACGGCGGAGACACGGGCACCATCACCATCCCCGGCGACTATGTTCTCGGTGACTATGTCCAGGGACCGGACGGCATGTTCTTCAGTTTCAACAGCGGCGACGTGGTGGCAGCCGGCAACGCCTACTCGGTGACCATCAGCCAGGGCAATCCCGACGATCTGGCCGACCCGGCCAACTGGACCGACATGACCGGCGACTACACCGAACAGCACTACACCTTTGCGGCAGATTTCCTCGGCGGTCCCGCCGGCACCACCAACATGGAAATCCAGCTCGACATGGGCTCGGAGTTCGACGGAACCAACTGGTCGCCCAACGCCCTGTCCACCACCCAGTTCGCCACCGGGTCCACCACCATCTACCAGACATCCACGGGGTATGGCGCCGGCAGCCTGCAGAACATCTCGGTGGACATCGACGGCGTGATCACCGGCCAGTACTCCAACGGCCAGGTCACCCCCCTGTTCAGGGTGGCTCTGGGTGATTTCCAGAACGTTCAGGGACTGTTCAAACAGGGAGGTAACCTGTTCTCCGAAACCAGGACCAGCGGGCCCGTAATCACCAACAAACCCGGGACCAACGGCCTTGGGAGCATCGCACCCAACTCCCTGGAGCAGTCCAACGTGGACATCGCCGCCGAGTTCGTGCGGATGATCACCACGGAAAGGGCCTACCAGGCCAACTCGAAAATTGTGACCACCGTGGACGGCATGCTGGGAGACACCATCGCCATGAAACGGTAAGCGATAAGCCGGAAAGACCACCGTCTTTCCGGCTGAAAGACAGCCACCTCACGCGGGGGCGCCGGTTCTCCGGCCCCCCGTCTCTTTTCCGCCATTTTTTTGACATGCCCCCGGAATCACGTCCATCCCCCCACAAAGCCCGTTTTCGAAAGAAAAATCTGTATAATATTCCATATCAACGTGTTAAAACAGTACCAGCCCCGGCGGGTTCCAGGCTGAAAACAGGTCACGGTGCTCGTTTTATTGGCACAGGGGTTGCATTTGCATTCCGTCGGGTCACCGGCCGTTCATCGACGCCCAGCGTCCGCCGTGATCCGGTTGATCCCAAACCAAGCATCCAGGAAAAAGAGCAGGACATGGACATAGCGACCCTTCTGGGCATTGTTTCGGCGTTCGGCCTGGTGATCGTGAGCATCGCCATCGGCGGCGGCCTCATGCTTTTCATCGACATCCCCTCCCTTCTCATCGTGGTGGGGGGAACACTCGGAGCCACCATGATCAACTACCCGATCAAGGACGTCATGGGGGCCATGGCGGTCATGAAAAATGTTTTTCTCCAGAAAAAAATGAGCGAGGACGACATCACGGGAAAATTCGTTCAGTTCGCCACCAAGGCAAGGCGGGAAGGCATCCTGGCCCTGGAGCCCTACATCGACCAGGTGGACAACGTCTTTCTGAAAAAAGGTCTCCAGCTCAGCGTGGACGGCCTGGAACCCCAGGCCATCAGCGACATTCTCGACACGGAAGTGGACATCATGCGGGATCGTCATCAGCAGGGCGCGGAAATCTTCGCCACCATGGCCGGTTTCGCCCCGGCCCTGGGCATGATCGGAACACTGATCGGCCTGGTCCAGATGCTCCAGTCCATGGACGACCCCAGCAAGATCGGACCGGCCATGGCCATCGCCCTCCTCACCACGTTCTACGGTTCCATCCTGGCCAACCTGGTTTTCCTCCCCGTTTCCGGTAAACTCAAAACCCGGAGCAAGGAAGAAGCCCTGTCCATGGAGATCATCAAAGCCGGCGTGATCTCGCTGACTTCCGGGGACAACCCCCGGATTCTCGAGCAGAAACTCCTGGTATTCATGCCTCCCAAAGCCAGGAACAGCTCTTTCGACTGACTCGGATGCGGTCGAACGGACCATAAGGGTGATTCATGGCCAAACGGAAAAAAAGCGGGTCAGACGGTAAAAATGACAGCATGGTCATGGTGATGACCATTTCCCTGTTCATTATCCTCCTGGCCTTTTTCATCCTGATGAACTCCATCGCCGTGACCGATGAAAAGAAAAAAAGGGTGCTGGTGGGCTCCCTCATCGACAGTTTCGGCGGCGAGTCCGAAGCCGAACCCCGGGGTGAATTCGCCGACGACAGCTTCAGCCAGGGTGTGAGCCCCCTGGATCTTTCAGCCCTGTCCAATGAAAACCAGAAAGGAATGAAGGATATCCGGGTCACGGTGCAACAGAACCGCACCATTCTTTCCATCCCGGCGGAGCGCCTGTTCGTCCCGGACGAATCCGGTCTTTCCACCGAGGGTCAGCACATTCTCGACAACCTGGTGGACCTGATCGAAAAAAACCCGTATGCCATGGATATCAGCGTCCATACCGACAACATCCCCCTGTTTGAAAAAACCGGCATAGGCAATACGGAGCTGACGGCCATCCGAAGCGCACGGATCCTTCAGTACTTTGTGGAAAAAGCCGGGATTCCCGCAGAACGGTTCACGGCCTGCGGGTGGGGAATGGTAAAACCCCAGGAGCCCAACACCACCATCGAAGGCCGAAAATTAAACCGCCGGGTGGATCTGACCTTTGTCCATGACAAAAAGATGGAAAAGCCCAAGGGTTACTTTATTTTCAAGGATTTCTTTTTCAAGGTGAAAGAAAAAAGGACAAAAGAGCCGTGATCAGCCTGTCGAAACGAACGCGCCCCACCGGAGACGACAAGAACGGCCAGAGTGACAGCGCCGCGTGGATGGTGACCTTCGCCGACCTCATCATGCTGCTCCTGACTTTTTTCGTCATGCTGCTCTCGATGAAGGCCATGGACAAAAAAGACACCCGGGAGATGTTCGACAAGTACATCGAATCCGAAGGCGTCGATGACCGGGGAGGCTATCACGAAGACCACCTCACCCCGGACAGCGCGGCCCAGGGTGCCAGGAAAAGGGCCCTGTACATCGTCAGCAACGCCATGCTGAAAAAGCTTCTGCGGGAAGATTACGAAAATTTCAGGCGGTACTACGGGGTCCGGGAAGACGAACGGGGCCTGATCCTCGCGGTGGATTCGGAATACCTTTTTGAATCGGGGAGCGCCGAGCTGAAGCCCCAGGCCCGCCCCATCCTCGACCTGGCCGGGACCGTGTTCCGGAAATCGTCCAACGACGTCCTGGTGGCGGGGCACACGGACGACCGGCCCACCGGAGGGGCCAGATACCCCTCAAACTGGGAACTTTCCGTATACAGGGCCCTTTCGGTCCACGCCTATCTCCTGCGGACATCGGGTGTGGAACCGGCCCGGCTGGCTCCGGGGGGTTACGGAGACACACGCCCCATGGTTCCCAATGACAGCGACGAGAACAGGGCGAAAAACAGGCGGGTGGAGTTCATCATCCGAAAATAAGGCAAACGGCATGGCGAAAAAAAAACAACAGGAAACAATCCAGCCTGAGGGGGAAGCCCCGGCAGGGAAAAAGAGCCTTTTCAAAAACAAAAAACTGCTGTTGATTCTGGGCGCGTTCCTGATCGTGGTCGTTGCCGCAGGTGCAGGGATTTATCTTTTCCTGGGTTCATCTGGCAGTGAAGACCGGGAGGTTTCCGTGACGGAAGCCCACAGCCCCGAAGGCGATGCCGGAAAAGCCGAAGAAAAAGAGGGGGGAACGGAGGCCCACGGGGAAAAGACCGAGGCCCAGGGCGAGGAAAAACAACCCCCCAATGTGTTCGAGCAGGTCTACGTCATGCCCCCCATGGAGATCTCCCTGAAAGACGGAAACCGGACCCTCATGGTCTCCATACGGCTCGAGCTGGACCGGCCGGAGCTGGCTGTTGAGTTCAACGACCGGAAGGACATGATCCACGGGGCGATCCGGTCCATCCTGGCGGCAAAGACCATGGCGGAGCTCGAAGGGGCCGAAGCGAAAATCAGGCTCAAGATGGCCCTTGTCACCGAACTGAACCGGAGGCTGGAAACAGGAAAGATCCGGAACATTTATTTCACCGATTATCTTATCATCTAGTAGGCGGAACGTATGGGCGATATCTTAACACAGGAAGAAGTCGACAGCCTGCTGTCAGGCCTGAGCGCCGGCAAGGTCGAAACGGAAAAGGACACCAAAGCCCCGGAGCCCGAAGGCGTATCCATTTACGACTTCACAAACCAGGACCAGGTGATCCGGGGGCGCATGCCCACCTTCGAAGTGATCAACGAGCGCTTCGCCAGGGAAATCCGGGCCAGCATGTCGGGCATGCTCCACACCAACGTGGATATCAGCGCCGAGTCCCTGGACATCCTGAAATTCTCCGAATTCGGCCGCAGCCTGCCCGTTCCCACCAGTCTTCACGTGTTCCGCATGGAACCCCTGAGGGGGCACGGCCTCCTGGTCCTGGAAAGCCAGCTGGTGTTCAGCCTGATCGACCAGTTTTTCGGAGGCAAGGGCACGTCCAAGGCCAGGATCGAAGGCCGGGAATTCACCGCCATCGAGGAAGTGATGATCAACAAGGTGGTGGTGGCCTGCCTGAAGGACATGGAAACAGCCTGGTTTCCCGTGGAGCCGGTGAAGACCACCATGGTCCGCTCCGAGGTGAACCCCCAGTTCGCCACCATCGTCATGCCCACGGACCTGGTCATCGTGACACGCTTCGAAGTGGAGCTGGAGCAGACGGCAGGAACCCTGATCGTCTGCCTGCCCTACGCCATGATCGAGCCCCTTCGTGGCAAGCTCTCCGCCGGTTTCCAGGCCGAAGTCGAAGACGTGGACTACACCTGGCAGAAACGGCTCAAGGAAATCATCCTGGATTCGGAAGTGGAACTGGCCGTCCAGCTGGGCACCACGGAAATCACCGGAGAACGGTTGATCTACCTGAAGCCCGGGGACATCATCGAACTGGACCAGGACGCGGAGGAAACCCTGAAGGGCCTCATCGACAATTTCCCCAAACTCGAAGGCTATGCCGGAATCCAGAGAGGCTTCCAGGCGTTCCGGGTGGAACGTAAACTCTATACGAAATAAGGAATTTTTATGAACGACGAAACCTACGACGTGGAACAGAACGACGCCGGAGAAAGGGCACCTTCGAAAGTGAAACCTGCGGACGCCCACGACCTTGAATTCATTCTCGACATCCCCCTGGAACTGTCGGTTGAGCTGGGCCGCTGCAAGATGCTGGTGAACGACCTGCTCCAGCTGGGCCAGGGCTCCATTGTGGAGCTGAACAAACTGGCCGGAGAGCCCCTTGAAATCTTCATCAACCGGAAACTGGTGGCCCGGGGCGAAGTGGTGGTGGTCAACGAAAAATTCGGGGTCCGCCTCACCGATATCATCACCCCCATGGAACGGGTAAGGAGCCTGGCCTAATGGACGGTGTGACCGCTGCGGCCCCCGCAGCCTCGGCTCCGGATTTCTGGATACTCATGATCAAGACCCTGGGCGCGCTGTGTTTTGTTCTGGCCGTTCTCATGGGGGCGCTCTACCTTCTGAAACGCCTGACACGGCCCCAGGAAGCAAGGCAGAAAGGCATGATCCGCCTTTTGTCCACATTCTACCTGGCACCCAAAGAGCGCCTTCATCTGATGGAGGTCATGGGACGGAAAATCCTCATCGCCGTGTCGGCCCAGGGCATCACCCGGATCACGGAATTCGGCGATCACGA
>CAZWTY010000031.1:0-42180 GCA_964637565.1 uncultured Desulforapulum sp.
GAGCAGAGGCAGCGGAAACAGGAAGCTTTTCAGGATCAGAAGAAATACCGGGAATTTAACCACATTTTTTAATGTCAATTTTTTTAACAACTTCTTTCAGAGATTCGAACAATTCTTTATTTTTTCTGGAGGATGCTGACCGTTTCGCGATCACGTTCAGGTCAACACCTCCTTCAATGAATAAATACCTGTTTGTACGAAAAAACTCACGTGTTATTCGTTTTATCCTGTTGCGCTCGACCGCTATGCCGACTTTTTTTGATACAGTGATTCCCAAGCGTGAATTTTTTAATACATTCTTCTTGTAAATAAGTATAAATTCATGATTTTCGACTTTTCTTCCGCTAAGATTAAGCTTCCTGTAATCGATGGATTTACGTAATCTGTCTGTTTTTCCGAACGAAAATTCACGCAACGTTCCATGCCTGTCTGTTGGACTTGCAGTTTAAGCGGAAAGTCTCTTTCTTCCCCTGGCACGACGCCTTTTGATCACGCGTCTCCCAGCAGCGGTTGCCATTCTTGATAAAAATCCGTGAGTTCTTGCCTTTTTGATTTTGCTGGGCTGGTATGTTCTTTTCATGTTGTAAACCTCTGCTTTCTATATTATAACTCATTGTTTTGATTACAAATTTCAAAATATTAACCAGAGAATCTAACCATATATTTTCTGTTTTGTCAATAATGAATCTTTTCAGTAATTTCGAATTCTTCAATGTGAAAATCGGCGTTTTTCTGAATCCGGATATGTTTTCCAAACTCGCTCTCAAGCCGGAGAATGATGTTGGACTCTTCACGGCTGATGTATTCCGCCATGGAAGGATTCACCCTCACGATAAATTCATGGCCGGCCATATCCCGGTTGAATCGCCTGATTTCACGAAGAATTTTCTGAAGAATGGTTTTTCTGGAAAGGACGAAACCGTCACCGTTGCAGTTCGGGCAGCTGTCACAGAGGACCTTGTTCAGACTCTGCCTTACCCTTTTCCGGGTCATCTGGATCAGGCCTATCTCGGACATGGGAAGGATGTTGGTTTTACTTTTGTCGTTTTTGAACACTTCCCTTAGTTCCTCGAAAACACGGACCTTGTTCTGTTCACTTTCCATGTCGATAAAATCGAGAATGATAATGCCGCCGATATTCCGCAGGCGGATCTGATAGGCGATCTCTTTGATGGCCTCCATATTGGTCTTGAAAATCGTCTCTTCGAAATTCTGTTTGCCCACATACCTTCCGGTGTTAACATCGATGGATGTCAGGGCTTCCGTATGCTCGATCACGATGTACCCGCCGGACTTGAGCCAGACCTTCTTTTTCAGAGCCCGTGAAATATCCCCTTCGATATTGTAGAAATCATAGATAGGCTCCGGCCCGTCGTAAAGTTCCACCTTGACCTTGAGCTCCGGCATGATTTTTCTGAGGAAGCTTTTGATGGACTCGTAGCCGATGTTTGAATCGATGATCAGCTTGTTCGCCTCATGGGTCAACAGATCACGGATGGCCCTGAATGTGACTTTAAGGTCCCGGTGAAGGGTGTAAGGTGCGCTGTACTGTCTGTAACGGCGTTTGATGTTTTCCCAGGAGTTGACGAGAAGATCCATTTCCGTCCGGAGCTGGTCGGAGTCGATGCTTTCGCTGGCCGTTCTGAAAATATACCCGTATTTCACCTTTCGCAGATCGTTGATCAGGTTTTTCAGTCTCGCCCTTTCCTCGTCCGTATCGATGCGTTTGGAAATACCGATATGATCCACATTGGGCATAAGCACAAGGTAACGGCCGGGAATGGATATGTAGGTGGAAACCCGGGCTCCTTTCGTTCCAATGGGGGCCTTGACCACCTGGACCATGATCTGCTGGCCTTCCCGGAGCAGTTGTTCGATGGGTATGTTTCGCTGGGTGTTGTTTGGAACGAAATCATCCTTGTCAGTGAGACCGTTGGGTTTTTCAGGAGGCTCCGCTTCATCGAGGTTCTGCTTTTTTATGACGTCGTCCACGTAGAGAAAGGCGGCCTGTTTCAAACCGATATCCACGAAAGCCGCCTGCATGCCGGGTAGAACACGCTGAACAGTGCCTTTGTAGATGTTGCCCGTGATATTTTCCTCGTCTCCCCTCTCGATAAACAGCTCGGTGACATTTCCGTCCTCGACAAGGGCAACACGGGTTTCCGTTTCACATACGTTGACAATCAGTTCTTTATACATAGCAATCAGTCAAAATGCCTCAACTTCATCATGTCCGCTTTTCTCATCTCGTCGTCGGAAATGGAAAAAATATGTTTCATGGCATCATCCGGTCTGACGTGGACTCCACCTTCGCTCAGAAGATCGAAAACAATCTTTCCGGGTGCTTCCACCGTGATGTTACGCACATGGTTTTTCAGGTCGATGGACCGTGACTCCCCTTTTTTGTTCACTTTTTCGAAAATCACCTGATCGGCTCCGGTGAACGACTCAATTTTTTCCCGGGAAAAATCGAAACCGTCGATTGACAGGACATACCGTTTGTTCGGCTTTTCCTGAATTTCTGATTTCTTTTCAATATGCGCAGTGTGAACGATTTGCAAGTCATCGGGAAACAGACGGTTGAGCACGGACTTGATTGTATTAGTATCAAAATCCTCACGAACTTCAATGATAAAAAATTCTTCGAGACTTTCATAACCCACGGGAAGGGGGTTGCCGCAGACCAGTTTGATGATTTTATGGAATCCGCTGCTGTACTTCACCGGGATGCCCGAGCGCCTCAGACATCTGGATATCAGGTTCACGAGCTCCATGTGCCCGAGATAACGGGCGTCTCCTGTTTTGGTGTAGACGCATTTAATTTTTTTGTAGTTCAGGTCCCTGGCTTCTTTTTTTTCCCTGATCGTTGGAACAAACTCCGTTTTATCGAGAATCCGGGGTCTGATCGTGTCAAAATCACAGAGACCACAGCCGGTACACGTTCCGTAACGGCAGTCTTCGGTCAGAAGTCCCTGGCGGGACTTTTTCCGCTCTTCCTCGAGAAAAACCCGGCTGACTCCCGAATCGATATGATCCCAGGGAAGAGGTTCTTCAACAGGTCTTTCCCGGTGAAGGATGCTGTCCGGATCGATCCCGCTCTCTTCAATGGCCTGTTCCCAGAGGTCGAGCCTGAAGTGCTCGTTCCACCCGTCAAGGCGGCATCCTTTCCTGTAGGCCGAGATGATCATCGGGGTCAAACGGCGGTCTCCCCGGGCCATCAGGCCATCGAGAAAACTGATCTGGGTTTTTCCCCATTTGACGCTGACATCGTTAAACCTGAGGTTTTCCCTGAGCCACAGTATCCTTTCCCAGGCCTGGTCCTGGGGCAACTGGGGCTCCCACTGAAACGGGCTGTGGGATTTGGGAATGAAGGTGGTGACGCTGACATGAATCTGGGCTTTTTTCCTTTTATTTTTTTTCACATCCCTCAGTTTTTTCACGAGATCGACGATGGCCTGGAGGTCCTCCGGGGTTTCCGTGGGAAGGCCTGTCATAAAATAGAGTTTGATCACGTTCCAGCCCAGTTCAAAGGCACTTTCCACGGTCTGAACGATATCGTCCTCGGTGATGCCTTTGTTGATCACATCACGCAGGCGCTGGGAACCGGCTTCGGGGGCGATGGTGAACCCGGTTTTCCTGACTTTTTTGATGATTTCCATGAGATCGGCGTTGAGACGGCCGGCACGGACGGACGGGAGAGAAAAAGAAACGTTTCTGTGGGTGTCAGCCTGGGCTTCGGACAGTTCGAGGAGTTTCAGCATCAGGGTTCCCAGGTTTTCATAATCGCCCGCGCTGAGGGAAAGGAGGGAAAGATCTTCGTAGCCGGTGTGGCAGATGGCACTGTCCGCTAGGTTCACCAGGGTGTCCACGCCTCGTTCACGCACCGGACGGTAGATCATTCCCGCCTGACAGAACCGGCATCCCCTGCTGCATCCCCTTGAAATTTCAAGTCGGAGCCGTTCATGAACCGGCCTTCCAAAAGGAATGACGGGGGCTGTGGGAAAATCTTCAAACTCCAGGTCCGGAACCACGGTTTTCCTGACACACCGGTAATCGTCGAACACAGGTTTGAGAACCTGTATGGAATAACCGTCTTTCTCCTGAATATCCGGGTTGAAAAAAGACGGAATGTAAACACCTGGAATTTTTGACCATGTTTTTAAAAGATCATGACGGGTCAAACCGCTTTTCTTCCATTTTTCGTAGGTTCTGGCCAGTTCCACGATCACCTTTTCCCCGTCGCCAATCACCATGGCATCGAACAGGTCGGCCACCGGTTCGGGATTGAAGGTACAGGGTCCTCCAGCGATCAGGACCGGGTGTTCATCGGTTCGATCCGATTTTAAAAAGGGTATGCCCGCCAGATCGAGAACCGTCAGGATATTGGTGTAATTCAGTTCGTAAAGCAGGCTGAATCCCAGAATATCGAATTCCACCAGGGGTGTTTTTGTTTCACGTGAAAACATCGGGATGTTGTTGTCACGAAGGACTTTTTCCATATCCGGGGCCGGTGTGTAGACACGTTCCGCGTAAATCCCCTCCTGCTTGTTCAGGATATGGTACAGGATCTGAATTCCGAAATGGGAGGTGCCGATTTCATAAAGGTCCGGAAAAACCAGTGCCATCCGTACATCGAAGGCATCGTTCTGTTTGATCACCGCATTGCACTCGAGGCCTGTGTAACGGCTGGGCTGTTCCACAGATTTCAAGATTTCTTGAATACTTTTCATTCCCATGGTATATCTTTTCGTCATTAAATGGTTTAAATCAAAAATAACCCGTCATTATATTTTATTCATACCAAAATGCAAATTTTTAATGATCTTCCACGCAAAAGTCTTTACCTGATGGTCTTCCTGGCTGTATTTTCAGGAACTTCCCTTTTTGCATCCCAAAATCAGCGTCGTTCCGAGGTGGTGGTCGCTGTGGAAAAAGTCAGTGCCGCCGTGGTGAACATCTCATCGGAAGTCGATGTTTACAACCGCGCCAACCCGTTTGCTTCGCGGCGTTTTAACCGGAACTTCGATGATTTCTTCAAGGATTTCTTCGATCAGAACAGAGGGCGTTCTAAAAAAATCAGTCTCGGCTCCGGGGTCATCATCGACGGAAAACGAGGGTATATCCTAACCAACGCCCATGTGGTGGAAAAGACAAGCCACATCACCGTGAGCTTGAACGACAAACGGGAGTTCGTGGCCCAACTGGTGGGAGCCGATCCGGAATCCGACCTGGCCGTACTCCAGATCAAAAGCAAGGATCATCTTCCGTCGGTTACAATGGGCAACAGTGATGACATCATGATCGGTGAAACCATCATCGCCATCGGAAATCCCTTCGGGTTTTCCAACACCGTGTCCACCGGGGTGGTGAGCGCGGTGAACCGGAGTGTCAACGCGGGCAACCGGGTATTCAGGAATTTCATTCAGATCGATGCCCCCATCAATCCAGGAAACAGTGGGGGTCCGCTCCTCAATATCGTAGGCGACCTGATCGGGATCAACACGGCCATCTACGCCTCGGCCCAGGGTATCGGTTTCGCCATCCCTGTCAACCGGGCCAGAAAAATCGTGTCCAACCTGATCAAGTACGGAGAAGTCGTGGTACCCTGGACAGGACTCGACCTCCAGGATATCGACAGGAACATCGCCGAATACCTCCAGTTGAAATCCATGGCCGGTGCCGTGGTCACCGGGATCGAAGACAACAGCCCGGCAGCGAGGGCAGGTCTCAGGAAATGGGATGTGGTGACGGCGGTGAACCGGGACAAGGTTCAGGATTCCCAGGATTTCGACGCCATTCTCAAAAACCACAGCGTGGGAGACGTGCTTGGCCTGCAGATCATCCGTGGTGGAAAAACCATGGTGATAAAAGTGGCCACCCGGGCCTTCCCTGTGGAAAACGCCGGACAACTGGCGGAAACTATTTTCGGAATCAAAGTTTCAAAAAAAGAAAGACAGAAAGGGCTAACCATTTCGGAAATGGATCAAAAATCCTATCTGTTCAGGATCGGGGTCAGACCGGGAGACAACCTCTGCCAGATCAACGATTACACCATTGAAACCCTGGACGATTACAGAAAAGCCATCGTTAAATACCGTAACAACGCCTCGTTTGTCCTTCTGATCGTGAGAAAAGGACAGGGGTATTACATTACCTTGGAACGTTAAATCCATCGGATATCCTATGAAACGAATCAAAATTCAGGACATTTTTTCCAGTCCCAACACAACGGGTGAGGTATGGATCAAAGGATGGGTGAGAACCCTTCGTAACGCCAAAACCTTTTCCTTTATCGAAGTGAATGACGGTTCCTGTCTGAAAAACATCCAGGTCCTGGCCGATGAAACCCTGGCCAACTACGACGATATCAAAAGCCTCACCACCGGGTCTTCCGTTTCTGTCAGGGGAAATCTCGTGGAATCCCCCGGAGAAGGCCAGGATGTGGAAGTTCAGGCACATGACATCTCTATCTACCAGAAAGCTCCGGAAAACTACCCCTTGCAGAAAAAAAGGCACACGGACGAGTTTTTGCGAACCATCGCCCATTTGAGGCCCCGTTCGAACAAATACGGCGCCATGTTCAGGATCAGATCCAAGGTGTCCATGATGATCCACCAGTACTTTCAGGACCGGGGATTTTATTACATCCACACCCCCATCATCACCGGGTCGGATTGCGAGGGCGCCGGGGAGATGTTCAGGGTTTCCAGCCTTAAAGAACCGTCAGCCGACGCTTCCCGGGATTTTTTCGGCAAGGAGACCAACCTCACAGTTTCAGGCCAGTTGTCCGCTGAAATGTTCGCTCTCGGCCTGGGTGACGTGTACACGTTCGGTCCCACGTTCCGGGCGGAAAACTCCAATACAAGCCGTCATGCGGCGGAGTTCTGGATGATCGAACCCGAAATGGCCTTTTGCGATCTCAATGGCAACATGGACGTGGTGGAGGAATTTCTGAAGTATCTGGTCCGGGAGTACATGGACCGCTGCGCCGAGGATTATTCGTTGTTCTCACGGTTTGTTGACAAGGATCTGGATAATACCCTTCAGACGGTCGTTTCATCGGAATTCGCCCGTCTTTCCTATACAGACGCCGTGGATCTCCTGGAAAAATCCGGCCGCACTTTCGAATACCCCGTGTCCTGGGGATCGGATCTCCAGTCAGAACACGAACGCTTTCTCGCCGAAGACTATTTTAAAAAACCTGTGTTCATCACCCATTATCCCAAAACCATCAAACCCTTCTACATGCGCCTGGATGACAATGACCGTACCGTGGCGGCCATGGATCTTCTCGTTCCAAAAATAGGGGAACTGGTTGGAGGAAGCCAGAGGGAAGAACGATTGGATATCCTTGAAAAAAGGATGAACGAAATGAATTTGAGTGAGAAAGACTACTGGTGGTACCTGGAGTCAAGAAAATTCGGATCAGCGCCTCACAGCGGGTTCGGTCTTGGATTCGAGAGGTTTCTCATGTTCATCACCGGGGTATCCAATATCCGGGATGTGATTCCTTTTCCCAGAACGCCGGGTCATATAGAATTCTAAGGCTTACAGTTCCAGGAGTTTCCCGATTTCCTGGGTCAATTGCTCCATTTTGAAAGGCTTCTGGATAAATGAACTTCTGCCCTGGTCGATGATGGTGGTCACATCGAGGTTTTTCCTGTAACCGCTTGAAAAAAGAACCTTTATATCAGGGTTTATCTTCTTGAGTTCATAATAGGTGTCCACACCGGTCAAACCGGGCATGATCAGATCCAGGATCACCAAGTCGATTCGTTTAAAGTCTTTTTTATACACCTCGATGGCTTTATCACCGCTTTTCGCCGTGAGCACTTCAAGACCCGTCCGTTCCAACATCTGTTTTCCGATATCGAGAATCATGGGCTCGTCGTCCACCAGAAGCACGGTATTCGATCCTGTATGAACTTCTTCGTATATCTTCAGGGGATTACCGGATGGTCCGTAGTTTGTTTTGATGAGATGACTTTCCAGACTTTTGTTCATCTCGTATTTCAAACGGTTCATCATTTCAGGCTGGATTTCCTTCAAGCGGGTTTCCGGTTCGTAGACTCCTTCATTGACAAAATCCAGAAGTTTTTCCGTCAGCCTGACACCGCCTTCCACGTACTTTTCAATATCTTTTAGTTTTGAAAAAAACCGGTCGGTAAAAGATATGTCCAGAAAGATAAGGGAAAGATTTCCCTGGATACCCATCAACAGATTATTGAATTCATGGGCTATCCCACCAATAATCCTGTTTCTCTCCATTTTTTTTTCATAGGTATCCACAGAGTGGTCTTTCTCCAGCTGTTCCACTCTTTTTTCAAGCTCTTCGTATGTGGGTTTGTAATCCATTTCTTTTTCCGTATGTTCTAATTAATCCCTATAGATAACATCGGTTTTTAAAGAATGAACATTTAGTCTTTTGGTGATTATCTAATAAAAAAACGGGATATGACTCCCGTTTCTTTAAAATTTAGCATCGAAGTTTTTATCTCTCTAAATATCGAGAGAGCTTACCTCAAGGGCATTTCGCTGAATAAAATTGCGCCGTGGCTCGACTTCTTCTCCCATGAGCAGAGTGAAAATCGCATCGGCGTTTTCCGCGTCATCGATGGTAACCTTCAGCATCACCCGCTTTTCAGGATCCATGGTGGTTTCCCATAACTGGTCCGGGTTCATCTCTCCCAAACCTTTGTAACGCTGGACGCCGATCCCTTTTTTTCCTTCTTTCATGATGTAGCTGTACAAATCATCCAGTTTGTCGAATTCCATGATGGTGTCGTCTGTTTCCGTGTGGCAGACCTTGAAAGGGGGTGTGTCGAAAACATCCAGGGTGTCTCTCATTTTTTCCACAGCCTGGAATTCATTGGAATAAATAAGGCTCCTTCCTATTTCCATGATCTGCCCTTTTTTAAGGACGATTGACTGGTCATCCGGTGATTTTTCCTGGCGGGCGATGTTGAACCGATAGCGGTCCATCACCTCGTTGTAGACAATGTCCTCGGAACTGTACCCTAACTTCCGGATCTTATCCTGGAGTTCGAGCATTTTTTCTTTGTCCGCCAGATATTTTTTGTCGATGGTTCCCTCGTTCAGGATGACGTCGACCACCTCTTTTTCATAACCCCGCCTTTCGAGCTTATCCATACTGGAATAGTACACGGCAAGTTTTTTCAAAAGAGAGATCATATCATTTTCACTGTATTTTTTGTTTTTATTTGGGATTTCTATACGGCGATTCTCACAGGCCCTTCTTAATATATACTCGTTGAAATCGTTTTCATCTTTGAGATACACACTGCTTTTCCCTTTCCCCACCCGGTACAGGGGAGGCTGGGCGATGTAAAGATAACCTTTTTCGATCAGGCTGGGCATCTGACGGTAAAAAAAGGTCAAAAGCAGTGTCCTGATATGGGACCCGTCCACGTCGGCGTCGGTCATGATCACGACTTTGTGGTACTTTATCTTGTCGATATTGTACTCTTCGTTACCCACACCTGTTCCGAGAACCGTGATGATATTTTTAATTTCCTCGCTTTTCAGGATCTTGTCGAAACGGGCTTTTTCCACATTGATGATCTTTCCACGCAGGGGAAGGATGGCCTGGGATCTTCTGTCCCTTCCCATTTTGGCTGAACCTCCGGCAGAATCCCCTTCCACGAGAAAAAGTTCACGGAATTCCGGTTCGGTGTACTGGCATTCCGCCAGTTTACCCGGAAGGGACGAATCCATCAGAGAACCCGAGCTTCTGGCCAGATCCCTGGCACGTTTCGCCGCATCCCTGGCCCTGGCCGCTTCCACGGCCTTGGATATCAGTTTTTTTGCAACTTGCGGATTTTCATGGAGAAAATTGGCCAGTTTGTCGTTGACCAAAGATTCCACGATCCCCTTCACTTCGCTGTTTCCAAGTTTCGTTTTGGTCTGACCCTCGAACTGGGGCTGCATGACCTTGACACTGACAATGGCCGTCAACCCTTCCCGTGTGTCGTCGCCGGAAATCTTTCCCTGCATGTTCTTGGGAACGTTGTCCGATGTGGCGTAACTGTTGACAGTTCTGGTCAGGGCTCCCTTGAAACCGGAAAGGTGGAATCCGCCTTCGGCCGTGTTGATATTGTTGGCAAAAGAATAGATCTTTTCGTTGTAGGTGTCGTTGTATTGGATAGCCACTTCCACCTGGACGTCGTCTTTATCGCCTTTGATGAAAATCGGATCGTGGAGAGGGGTATGGGCTCTGTTCAGGTATTCCACGAACGAAACAAGACCCCCTTCATAGAAGAAATCGTTCTTCTCATCGGATCGTTCGTCTTCGATGATGATCCTGACTCCGCTGTTCAGAAAAGCCAGTTCCCTCATGCGCCGGGATAAAATTTCAAAGCTGAAGTTATCATCGTTCATGATGCTTGTGTCAGGTTTGAAATGGACTCGGGTTCCCCGCTTGTCCGTATCCCCCGCCACGGTGAGCTCAGTGGTCTTGATCCCTTTGGAATAGGATTGGACGTATTTTTTCCCGTTCTGGTATATTTCCAGATTGAGAAAAATCGAAAGGGCGTTCACCACGGAGATACCCACACCGTGAAGACCGCCTGAAACCTTGTAAGAATCGTTGTTGAACTTTCCGCCGGCGTGGAGTTTGGTCAGAACCACCTCGGCAGCCGGGATTTTTTCCTTTTCATGGATCCCCGTGGGAATACCCCGCCCGTTGTCCTCCACACTGACGCTGTTGTCTTTGTAGATCACCACGTGAATCGTATCGCAGATACCGGCCATGGCCTCGTCGATGCTGTTATCCACCACTTCGTAGACAAGATGGTGAAGTCCTTCCACATCCACGTTTCCAATGTACATGGACGGTCTCAGCCTGACCGCTTCCAGACCTTCCAGAACCTTGATACTGTCTTCGTTGTAGCTGTTCTTTTCTTTTGTATCGCTCATAGTTTCATCGGCATAATAACGCTTAAAAAGGTTTTGTCTTCCGTCCCTTCGATAAGACAGGGGCTTTTGGCATTTTTGATGTTCATCAGGATATTTTCTTCGTCGATAACACCCATGGTGTCCATGAAGTATTTGGGATTGAACGCCACTTCAATGGGCTCACGGTCGAAAACAATGGTAAACTCTTCCTTGGATTCCCCCAGGTCCGGGTTGGTCGCCGTGACCACCAGCCTGTTCTTGTCGAAATTGAAAATAACACCGTTGTAATTATCCGTGGACAGGATGGACATGCGTTTCAACATCATGTTGAACATCCGCTTGTTAATGCTGATGGAAAAGCTGTCTTCTTTCTGGGTGATCCCTTCGTACGATGGAAATTCCCCTTCGAGAAGCCCGATAATGATGGTTTCATGGTCTTTTTTGACGATAAAATAATTATCCTTCACACCGATGGTGATGATTCCGTCCGAATCGAGAAGTTTGGAGGCTTCGGAAAGGCCTTTCTTGGGAATGATCACACCTTTCGTTTCATGGAAATCAAGGTCTCCAGTGCTTTCGAATTCGACTTTCGAAAGACGCCGCCCATCGGTTGAAACCATCCGGATCAGCCGCTGGCTGTCTTTTTCCATGGATTCAAACAGAACGCCGGTGATATGGGGTCTTTTTTCATCGGAAGATGGAGAAATCATGATGGTTTTTTCTATCATCTTTCGGAATCTGATGGCGTCGATCTCCATGAAATCCACGTCTTCGAGAACGGGGATATCGGGAAAATCATCGGGGCTCATCCCCACGATATGGTACACGACCTTGTCACAGCTGATTTTAATCCACTGCCGTTCCTCTTCCTCGATATGGATGTCGTCACTGGGAAAATTCTGAACGATTTCAAAGAATTTCCTTGCGTTGATGGTGATGATTCCCGTGGATTCCACATGGGCCGGATAACTTCCCTCGAACCCTGTCTCAAGATCTGTGGCGATAAAGGAAATCCCTGTTTCGTTGGTTTTCACAAGAATGTTGGCGGTTATGGCCAAGTTGCTTTTCCTTCCCGTAATCCCTTGGACTTTCGAGAGTATGTCGGTAATATCGCTTTTTCTGATTGTAAATTTCATATCATGGTCCACGTTTGATTTTCTTTAAAAAGTGTTTGCAAACATCGTTGCGGTCGATGGAGAATAAAAGATCATCAATCCTTATGTAAATAGTCGTATATCCTCAAAAGATCAATATAAAAGTTTAAAAACATCGAATTATTAAAATAAATTATTTCAAATATTTAAATAAATTTTTTCATTTGTGGAACCTGGGTTGTTACCTCAGGTTTCTTTTTAATATGTCATGGAAAAATAAAAAAACAATCATAATCATAAGGGGTGTTGAAAAGTATAATAATTTATCAACTTGTTTATTTAATTGATTATTTTTATTAAAACCCCTTTCGATAACCCCTCGGGTACAAGATGATGGGAACAGGTCTTGTTCACAGACAATTTTTCTTTGTTGAAAACTGCCTTTTTATGAACAAAGGACGGAAACACCTTTTAACAAAAAACGGGAGGATGACATCATGGGTTTTGATCCGCGGATTCGATCCATTTTCGGATATCGGCTGTCACCGATTTCCAGGTATTGGACAAACGGAGCCTTATAAAGGACTTGAACGCCGAATCTACAATTTCCACGGCTTTACCGTAGAGATAGATTTTTTCAAGGAGTGCCCCTTCCATATCTTCCTTTTTCTGGACTTTTTCCGTGGCGGGATGTTTGAGTCCCGTGAAATGGAGGTTTTCCCCTTTGAGGTTGAATTCCCAGGTCTGATCGAGATACATGAGGGAAAGGCTCATTTCCGTGACGATGGATCCTTTTTTAAGAGCGGTCAGGCCTTCTTCGAGTCCTGCGTTGTCCCCCTTGATGGTGACCGATTCCACCGTGTTGTCCTCCACGATGTTTTCGCAGACGATCCGGTTTCCGATGATAAAGATGTAAGGAACCCCGGTTTCGTCTTTGAAAAGATCGTCCTGGGATGTGTCAATGGCGTACCAAAGCCATGTAAGGAACTCGTGACCGAGAAATTTGTACTGATTGTAGGCTACCGCGATATCGAGCATGTCTACTCCATGAAACGTGTGGGTTTGAGTTTGTAAAGGATATCCTTGTCCTGATCCGGTAAATCCATCGCAAGATCGGCGATGGTATACGGAAAAAGCTTCACCAGGTTGATGTTGAAGCTTTTCAGAAAAAGTGTTTCCAGCTCTTCGTTGGCTGCTTTCTGGGTGGAATAGAACCACAGGAGATTGTTTTCAAAATCCCAGACCACGTCGTATACATGGGGAACTGGAGGCATCCGTGACAGAAGTATCTGCTTGACGTCGTCCCTCAGTTCTTTTTTTTCGGTTTTCGAAAGAAATTCCCGGCCGCTTTCCCTCAGCCTTTTCTTTTCCTCCAGAGCGACGTGTTTTTTGAATACGTTGGCCGGAACGGATTTTTTGTCGATTCTCAGGGAAAACACAAAATAGGAAGCCACAAGAAAAGAAGATCCATCAAAATCCGGGTGAAAAGGGTCGTTCAGGTTTGTCCAGCCTGTTGCAGCTTCCAGAGGTTCGTTGTCAATTTCAACGATTCTGTAGCGTTTGAGGGCCAGTTCCACCTGTTCGATGGGATTTTCACCAAGTTTCCCGTTGACCCTGTACCGTGTCAGCGATGCGGTTGACGCCATGAGTCCCATTGTTCAATCTCCATAAAAAAAATAAAAAAATGACCTTGCGGGTCATTTCAGGTCAAATCCAGCGACGTTGAAAAAGAATATATATTGTTTGAAAAAGTGAAACAAGCTCATTTTTTGATGTATTTTTAAAAAAAATATTGTATATCCAATAATCAAAACCAATAGTTAAAAAGATTAATTAAAGTTAAAGATAAGGTTTTGAAACATGGCGGAAGAAAAACGGCTGGAAATCATTGGGCTCGACAACGGGCAACGGCTTGAAATTCTGGATCAGTCACGGTTGATCGGCAGGGAAACCTGGCTTGTCGTGTTGAAATTCAGAATAAAAATTGAAATAAGTAAAAAAATATTTGATAAAATACCATCGGTTTCCGAAGATAGAATAAGAAAGGTGCTTGGACCGGAGGTTGTGTACGAAGTCAGCCATGAACGTAATTTTATAAAAGAACAACATAAAGACCAGGTATTGAATGATTTAAAAGATTCGTTTCTGAAAACGAATATGAAATACCTGTCTCACACGGATTTTTCACATAAATTCATACTGAAAAAGTACAATGAAAAAACAAAAAACAGGTAAAATACTGAAAACAGTCATGGCCTTTTTCGCGATATCGTTGTGCGCCGTTCCTTTTTCCCATGGAGCCGATATCTACAAGTACGTGGATGAAAACGGGGTGCTTCATTTTACAGACACACCCATATCCGGCCATAAAATGGAACTTTTCATCAAGGATTCGGTGAAAAGGAAAAGTGCTGTCTCAACAAAAAACGATTACTCGTCCTACTACAACTCCAACGATTTTAACGAGATCATCGAGGAAGCGGCCTCGGCCCATGAAGTTTCTTCTTCGCTGATCAAGGCCATGATCAAGGTGGAATCCAACTTCAACCCCAACGCCGTTTCGCCCAAAGGCGCCAAAGGGCTCATGCAGATCATGCCCGGAACCATGAGGGATCTGAACATCGACAACCCCTTCAATCCCTATGAAAATGTCATGGGAGGGGCACGGTACATCCGCGATCTTCTCAGGCGTTTCAACAACGAACTGACCTTGGCCCTGGCTGCCTATAACGCAGGTCCGGGAGCGGTTGAAAAATACAACAACATACCCCCCTTCGATGAAACCATAGGTTACGTCCAGAAGGTGCTTCATTTTCACAGAATGTACCAGTGACAGCACGGTATTTATAAAAAATTCAAATTTTAGGAAGACACCCCTTGGATGAAAGGTGTTATATTGAACCGAGGAGAGTTCGACAGAATTTGAAACGATGTGAAGCGGGGAGCATCCATGGAATACATCATCGTCACAGGCCTTTCCGGGGCGGGAAAAACCCAGGCGACCAAGGTTCTGGAAGATCTTGGATATTACTGTATTGACAACCTTCCGGCGGATCTTCTTCCCGCGTTCATCGACCTGGCCCTGAAAAACTCCGAAGATCTCAGTAAGGTGGCCCTGGCCATGGATATCCGGAGCGGAAAGTTTTTCGAAAGTCTCAAATCAGCTCTCGGCGCCGCGGAAAAGCAGGGTTTTGTCAGCAAGATTCTATTCCTGGAAGCGGACAAGGATGTCCTTATCAAGCGGTTCAAGGAAACCCGCCGCACCCATCCCATGGATCCAAGGGAAAGTCTTGAAACCTGCATTTCAAGGGAAATGGACATTCTCTCGGAAATCAGAAACGACGCGGACTACATCATCAACACGAGCAAGATGAAACATTCGGACCTGAAGAAAGCCATCTGTGAGGCCCTGGAATGGTCCCTGGATTCAGCCAAAGTGAAAATCACCCTGATGTCCTTTGGTTTCAAGAAAGGAATCCCCATGGATTCGGACCTGGTGTTCGATCTTCGTTTTCTTCCCAACCCATATTACCAGGAAAAACTGAGAAATCTGACAGGTAACGACAGTGACGTCCGGGAATACGTGATGGGACATCCTGAAAGCCAGGAATATCTGAAAAAAATCAAAGATCTTGTGATTTTCGTGATCGAGCAGTGCGTGAAAGAGGCCCGAAGCCAGCTCATCGTCTCCATTGGATGCACCGGCGGACAGCACCGTTCGGTGACTTTCGTCAATATTCTGGCTTCCGAGCTGACCTGCGAGGGTTTCAAGGTGGAGATGATCCACAGGGATCTGTGATCTTTTTGATCCAAAATCCCCTCATACCGGAGGAAGAACTCTCACCACACGTTTATGGCCCCGCTGTTCCAGGATCAGACGATTTTCCGAAAAAAGCCGGATGCACTCCGGAAAAAGAGCCCACTCAAGCTCAAGACCTTTGGAGCGTACGGTTTCAAGGGTGTCTTCCGGCTTGATATCAAAGGATTTCTGGCCAACGATCGGTCCGGAATCTTCTCCATAATCCACGAAATGCACGGTGCATCCCCCGACCTTGCACCCGTAGTCGAAGGTGTAGGCGTAACCGTCCAAACCTGGAAACGAAGGAAGAAGAGCGGGATGGATGTTCATGATCCGTGGTTTTTCGGGATCCCTGTTGACCCGGTCGATAAAGTAGGGACTGAGGATCCGCATAAATCCGGCAAGAACGAGAAGATCGAAGGAGAAAGGTTTCATGTTTTCCAGAAGATCTCGTTCAGCCAAGGCTTTGATCCTGAAAAAGGATTGAACCCGTTGTCCGGTCTCCTGCTCAGGAAAAAGGCACTGTTTTTCAAGAATATCTTCCAGATCGAAATCCTCCGGAAGCATGACGGCACCCTGATTTTCAAGATAATTCCGTCTGATACGGTCATAATCGGTGACAAATGAGGGGATGGATGCTTTAGCGGCCCGTTCAAGTCCTTTGGCATCCGGGTTGTCGGAACCGACAAAAACAACCTCGGCATCCAGCTGTTTTGAATCACATGCATCCATGATGGCCTGAAGATTGGAACCTCCTCCCGAAACAAGCACACCCAGTTTGATACGCGCCATAAATACCCCTTGTCAGTCGTTGAAGATGAAAACGTAAGTAAATCATTCCCGGAGGATTTGCAAGATCAGGATCACTCTCTGCCCATGATCCGTGGGAAAACGGCTTCATGCGCTGGTTGAACGCTCTGTTACCCGTACCTTGACAAGAAGGTGTTGCGGAACTATAGTTACGTGACATTATTTTTAACAACAACCTTTTTTATTGAAAGGATCTATCCATGGCCGGTAACATTGTCGATATTGACGACGGAACGTTCGAAAGCGAAGTGATGAAAAGCAGTCTTCCCGTTGTGGTGGATTTCTGGGCTCCCTGGTGCGGACCCTGCAGGGCTATCGGTCCCATGGTCGAAGAACTGGCAGCCCAGTACCAGGGCAAGGTGAAATTCGCCAAATGCAACGTGGACGACAACCCCCTTTCTCCCAGTAAATTCGCTGTCAGAGCCATCCCCACCCTGATTTTCGTGAAAGACGGTTCCGTGGTGGAATCCATCACCGGGATGACGGCCAAAGCCAAACTCGAAGACGTGATCAATAAACTCGTGTGAATCATTATCAGGGAAATAACATGGAAAACGTGGATTACGACCTTGTGATCATCGGTGGAGGCCCCGCCGGACTCACTGCCGGTCTTTATGCGGCCAGGGCCAGACTGAACGTGGTGCTTCTGGAGCGGGTTTCGCCGGGCGGCCAGGTGCTGATCACCGATCATATCGAAAATTACCCCGGCTTTCCCGAAGGTCTGAGCGGACCTGAACTCACCGACAAGCTCGTGGCCCAAGCCAGCCAGTTCGGCCTTCAGATCAAATCCGAAGAAGTGGAAAACCTTGTTCTCGAAGGCCCGGTGAAAATTATCAAGACATCGGAAAGGGAAATCAGAACCCATGCCATCATCATCGCCACCGGTGCGTCTCCCCGGACTCTCCATGTGGGCGAAGAGAAATTCCAGGGAAAAGGTCTGTCCTACTGCGCCACCTGTGACGGACCTTTTTACCGGGACAAGGTTGTTGTGGCTGTGGGAGGCGGAGACACCGCCGTCCAGGAAAGCATTTTTCTCACCCGGTTTGCGAAGAAAGTCTACCTGGTTCACCGCCGGGACCAGTTACGGGCCACGAAAATCCTCCAGGAAAGGGCTTTAGCCAACGATAAAATCGAATTTGTCTGGGATTCGGCCGTCACCGGACTGGACGGTTTCTTCGGGCTTGAAAGTGTCAAAGTGAAAAATCTGAAAACCCAGGAAGAACGGATTATCCAGGCGGACGGTTGTTTTATCTGGATCGGAATCGTACCCAATACCGGTTTTGTCGGCGATTCTCTGGCAAAAGACCCCTGGGGATTCATCGTGACCGATGCGAAGATGGCCACCTCCGTTCCCGGAGTTTTCGCCGCCGGCGATGTGAGGGACACCCCTCTCCGGCAGATCGCCACAGCCGTGGGTGACGCGGCCATTGCCGCGTATTCGGCAGAACATTACATTGAAAATGTGAAATCATGAAAAAAACACTGATCGTCTTCATGGCCCTGGTATTTGCGTTGACCACCTTGAATTCCGGTTGCGCCAAAAAGAACAAACGGGAAAAACTGGCACCGGAACTGGCGGCCGAAGCCATGAAATCTTTTGAAAAGGAACGTTACCAGTCGTCCATCGACACGTTCAACAAACTTCGCGACTGGTATCCTTTCGACAAACTGGCGACCCTGGCTGAGTTCAAAATCGCTGAAGCTTATTTCAAGATGGAGGAATACGAACAGGCCATCGTGGCTTACGAGGAGTTCGCCAAACTTCATCCGAGAAACGAGTCCATTCCCTATGTTCTGAACCAGATCGCCCTGTGTTATTACAACCGCATCGACACCGTGGACAGGGACCAGAATACGGCCCGGGCAGCCATCGAGGCGTTCACCAAACTCGAAAGGCGTTTTCCCGAATCGGAATACGCCAGGCAAGCGGCTGAAAAAAAAGCGGTTTGTCTGAAAAGTCTGGCAGGTCATGAGTTTTATGTGGGGCGGTTCTATTTCAAATCGAAACACTACAAAGGAGCCAGAGCCCGTTTCGAAACACTGTTGAAAACCTATCCCGGCCTGGGTTTCGACAAGGAAGCGAAGGAATACATCGCCCTGTGCGATAAAAAAATTGCCACCGAAGGTACGGATAAAACCGGTCGGCGCGATGAAATGATCATCATGCCCGAATAATGACTTCTCGATTCACCTGAAAAATGACTTTACAAGGTGAGGATATTGGTTTATACAAACGTGTTTTGTTTTTTCAGATAAAGGTTCAGATAAGGAGATCCAGTCATGTCCAGGATGTGTGAAATATGCGGTAAAAAACCCATGGTGGGAAACAACGTCAGCCACGCTCATAATGTGAACAAGCGTCGTTTCAATCCCAATCTGCAGAATGTCCGGGCTCTTCAGAACGGACAGGCCAAAAAAATGGTGGTCTGCACAAACTGCATCAAATCAGGTTTCGTTGTCAAAGCACCCTGATTGTAAAGACCAGGAACCACCGTTCCATCTTAGTTAAAAGCATCACAGAAAAAAAATCAAAATCAGGTAGCCGCACCCTGCGGTTGGACACCTGATTTTGATTTTTTTGTTTTTCTGTAAACGCTCAATCATCCCTTCCCTACAGCTATTTTCTCTGGATCATTGTATTCTTTTTAGGACCGTTTGACGTGCGTGATAAGGCGGTTGTCGGCTTTGTATTCCGATGATCGAGGCGCAACTTTTTTTATTTTATGGATACATGATCATAAAAAGCTGGGCGGCCCTTTGCGGGCCGCCTGATCAAAGAAAAAAAGAGGGGAAAAGATAGTTCGAATTTTTTGCTTTTGACATATTATGGACATAATATGTCGAGGGGAGGGGATGGAAGGAATATAGTGAAAAACAGTCTTTCCTGTCTATAGGTCTGAAACCTTATTTTTTTGGGGAAAAATCCCGGAAAACATACGGAACATGTCTGACCAGCGGGGGATTGGAACAAGAAGGACGTATATGGAAAAAAACGAAAATGGCATGATCGTCACGATTCTTGGATCGGGAACAGGGGTTCCCTCTCTCAGGAGAAGTTCCTGCTCCACCCTGGTGGAAACGGGACCCATGAAAATGGTTTTCGATCTTGGACCCGGAACCATCCGTCGTCTTCTCGAAGCGGGCGTGACCGTTTCAGATCTGACCCATGTGGTTTTCACCCACTTTCACCCCGATCACTGTTCGGAACTTGTGCCCCTGTTGTTCGCCCTGAAGGCCCCTGGAATGCGGGATATTGGCCATAAACTGACCATCATCGGCGGAACAGGACTTGTCGGCCTCTACGAGGGATTGAAGGGCGTTTTCGGACACTGGATCGATCTGACCGATGGCCTGGACATCATCGAGCTGGATGTGGCCGGAGAGCATCGCCTTGACCTGGACGGACGAACACTTTTCGCCCTTCCCGTCAGGCACAACAGGGAGAGTCTGGCCTTCAGGCTGGAGGTCCGGGGCCGGTCCCTTGTTATCTCCGGGGATACGGATACCTGCGACAACTTAGTCCGGATCGCCGAAAAGGCAGACCTTCTGATCTGTGAATCGGCCACGCCGGACGAGGACAAAAGGGAGGGTCACCTCACCCCTTCCCTGGCCGGAAGAATCGCCACCGAAGCGGCTGTGAAAAAACTCGTACTCACCCATTTTTATCCGGAATGCGACAAAACAGATATTGCAAAACAGTGTTTTAAAACATATGATGGCCCTTTGTTCAAAGCAGAGGATTTGATGAGGTTTTATCTGTGATTTCGATGAGATCCATAAAATTCGGTTTTTTCGGGAAAGTGAGGATGGTGACAATCCGGTGCCATAAAAATGGTGAGGATTGGAAAGGGCGGCCATGGGGTATTACCCTCTGTTCCTCGATCTGAGAAAACGACGGTGCCTGGTTGTAGGAGGCGGAGGCGTCGGGACACGCAAAGCCGGGAGTCTGGTTAGATGCGGAGCCGAGGTCACGGTGATCAGCCACGAATTTTCCCGGGAACTTGTGGAAATGGGAAAATCCGGTAATCCCCTCCTTGTTTCAAAAGATTATGAAACATCCGACCTCGACGGGATGTTTCTCGTGTTTGCCGCCACAGACAAGAGAGCGTTGAACGAAAAAATTGGACGTGATTCCGAAGAACGGGGAAAACTCTACAGTCTCGCCGACGATCCGGACGGTTCGTGTTTTATCACGCCTTCGGTAATTCAAAGGGGCGACCTGACCTTTGCCATATCCACCACCGGCAAAAGCCCGGCCCTTGCCCGGAAGATCCGGCAGGACATCGAATCGTTATACGGCCCGGAGTATGGAGTCTTTCTAAGGATCATGGGTGATGTGCGCAAACAGATCCTTGATCTGGGCCATGATCCGGACAACCACGCCCGGTTGTTCAGGCAGGTGATTGACCGGGATGTTCCGGCCATGATAAGGGATGGCCGTGACAACGAAGTGAAAGACCTGTTCCGTGACATTTTCAAAATAGACTTCGATGACGGCATTTTCACAGGTTTAAAGGACTGACGATGATCATGAACGGTTTTCCTTCCATGGCCGCCTTGTGTTACGTGTTGAGCACCGTGCTGTACGGCGTCTATCTGTTCAGGCAGAAGGACGTTCTCCAGAAAGCCGGTTTCATTCTGGCGGCGTCAGGTTTTGGAATCCACACTCTGGACATCTTCTGTGATTTTTTTCGTCTGGGTTACCTTCCCCTGGTCAATCTCAGGAACACCTTCGGCATCGCATCCTGGTCCATCGCCCTGGTGTTCATCCTTTTCCGCCTGAAAACGAAAATCAAAGTCATGGGGATCTACGCCGCTCCCCTGGTGACCCTGGTCTATATCGCTTCCCTGAACCTTCCCGATATTTCACGTGAAACATCGGGTGTATTCAAAAGTTCATGGCTGGTCCTCCACGTGATTATGGCCTTTATCGGTGAGGCGGCCCTGGCCATGGCCTGCGGGGCCGGGATTTTATATCTGATCCAGGAACACGCCATCAAATCGAAAAAAAGAGGGTTCTTCTATTCCCGTCTTCCCTCCCTTGAACAGCTCGACGCGGCGGGTTACACTTCCATTGTGGTGGGATTCACCGTGTTCACTGTGGGTCTGATCGTGGGTCTGGTCTACGCCAAAATGGTCTGGCACCGTTTTGCCGACTGGGATCCCAAGGAAATATGGACCGGCATATCCTGGCTCGTCTACGCGGCCCTCGTTCATGAACGCATAGCCGCAGGATGGAGGGGAAGACGGGCTGCCATCATGGCCATTGCGGCCTTCGCCCTGCTCCTTTTCAGTTTTCTCGGAGTGAACATGTGGATCGGCGGGCACCACGGCGGCTTTGTTCAGTGGAAAATGTGACGGACCTGGAAAACGAGAGGTGATGGAAAAAAGTTATGTTCGATATCGTTTTGACAGGTTTGAACCACACCACGGCGCCAATCTCCCTGAGGGAGAAACTGGCTTTCACGAAAGAGGAAAGCGCGGAAGCCATTGAATGTCTGAAAAACGATCCGGCGGTGGACGAAGTGATGCTTTTTTCCACATGCAACCGGGTAGAAGTGCTGATGACGGCGAAAAACGGTGTCGAGGCGCTGAACACGGCCAAACAGTATATTTCAAAGGCCAAGGATACCCCCCTCACAGATTTCGAACCCCATCTTTACACCTACCACGGCCACAAGGCGGTACGCCACATGTTCCGCGTGGCCTCGGGCCTCGATTCCATGGTGATGGGAGAACCCCAGATCCTGGGCCAGATCAAGGAAGCCTACAGAATCACCGTGAAACGAAGGGCTTCGGGCGTGGTTTTAAACCGCCTGTTTCACCGGACCTTTCATGTGGCCAAACGGGTCAGGACCGAAACGGGAATCGGGGACAGCGCTGTATCCATAAGCTATGCGGCCATCGAGCTGGCGAAAAAGATCTTCGGAAGCCTGGACGGCCGGAAAGTCCTTCTGGTGGGGGCAGGGGAAATGGCCGAACTGGCGGTGGAGCACCTGATCCGAAACAGGGTGGGCGATATTTTTGTGGCCAACCGGACCTTCGAACGTGGGATGGAGCTGGCCAGGAGGTTTTCCGGCCAGGCCCTGCGTTTTGAAGAGATTCCCTCGGCCCTTGAAACGGTGGACATCATCATCAGCTCCACCGGAGCGACCCAGGTGGTGATCGGAAAAGACATGGTGAAGCCGGTGATTAAAAACAGGAGGAACCGGTCCCTTTTCTTTATAGACATCGCCGTTCCAAGGGACATCGATCCCGACATCAACAAACTGTCCAACTGTTACGTCTACGATATCGACGACCTCAAAGGGGTCATCGACGGAAACATGGAAAACAGGATGAAAGAGGCGGTCAAGGCGGACCGGATCATCGACGAGTCCGTGATCCGTTTCGGCCGGTGGCTTGAAGGCCTCAACGTGGTGCCTACCATCGTGGACCTCAAGGAGAAGATGGGAGCCATGGCCCGGATGGAGCTGGACAAGACCCTGTCCTCCTCCCTCAAGCATCTCCCGGAAAAGGATGCTATGGCCCTTTCACGGATGATGGACGCTTTGGTCAACAAGGTTCTCCACGATCCCATCCAGTATCTCAAACTCAAAAGTTCCCACCGGGACGAAGCGGCCAGCCTGAGTTTTGTCCGCCAGCTTTTCAACCTGGATGACGGGGATAACGCTTAGGGAGTGATTCATGAAAAAAACAGCATTTCTTTTTCCGGGCCAGGGTTCCCAGTCTGTGGGAATGGCCAAGGATCTCTACGACGAATACGCCGGAGTGCGTGAACTGTTCGACATGGCCGGAGACCAGACGAAAATCCATCTGGACCGGCTCTGCTTCCAGGGTCCCATGGAGGAGCTGACCCGGACGGTGGTGCTCCAGCCCGCGGTCACCCTGGTGAATCTTGCGCTGCTCCATGTGCTCCGGAAGGAAAACATCACCCCTTCCCTGTGCGCCGGACACAGCCTGGGTGAATACAGCGCCCTGTGCGCGGCCGATGTTTTTTCCCCTCAGGACACCGTCAGACTTGTCCACAAAAGAGGTGTTCTCATGGACAGGGAGGCGGAAAAATATAAAGGAACCATGTGCGCGGTGATCGGTCTATCCTGGGACCAGGTCGCTGACGTGGTCTCCGGTTTTTCGCAAGACGGGGAAGGCAAAGCCGTGACCATCGCCAACCACAACGGGGAAACCCAGATCGTGATCAGCGGAGATCCGGACTCGGTGAAAAAGGCCGGTGAAAAACTTAAAGAACAGGGCGGCCGTGTGATGCCCCTCAAAGTCAGCGGAGCCTGGCACAGTCCCTTGATCCGTGGGGCTGTGGAGGAATTCGGAACGGTTCTTGATGCCTGTCCGTTCCAGGCCCCATCCGTGCCGGTGGTGTTCAACGTTTCAGCCGATGTGGAAAACGATAGCGGAAAGATCAGGGTCCTTATGCTGGACCAGCTTTGCAGTCCCGTTAAATGGTACGATTCCATGATCCGGATGCTGGATGAAGGGGTGGAAACCTTCGTGGAGGTAGGGCCTGGCAATGTTCTTTCAGGGTTGTTGAAAAGGATTGTCCCTGAAGGATTTCCAGGAAAAATAGTTCCGGTGAACTCCATGAAAAGTCTTGAACTTTTTTTCAAAGATGGTATTTAATGCCATTTCAGTTCCGACCGGCCCGGTGGCCGGTTGAAACTGACGATCGATCATCACGACAACGAGAGGGATGGCAGCAGATTCGACTGTGTACCACGTTGTTTCCGCACGATGCATGTCAGAAAAGACGTGGCACTCATGTCCGTTTCATCGGTTTTCATTCAACCCGTCAGATGATACAGTTCCGGTAGGGGGGGGGATTTTGCATGAAAATTCAGTTTTTCTGTCTTTTTCGATAATACCCGCCCTTTCGGATCCAGGTTTTTTTCACGACGGATGCCACTCCCGGACAGCGTGGTCAGGAGCCCGTATCATCGGCCAAAGCTCTTGTTTTTATCACTTTACAACGCCTGTTAACTGTGTGTACAGTGTATCCATCAGGTGATGTAAAACTTACTCATAAGGGGTTTTGAGTATGGATCAGGAAACACTCGAATATTTTAGACAGTTTTTGACAGATCGTTTGAAGGATCTTCTCGAACAGGCCGACAATACCGTGACCGGTATGACGTCCCAGAAGGAGAATTTTCCGGATCCGACCGACAGAGCTTCCCATGAGGCGAACAGGAATTTTATGCTTCGCATCAGGGACAGAGAGCATAAACTGATCAATAAAATCAAGGCGGCTCTTGACCGCATCGACTCCGGGACTTACGGGATCTGTGAAGGCTGCGAGGAATTCATTTCCATCGAGCGTCTGAAGGCCAGACCCGTGACCACCCAGTGCATCGACTGCAAGACAAAAGACGAAGCCATGGAAAAAGCCCTTGGAATTTAAGGAGTGAACGTCGATCTACATATCCATTCCACGGCGTCCGATGGATCACTGACACCTTCTGAAATCATCGGACTTGCCGTAAAACTCGATCTGAAAGCCATATCGATCACGGATCATGATACGGTGGATGGCGTCCTTGATGTTCTGGAAAACCGTCGACCCGAAACACTCGGTTTTATCACCGGCGTCGAAATCAGTTCGACGCCCCCCCTCCCCTATGTGTCAAAAGGAAGTTTCCATATCCTCGGCTATGGCATCCGTCCCGATGACCCCTCTTTGACCCAGGCCCTGGACCGGGTGAAACAAGCGAGAATCGAAAGAAATCCCAGGATCATCTCTCTTTTAAACAACGCGGGTTTCAACGTGACACTCGAAGAGGTCGCCAGAGAAGCCGGGGGAGATGTGATCGGACGGCCCCACATGGCTCGTGTCCTTGTGGACAAAGGCTTCGTTCCGACGATCAAGGACGCTTTCGACCGTTACCTGGCCAAAGGAAAACCGGCTTACGTGGAAAAATTAAAGCTGGACTGCGCCGAGGCGATTCGAGTTCTGAAAAAAGCCGGGGGTATCCCTGTTCTCGCCCATCCCGTGAGCCTTGACATGGACATAAAAACCTTGTCCGGGCTTCTTGACCGGATGATCGACATGGGACTGATGGGCATTGAGGCGTACTATTCGGACCACAGCCCTGAACTGGTCAGCCAATATCTCGATCTGGCCAAGGAGAAAAATCTTATCGTCACCGGAGGTTCGGATTATCACGGATCGTTCAAAGCCGGTATCGACCTGGGAACAGGCCGTGGGGATCTCTGTGTTCCGTTCAGCGTTTACGAGAATCTGGCAGCCAGGCTGACGGACATGGAAAAACAGCGGGAATCGTCAGGCCTCAAGTGAGAATCCATGGATGATATAGAAGACAGTACAGGCCTTGAAGACCGGATCAACTACCGGTTCAGGGACAAATCCCTTCTGGAAAAAGCTTTTCGGCACAGCTCCTATGTCAACGAGCAGACAGACGCCGATCTGGAAGATAACGAGCGACTCGAGTTTCTGGGCGACGCCGTCCTCAACCTGGTCATCGGCCACCTCCTGATGGAAAAGCATCCCGAACTCCACGAAGGGGACCTGTCGCGGATGCGTTCCAACCTGGTCAACGAAACCCACTTGGCCCAGCTTTCCCGGCACATGATGCTGGGGCCAGAAATCAAACTGGGAAAAGGCGAGGACCTCACCAACGGACGTGAGAAAAACTCGATTCTTTCCGATGTGTTCGAAGCTCTTATCGCTGCGGTCTATCTGGACGGCGGGTTTGATCGTGTCTTCACATTCATCCGGGAAAAGTTTTCGGGTTACATTGATTCCTCGGACAGTCCGGCCATGAATCTTGATTCGAAAAGCCGGCTTCAGGAACTGTCCCAGGTCCACCTGAAAGCCATGCCCCGGTACAAGGTGGTCCATGAAAGCGGCCCGGACCATGACAAGACGTTCAAAGTCCTTCTGACCATTAACGACATCGAAAGTTACGGCACCGGAAAAAGCAAGAAAGCCGCCGAACAGGACGCCGCAGCCAACGCCCTGGATTCCCTGAGCCAGATGTTCGAATCGGCACCTCCCGATTCTCCGGCCTGACCGCTGTGCCACAGGTCCCCATGCCAGGAAAAGAGAAGGATGAAACCAGGAAACCTTTCATCGTCCCGGTGTTCATTCCCCATGAAGGCTGTCCCCACCGCTGCGTGTTCTGCGACCAGTCGGCGATCACAGGCCAGCGTGACCGCATGCCGTCAAAGGAACACCTGAAAACCCACATCCAAACCTATCTCAAGCACGCCTCCCCCCACAGGCATCCTGTCCAGATATCCTTTTACGGTGGAACCTTCCTCGGACTCACAAACGAAGTGATCTGTGATCTCCTTTCCCTGGCCACGGATTTTGTCCAGGGCGGACAGGTCCACGGCATCCGCTTTTCCACCCGACCCGATTCGGTGACCGAAGAAAAACTCGAACTGATCCGGCCTTTTCCTGTCACCACCGTGGAGCTGGGGGTTCAGAGCATGGACAGAGGGGTTCTCACCCTGTCCGGAAGGGGCCATGGCCCGGAACACACGGAAAAAGCCTGGGCCCTTCTTTCCGCAAGAGGTTACGAAACCGGGTTCCAGATCATGGCGGGCCTTCCCGGGGATGACATGGAAAAAAGCCTGGAAACCGTGAAAAGCCTGTGCCGGCGAAAACCTTCTTTCATGAGGATCTATCCCACCTTGGTGCTCCGGGGCAGCGCCCTGGAACGTCTGTACGAAAAAAAGGCCTACGTCCCTTTGTCCCTGGATCAGGCCGTGACCCGGGTGAAACGCCTCTACCTTTATATAAGAGAACAAGGCATCCCGGTGATCCGTATGGGGCTCCAGGCTTCGGATGAACTGGACAAGGGGTCTGTGGTGGCGGCCGGCCCATACCACCCTTCGTTCGGCCATCTGGTGCACTCCGCCGTTTTTCTTGACATGGCGATCAGGATACTTCGAAGGGAAACAGGAGCCGGGGACCGGAACAAGACGGTTTTTTATGTCCATTCCAGAAATATTTCTAAACTCAGGGGTTTAAAAAATCAGAATCTTGATGTATTAAGAGCCTTGTTCTATCAGGACGGACTTCGCGTGGTTGCGGATGACCGTCTCGACCTGGAAACCGTGAAAACGGACCGGAACACCATGACCATCAGCGATCTGGACCCGGAAGACGAGGAGGAACCGTGGACATTATCAGAACCGTGAAAGACATGCAGAAGCGCCAGGAAGCCATCCGCCTCTCCGGAAAACGGATCGCTTTCGTACCCACCATGGGGTTTCTCCACAAGGGTCACGAATCTCTTCTTGTGGAAGGAAGGAAACGCGGGGATGATCTGGTCTTGAGCATCTTCGTGAATCCCACCCAGTTCGGACCTTCCGAGGATCTGTCCACCTATCCCAGGAACATCGAAGGTGATCTGGCCATCGCGGAAAAAAACGGGGTTGATGCCGTGTTTCTTCCGGACAGCGCAGACATCTACATCCCGGGTCACCAGACCACAGTGAACCTTGAGTTTTTGCCCGGTTTTCTCTGCGGACTTTCGCGTCCCGGCCATTTTAAGGGCGTGGCCACGGTGGTCAGCAAGCTGTTCAACATCGTGAAACCCCATGTGGCGATCTTCGGTGAAAAGGATTTCCAGCAGCTGGCCGTGATCCGGCGGATGACCATGGATCTCAATTTCGACATCGAGATCGTGGGGGCTCCCACGGTACGGGAAACCGACGGTCTGGCCATGAGCTCCAGAAACGCCTATTTAAGCGCTGAACAGCGAAGGACGGCCCTGTGCCTGATTGAATCGTTGCAGAACGCCCGTGATCTTGTCAGGAACGGTCTGACAAACCCTGAAGAAATCATCCGACATTCTTCGGACATCATCGCATCGTATCCGGAAACGTCCGTCGATTACCTGGCGCTCTGTGACCCTTTGACCCTGGAATCTGTCACCGTGATCACCGGACCGGTGCTTTTCGCTATGGCCGTGAAAGTCGGGAACACCCGTCTGATCGACAACATGATTTTAGAACCCTGATCCTTTTCGACATATCGATCGAACACCCGATCAACTTTTATCGAACCCTTTGTACGAAGGAGCTAAACAAATGGCTGACAATTATTTCTTCACTTCCGAATCAGTGACCGAAGGGCACCCCGACAAGGTGGCCGACGCCATTTCCGATTCCATTCTGGACGCCATCATGGCCCAGGACAAGAACTGCCGCGTGGCCTGTGAAACCCTGGTCACCACGGGACTGGCGTTCATCGCCGGCGAAATCACCACAAGCTGCTACGTGGAAATGCCCCAGATCGTCCGGAACACCATCAAGGAAATCGGGTACGACTCCTCGGATATGGGTTTCGACTGGCAGACCTGCTCGGTGATCACCAGCATCGACCACCAGAGCGTGGACATCGCCCAGGGCGTGAACGTGGGTGAAGGGCTCTACCTGGACCAGGGCGCCGGAGACCAGGGCCTGATGTTCGGTTACGCCATCGACGAGACCCCGGAACTGATGCCCATGACGGCGATTTTCTCCCACAAGCTGACCAAACGTCTCGCCGATGTGAGAAAACAGGGAATTCTGAAGTTCCTGAGACCCGACGGCAAAGCCCAGGTGACCATCGAGTACAAGAACAGAAAAGCCAGCCGGGTGGACACCGTGGTGGTCTCCAGCCAGCATGTTCCCGAGGTTTCCTATGAAACACTCCGGGAAGCCATCATCGAGGAAGTCATCAAAAAAGCCCTTCCCGCCGACATGCTCGACGCCAAAACCAAGTTCCTGGTGAACCCCACCGGCCGGTTCGTGGTGGGCGGTCCCATGGGCGACTGCGGGCTCACCGGAAGAAAAATCATCGTGGACACTTACGGCGGTCACGGAAGCCACGGCGGCGGCTGTTTCTCCGGAAAAGATCCTTCGAAAGTGGACCGCAGCGCCTCCTACATGGGGCGTTACGTGGCGAAAAACATCGTGGCGGCCGGGCTTGCCAGGGAATGTGAAGTCCAGGTGGCCTACGCCATCGGCTACCCCGAACCCGTTTCCATCCTGGTGGACACCATGGGCACCAACACCATTCCCGAAGAGCAGATCGAAGCCATCGTCCGTGACGTGTTCGACCTTCGCCCGGCGGCCATCATCCAGACCCTGGACCTTCTCCGTCCGATCTACAAGGCCACGGCTGCCTACGGTCACTTCGGGCGCACCGACGGTTTTGGTTTCACCTGGGAAAACACCGACAAGGTGGAGATCATCCGTTCCAAAGCCGGTTTGTGATCTTTCCAGTTCACGATCCTTGAAAATCCGGAGGCCGGTGGAATTTTCCCCGGTCTCTTATTTTTTTGAAAGGAGACAAGGCCATGATCCTTCGCATCGACCACGTGTCCCTGGCTGTCCGTGACTACCCCAAAGCCCGGGCTTTTTTCGACACCCTTTTCGGGGCTGTTCCCGGGGCTTCGGCCACGGTGGATTCCACCCGTTACCACTGGCAGATCATGTCCGTGGGGGATTTGAGCCGGCTGGAACTCCTGACGCCTACCGGCGAGGGGAGTTTTCTCGACGGTTTCCTCAAGAAAAAAGAAGGAGGCGTTCATCACATCACCTTCCAGACCAGCGACATAAAAGAGACACGTCGGCGACTCGACGAGATGGGCGTTCCCTATTTCGGCTACAACGAGTATCCCGGCGGGGTGTGGAACGAACTGTTCATCCATCCCAAAGACGCCTTCGGCGTTCTTATCCAGATCGCCGAATTTACGGCCCAGGACTGGCTGAACAGTTCATTGTCCCTGGAAGACGGGAAAAAATACACGGTGACGGCCACGGACACTGGGGCGGATCTCACCTTCGCCCATCCCGGCGGAGGGACAGTCACCCTGCCCCTGGACAAGAGCGAGCTTGAAAGTCTGGTGAAAGATCTTTCAAAGGCCATCTGAAGTCAAGGATCAAAGGTTCTCCATGAATAAAGCTGTCTCAAACCATGATCTGGAACTCCTGATGGAAAGCGCCCGGAAAAAGGGGGCCACCGATGTCATCGTGTTCGACACGTCGGCCATCGTGGTCGAAGACCATCTGGCGGATCGCTGCCGGGAACCGCGATGCAGCAATTACGGCCTGTCCCGCAGTTGTCCGCCTTATGTGAAAGGCCCGTCGGCCATGCGGGAAGATCTTCAGACTTATGCCCATGCGATTTTTTTCAGGATCGAAGTTCCCTATTACGGGCTCCACTCCGACGGCCATCGGGAGATTTTCCAGCTTCTCCATGAAACGGTTTCGGGCATCGAGAGGGAGGCTTCGGCCATGGGTTACACACGGTCCAAGGGGTTTGCGGGGAATTCTTGCAAAGAGGTTTTTTGTTACGATTATCTGGAATGCGCCGTGGTTTCGGGCAAAGGGGGATGCCGGCACCCCATGCAGGCCAGGCCGTCCATGTCGGGATTCGGCATCCATGTGGCGAAACTCATGGAAAAAGCAGGATGGTCCATGAACCGTAAGCAGGCGGACGGCTCGGACAGCGGAACCACAAGCGTCTGCGGCCTGGTGCTCATCGGCTGATCCGATATCTGAATACCCCGTGTTTAAGGAAACACAACACATCCAGGGACAAAACCCTTGAATCCCGGGCCTTATTCCTATATCATCTTCCACATTCCAGTTTTTCCGGCTCTCCGGGATCATGGGAAAGTCATCATTCTCCCCGGAAAAACCGCCGGATAACGACCCTGATCGGAACAGACCGTATTACCCGAACAAGCCCTTTTTTCATGATAAACGCAGAACGCCGAAGATGTTCCTTTGGCCCGCTTTTTTTATGCAAAAAGGCCTTTGAAGGTTTTCCGGCCTGAACCCGGCAGGGATTTTCACCCAAAGAGGAGGAACTATGCCATTTCCCTGGAAGTTCAAGATCGACCGAAGGACGGCGCTCATGGTGTTGCTGCCCTTTGCGGCGGGCATCGCCTTTGTGGTGGCGGCGTCGGTGGCCATGACCACCACGGATTCGGCCGGATTCTGCGGGGGCTGCCATTCCATGGCGGAAGCGGCCCTGACCCACAGCCGGTCTGTCCACGCCCAGTTCGCCTGCAACGAGTGCCACGCCCCCCACAACCTGATTCCCAAAATTCCGTTCAAGGCCAAGGAAGGGACCCGCGACGTGTTCAAAACCGTCACCAAAACCGTCCCGGATTTGATCCATCCTGGAGAAGACACCCTGACCACCGTTCAGAACAACTGCCTGCGCTGTCATGGTTCGGTTATCCAGGGGGTGAACATGCTGTCCAAGCCCCGCTGCACGGACTGTCACCGTCATGTTCCCCACAGTCCCAAAATCCCCGTAGCAAAAAGGAGCGCCGCCGATGCCTGATTCCAGATCCATTCACACCGTGATCCTGATGTTTTCCCTTGCCGTTCTCGCTTTACTCGCCGGATGTTCCAAGGCCCAGGAACCCGTGCCCCCTGTTTTCGACACGGGCCTTTCCAGCGAAGAAATCCGGAACAGCGTGTTCAAGGAGATTTTTCCTCTCCATTACGAAACCTACCTCCGGAACAACGAAACGGAGATCATGACCGAGTATGGCGGGTCCGTGGCCTACGACAAGCATGACAACGTGAACCCCCTTCCCAAGGGATACAAGTACGCCCAGCCCTACCTGAAAAACCTCTGGCTGGGTTATGCCTTCAGCTACGAGTACAAGGCGGCCAGGGGTCACACCTACGCCCTGGAAGACATCCTCCACATCGACCGCCTGAACCGTTACGACGAAAAGGCCGGCCTTCCGGCCACCTGCATGAACTGCAAGACGGCCAAGATGACCGAATTCGTCAAGGCCGAAGGGGATGAGTTCTGGGCCAAGGACTTCAACCAGCTCCGGGAAAAAGTGGACATGGCGGAAAACACCATCGGCTGCGCCAACTGCCACGACCCGAAAAACATGGAGCTTCGCCTGTACAGCGTTCCTCTCACCGATTACCTGGCCCGCAAGGGAAAAACCTTCGAAAAACTGACCCGGAACGAAAAGCGGGCCCTGATGTGCGGACAGTGCCATGTGGAATACTACTTCCAGGACAAGAGCTTCGGCGCTTACAAGAAACCCGTGTTTCCCTGGGATGACGGTATGGATCCCGAACAGATCTACAACTACTACAGCACCCGCGGGGACACGACCACACCCGGCTTTGAAGGCTACTTCGTGGATTGGACCCATCCCGTGTCCAAGACTCCCATGCTGAAAGCCCAGCACCCCGAATACGAAACCTGGCAGAACGGAGTCCACGGATCCGCCGGAGTCACCTGTGCCGACTGTCACATGAGCTACACCCGGATGGACGGCAAAAAGAAAATATCCAGCCACCACTGGACCTCGCCTCTCAAAGACCCGGAACTCAAGGCCTGCCGACAGTGCCACACGGACAAGACGCCTGAATTCCTCAAAGAACGCGTTCTCTACACCCAGCACAAAGTCTGGGAACAGCTGATGATAGCCCAGGATATTTCCGTGAAAGCCCATGAAGCGATCCGCATGGCCGCGGAATATACCGGCGCCCGTCCGGACAACTACGACGCGCTGATGATCGAGGCCAGAAAAATGTGCCGGAAAGGGCAGTTCTTCTGGGATCTGATTTCAGCTGAAAACAGCGTGGGCTTCCACAACCCCGCCAAAGCCCTGTCCACCCTGGCATCTTCACAGCAGTACAGCCAGAAAGCGGTGGACACCGCCATCAAGGCAGCGTCCTTTACCACGGCCAAGGCCCTGGACGGCGATATCAAGAAAATCGTTCCCCCGATTCTGCGTCACAGTCGTGAACTCCAGATGAAACCGGAACACATGGGCTCCCACCCCTGGTTCAAGTATATTCCCCTTGTTCCAAAGGCCGCCAAGGTCTGGGACGGCAACAAACGGGTCGGTGCGGCGCCAGTCGCGGCCCAGGCCAAAGCGCCTGAACCCGCCCCTGCGCCAGCGGCACCCGCTCCGGCAGAACCCGCACCTGCGGCCCCGGCCGGTCAGTAACGCTGTCATGGGAAAACCCTGGCCCTCCGGGGACAGGGTTTTCCCACAAAAATCAACATCCCGTGCATCTGGTTTTACCATTCTTCCAATCGAAAATTTATTCCCCCAATAACCACTTTGTTTCACCCCGATTGTGATAAATACTTATACGCCTAAGGCGCATGAATTTTACTTGCCCGTGTCAAACCTGTTGACAAGGTATACCTTATCTTATAGTTTGTGGCCGATTCTTACGAATATCGTGAGAATGTCCCTTCACATGTGATCCCGGGGGTTGAGCGGTCAGGCGGATCAGATGACGTTTTACTCCAAACGTGCGCAAAAACTGCATTCAGAAACCAACTGAACCGGGTGGCCCGATCACTCAAAGGATTTTTGCGCCATGCACAAGTTTGTCGACGACCGGACGTATTACAACGAACAAGCCCAGGCCTATTTCAAAAAAACAGCCCGTCTTGACTCTTCCTCGTTTCTGCTGCCTTTCGTGTCCCGCCTGAAAAAAGGGGACTCGGTTCTCGATCTTGGCTGCGGGTCGGGCCGCGATCTTCTCTGGCTGAAAAACAGGGGGTTGCGCCCCATGGGTTTCGAACGTTCCCCGATTCTCGCCCAGATGGCCCGGGATCATTCCGACTGCCCGGTGATCGAAGGAGATTTTCTTTCCTACGATTTTTCCTCATTCCGTGTGCAGGGGCTCCTTTTTTCAGCATCCCTGGTTCATCTTCCCCAGGCCCTTGTGGAATCGGCCCTGGACAACGCCCTGTACGCCCTTGACGGAAAAGGCGTGGTCTACGTTTCCCTCAAGATGGGCGAGGGCGAATCCTTCGACACCGAGGCGAGGCGTTTTTTTCTCTGGAGCGAGGAAGACCTCAGGATGCTGTTCAGCCGGCTGGGCCTGGATGTTCTCGATTTTCGGAAAACCCCGTCGGTTCGCGGAACGAATGAAACCTGGCTGTCCTTTACCCTTCATTTCGACAAGGACAAGCCTCTATACAGATACCCCGAACGCCTGTTCCTCAAGAACCATACATCATTCTGACAGAGGGCCTCTCCACGAGAATTTCAAACGATCCTGTTTACGAGGACGCGATGACAGACAAACTGAATCCCCAGACTATTTCATTATCCTTTGTTCCCGGTCTGCCTCTGGCCACGGTGGCCCTTGTTTTTTTCAGCGGGCTGACCTGGCCTTCTTCTTCCACGCTCCACAGGTTCTTGTTTTCTGGAGGGCTTTTTGTTCTGATGGCCCTGGCGTATCTTGTTTCCTTTGGACTTTTCGTGAAAAAATCACGCCATCTCCAATCCGTGATGGACCGCGAACCGGCGCTGAAAGCCATGAACGCCCTGGGTGATCGTGAGTTTTTTCAGACGGTGGTCGGAGCTTTTCGGCGTATGGGATACACCCTGCTTAATCCGGAAAAACCAGACAGGGAATCTGTCAGATCCTTCAGGTTCGTCAGCAACAGCCGGGTGACCCTGGTGTTGTTGACCCGAAAGAAACGTGTGGGGTCAAGGGATATCCGCCAGTTCATGACCGGCTTGTTCACCGAAGGCGCGGAAAGGGGAATGGTCATCGGCACCGGTCTTTTCACAAGAGGAGCCCTTCGCCTTGCCCGAACCGGGCCTGTGGTTTTGATCGACGGGGTGGCGATCCTGTCCCTTGTCAGCCGTCACAGGCGTCCGTTTCTCAAGGAGCCCGGTCTCTGGGACCAGGATCCCCATCCTGTAACGGGTGAGCCTTTCCTGGATGAAAGCTCTCCCTTCTGTCCGGACTGCGGCTCGTACATGCGTCTGGTTCCAGCCGGAAATTCAAGGGACGCGTTCACCACGCGCTGGGTTTGCGAGCGAGTCGGCTGCACCGCATCCCTTGCCTATGAATTCAACCTTTAACTTTGGGGATTTAGCTTTTTAGCGGTTTGGTTGACGAAAAGCATCCACCATTTTACCGGGAGATGCGGGTCACAGTCTTGACGAATTTGAGTTTCTTGAGGGAGGCCATCACCCGTTTCAGGTGCTCGATGTCCTGGACGGCCAGGGTGAACTGGCTGTCGTAGAGCTGGTCGTCCCGGGCCTGGGTGCTGGCGGTGAGGATGTTGGCGCCGTTTTTGCTGATGTTGGCGGTGATTTCGGCGAGAAGTCCCATCTGGTCGTAGGATGTGACCAGGACTTCCACAGGGAAGGTGTCCTTGGGCTGGTTGGCCCAGACCACGGACACGATGCGTTCGGGGTTGACGGTGAGAGCGTGGGGGCAGCTGGCCCGGTGGACCGTGACACCCTGGCCCTGGGTGATGTAGCCCACGATGGGATCGCCGGGCACGGGCTGGCAGCATTTTCCGAAACGGATCAGGATGTCGTCGATGCCCCGGACAATGACTCCGTCCACGTTCTTCTTCTTTTTAGACCGCCCGATCAGCCGCTCCAGGATCGACGCGTCCTTTTCCTTGTCCGGCTCCTTGAAACGGTGGACGATCTGCACAGGGGTCAGCTTGCCGTACCCCACGTTGATGATCAGCTCGTCGACGTTTTTCAGGCCAAAAGCCCGGGCCGCCTCTTCCATTTCCGGACTCGAGTAAAGCTTGTTGAAATTCAGGCTGTGCTTGCGGAAGGTCTTTTCGCACAGCTCTTTTCCAAGGGACAGGCTTCGTTCGTGTTCCTGGGATTTGATCCAGTGACGGATCCTGCTCCGGGCTTTCACGGTTTTCACGAACTGGAGCCAGTCTTTGCTCGGGGTGTGTCCCTTGGTCACCACCACCTCGCAGGTGTCGCCCGTTTTCAGTTCGTAGGTCAAAGGAACGATTTTGCCGTTGACCTTGGCGCCGGTGCACTGGTTGCCGATTTCCGTGTGGATGGCGTAGGCGAAATCCACCGGGGTGGCCCCTTTGGACAGGGACATCACGTCGCCCCGGGGTGTGAACACATAGACCTCGTCGGGAAACAGGTCAATGCGCACGTTTTCCATGAACTCTTCGGGACTGCTGGAATTGGCCTGGTTTTCCACCAGGTTCTGGATCCAGGCGTAGGTCTCTCCGGAATGATGGTCGTAGGCCTTGCCTTCCTTGTACGACCAGTGGGCCGCGATGCCTGACCGGGCCACCTGGTCCATATCGTGGGTCCTGATCTGGATTTCGATGCGCTCCCCTTCGGGGCCGATCACGGTGGTGTGAAGGGACTGGTAGCGGTTCGGCTTGGGAACGCCGATGTAGTCCTTGAATTTTTTCGGAATGGGCTGCCAGGTGTTGTGCATGACGCCCAGGGCCGTGTAGCATTCCGGGATGGTGGACAGGATGATCCGGAAGGCGATGAGATCGTAGACTTCCTCGAAGTTGAGATTCTGTTTCACCATCTTGTTGTAGATGCTGAAAAACTGCTTGTAACGGCCCAGAACCTGTCCCTTGAGACCGGCCTCCTCGATTTTCTGGAGGATCTGCTGCCGGATTCTCTCGATGGATTTTTCCCTCTCGGCCTGGTCCTTGGAGACCAGCTGGACGATCCGTTCGTACTCTTCGGGCTGGAGGTATTTGAACGATGTGTCTTCCAGCTCCTTCTTGATCCAGTAGATCCCCAGGCGGGCGGCGATGGGGGCGTAGATGTCGAAGGTTTCCTGGGCGATTTCCTGGATTTTCTGGGGCTTCTTGTGGAAATGGAGGGTCCGCATGTTGTGCAGGCGGTCGGCCAGCTTGATCAGAACGACCCGGATATCGTCGGCCATGGCCAGGATCATCTTCCGGATGCTTTCGGCATGGCGTTCCTCGGAGCGCTGGAACGAGAGCTTGCTCAGCTTGGTCACCCCGGACACGATGTGCTGGACACCGGGTCCGAACATGTTGCGGATATCCTCGTCCGTGGCGTGGGTGTCCTCGATCACGTCGTGGAGAAGACCGGCGGCGATGCTTTCCACGTCGAGTTTCAGCTCGGTGAGGATGCCCGCCACCTCCAGGGGATGGGTCAGATAAGGCTCTCCCGACAGACGGATCTGGCCGTCATGGACCCGGGCCGAATAGATATAGGCCCGCTGGACCACATCCAGATCCGCATCCGGATTGTAGTCGAGAATTCTGTCGAGAACGTCGTTGATTCGAATCATCTGACCAAAGCCCCTGAACACACAGTACAGCCTCGGGGCTCAGGCCTTAGACCCGGCCCCTTCGGCAGATACATTACTATAAACCATCCGACCGCCTCTGTATAGAGGCTGATCAGTAAGATTTGGCGAAAATCACCCGTCTTCCGCTGGGTTTTCCGCAGTAAACGCAGGCCCCCAGCTCTTCCGGGGCGTCCAGGGGGATGCAGCGGATCGTCACGCTGAGATCGGTTTTGATCTCTTTTTCGCAGTCCGCCGAACCGCACCAGTGGGAATGGGCGAAGCCCCCGTGAATCTCCGGTTTGTCCGGGTTGGCCGGGGTGAAGAAGCTGTAGAACGCGTCTTTGCCGTCGACCTTGACGGTGTGTTCGGTCCGAAGGGCCAGAGCCTTTTCGAAGAGGCTTTTCTGGATGTCGTCGAGGATCGCCCCGATGCCGCCCACGAAATCATCCCGTTTGATCGACTGTTTTTCCTTGTGGGACCGATCCCGTCGGGCCACGAACACGGCGTTTTCCTGGATGTCCCGGGGGCCGATTTCCACCCGCAGGGGAATGCCTTTCTTGATCCAGTCCCAGCCCCGGGTTCCGCCGATCTCCCGGCTGTCGATTTCAACGGTGATCTTCCGTTCGTGGTAGGACACGGAGCGCAGGTCCCGGGCCAGGTTTTCGGTGAAGGTCATCACCAGGTCACGCTCTTCGGGTTTTCTGAAAATGGGCAGCAGCACCACATGGGCCGAGGCCACACGGGGCGGCAGGACAATGCCGTCGTCGTCGCCGTGGGTCATGATCAGCCCGCCGATCAGACGGGTGGACACGCCCCAGGACGTGGTCCAGGCGAACTCTTCCGTTTCCTGGGCTGTCTGGAAGCGGATGTCCGAGCTTTTGGCGAAGTTCTGGCCGAGAAAATGGGAGGTTCCGGCCTGGAGGGCCTTGCGGTCCTGCATCATGGCTTCGATGCAGAACGTGTCCACGGCGCCGGGGAAGCGTTCGGACGGGGTCTTCTCCCCCTTGATCACCGGCATGGCCAGGTACTCTTCGGCGAACCTCGTGTAGACATCCAGCATCATCCGGGTCCGCGCCTCGGCTTCTTCGCTGGTGGCGTGGGCCGTGTGGCCTTCCTGCCAGAGGAATTCGCTGGTTCTCAGGAACGTTCGGGTCCGCATTTCCCAGCGCACCACGTTGGCCCACTGGTTGATCAGAACGGGCAGGTCCCTGTAGCTGTTGACCCATTTGGCGAAGGAATCCCCGATGATGGTTTCCGAGGTGGGACGCACCACCAGAGGTTCGGCGAGGGGGCCGGCGGGAACCAGACCGCCTTCAGGTCCGGCTTCCAGACGGTGATGGGTGACCACGGCGCATTCCTTGGCAAAGCCTTCCACGTGCTCGGCTTCCTTTTCAAGAAAGCTCAAGGGGATGAACAGGGGGAAATAGGCGTTCTTCACCCCGGTTTCCTTGAACATGTCGTCTAAAATCCGGGAGATGTTTTCCCAGATCGCGTATCCCCAGGGTTTGATGACCATGCAGCCCCGGACAGGGGAGTTTTCGGCCATTTCCGATGCCTTGACCACCTGCTGGTACCACTGGGGGTAATCTTCCTGGCGGGTGGGTTCGATGGCGGTTTGCACCTTTTTCGTCATAACAGTCCTTTCAGTATTTTTCATATCTGTTGGTCAAACTTTTCAAAAGTTTGGCTCCCGGCAGGGCCGCCGGAGGCATTCATTTTTTAAAATCCGAATTACATTTTTTCGATTTCGGCGAGCAGCTCGTCGATAAGCCGTTCTTCCGGGCATTTCCGGAGGATCTTGCCTTTGGCGAACAGGATGCCGATCCCGTTTCCTCCGGCCACGCCGATGTCCGCCTCCCGGGCTTCTCCCGGTCCGTTCACCACACAGCCCATGATGGCTATTTTCAAGGGTTTCCGGCAGGTTTTCAGCGCCAGCTCCACCTTGTCCACCAGGCCGATGAGATCGATGTTGGTCCGCCCGCAGGTGGGGCAGGATACGATTTCAGGCCCGCGCCGCCGGAGGTCCAGGGCTTTCAGGATGTCGTAGGCCACCCGGATCTCGTCTTCGGGGTCTCGGGTCAACGACACCCGGATCGTGTCGCCGATGCCTTCGGCCAGAAGCATGCCGATGCCCAGGGAGGATTTCACGATGCCCGGAAAAAGGGAGCCCGCTTCGGTGACCCCCACGTGGAGCGGGTAGTCCACCCGGGCTGAAAGCTGCCTGTAGGCGGCCAGGGTCCGGTAAACATCCGAGGCTTTGAGGGACACCTTGAGGTTGTGGAAATCCAGCTCGGCCAGCTGTTCGATGTTCCGCATGGCGCTTTCCACCATGGCTTCCGGCGTCACGCCGCCGTGGGCGTCCAGGATGTCCTGTTCCAGGGAGCCCGAGTTCACGCCGATGCGGATGGGAAGGCCCAGATCCCGGGCGCAGTCCACCACGGCTTTCACTTTCTCCCGGCCGCCAATGTTTCCGGGGTTGATTCGGAGGCCGTCGGCTCCGGCCTTGGCCGAGGCGATGGCCAGGCGGTAGTCGAAATGGATGTCGGCGATCAGGGGGATGGTGATCTGTTTCTTGATGTCTGAAACGGCGGCGGCCGCCTCTTCGTCGGGCACGGCCACCCGGATGATCTCGCAGCCCGCCTCTTCAAGCCGCCGGATCTGGGCCACGGTGGCGGCCACATCCTGGGTCTTGGTGTTGGTCATGGACTGCACGGCGATGGGGGTCATGCCCCCGACGGGTACGCCGCCCACAAGAATCCGCCGTGTTTTTTTTCTGTTCCTGGAAAAGGGCATGGTCTCGTCTTTTTTCTGTTAAAATCAATCCTGTCCGGCGCCATGGAAACCCATGGGATTCAATGTTCCGTCCAAAGGCCAAAAAACATTTTGCCAAAGGCGACGGGATTTGACAGAATACCAGACCGGTCATGATAGTTCAAGATGAAACCCTTTCTGAAATCCTTGGGAATACGGTAAAAATGACACGCAGAAACAAGACCTTGCCCGACGATTTTTCGCCGGATGAAACCCTTCGTGAACGGTTCGTCCAACAAACCCCCGATGGACAGCTGAGTTGTGCGTTGGCCTTCCGGCTGGCCCGGGAATTCCATGTTTCAGAAGCCGATATCGGGCACTACGCCGACCTGTGCGGCGTCCATCTTGTCCAGTGCCAGATCGGTCTTTTCGGCTATGGGCCCGGAAAAAAACGGCGGGTGGAAAAACTGGACAACCCGGACCCGAAATTTGTCAAAGCCGTGGAAGAGGCCGTGAACGGCGGTGTGATAGGCTGCGCCGACGTGTTCCGCATCGCCGAGTCGCTCAAGGCGGGTAAGGTGGACGTGGGCTGCGTCTGTGAAACCCTGGGCGTCAAAATCAAAAACTGCCGGTTCGGAGCTTTCTGATTTCATAATAAAAGGAGCTGCCATGCTGGACGAGCTGAGAAAACCCCTGTTCTTTCTTGCGGTGATCCTCATGGGGATCACCGTGATCTTCGAGGCCGGGTCTGCCGCTGTTCTGGGGCTGGGAAGTATCAAAGCCGCCAGCGCCCTGGCGGCCAGCGGGGCCGCGGCTCCGGGCATGGGCATCCCCACCCTGGCGGTGTTCGACGCCCTGGTGCTGTTCACGGTGGTTCTGATGTGTCTGGCCCTGTTTGTTCCCGAAAGGATTCACGGAAGGGTCCAGGGCATTGTCACCCTGGTGGTCTCGGTTCTGATGATCCTGGCCTGCATTGGCGGCCTTTTTCTGGCCCTGGCCCGGGTCTTTTTGATGATCGGTCTCCTGATCGCCCCGGTTTTCGGCACCCTGGCCTATCTGGCCATGTACGCCCATTTCGACACAAACACAGCCCGGGTGATTCTGGCCTTCATCATGACCCTCAAGCTGGCCGTGGCCGTGCTTCTCGTTCTGTCCCATCCCCGTTTTCTGGAAAACAAGGGCCTGGTGCTGATCATGCTTTCGTCGATCCTGGCGGGAATCATTGTGGGGTTCTGCCACGGGATCGTTCCGGGTTTTCTGGTGAGCATCACCGACGGCGTGGCGGCCCTGGTCGTCCTGGTCATCGCCCTGGTCTGGAGCCTTGTTTTCCTGGTGGGGTCCATCCGATCCATGGTGAAAGCCGTGGTGTGAGGCGGCCTTTCAGGACCGGCTGTTCTGGGTCAACCGGACCAGATCCCCGTATTTCAGATAATTTCCCCCGAAGATGTCCAGGGCGCTGCCCACGGTGTAGTCGATCCGGTCCTGTCCCAGGTCGGCGATGGTCCTGATATCGTCCATGGACCGTATCCCGCCGGCGTAGGTCACGGGAATCCCGGCCCAGCGGCCCAAAAGTTCCACCAGGGGCGTTTCGATACCCCGGCACATCCCTTCCACATCCACGGCGTGGATCAAAAATTCCGAGCAGTACGAGGAAAGATCGTCCAGAAGGTCGAAATTGACTTTTTCCCGGGTGAAGGTCTGCCAGCGGTTGGTGACCACCAGGTAATCGTCGCCTTTTTTCCGGCAGCTCAGGTCGAGGAC
>CAZWTY010000032.1:0-40217 GCA_964637565.1 uncultured Desulforapulum sp.
CTTTTGAAAAGTTTGACAAACAGGTTTTGGGCCATGGGACGCTCGCGTTGTCATCGTAACCTGATTGTCAAATTCGCTGGTCGGATTGAGTGAGACACGAAAAACTTCACCCTCTCCGCGCAACTCTGAAACGGCAGATTTTGGCCTGAGACAAGGCCGCAGGAATTTTTCAACCGGAGGCGTAGCAGCGCTACGTCGAGGATTGAAAAATTCCGAGAACGCCGTATCAGGTCAAAAGATGCTGTTTCTGCTATATACCCGCGATCTCGCTGTACATGGCGATTTCCGGCTTTCCATCGAGTAGGGGTTTCAGGGTTTTGAACAGCTCCTTGAAATACGGTGTGGCGCTATGGAAACCCAGAGCTTCGATGTCCTTGTACTTTTCGTAGAATAAAAACACCCGGGGGTTGTTCTGGTCTTTGTGAAGGGTATAGACCAGGGTTCCCGGTTCTTCCGCCACCAGGGCCACCATGTCGGTCAAGGCTTTTTCCATGTCGGCTTCTTTGCCTTCGAGGGCCGTCAATTTCGCGACAACAACCATAGTTCCTCCGTTTTCTTCCGTTAGAGTTTGGAATTCTCGATGATCGTTTTGGCCTGCCGTTCCAGAACCTGGACCGCCACGATGAGAAGGGCGAAGCGTTCGTCCTTGGTGACCCCTTCGTAGTACCGTTTGTAGATCTGCTGGGCGATGACGGCCAGACGGAACAGGCCGAAGCACAGGTAGAAATCCATGGCGCTCATGTCACGGCCCGTCTTTTCGCCGTAGCGGGCGATCAGCTCGTTCCGGGTGAGGGCCCCGTCGGCATTGGTGGGCATCATGCGGATCATCTGGACTTCGTCGGGGTCGCCCTTTTCCACCCAGTAGGCCAGGGAGTTGCCGAGGTCCAGGAGGGGATCCCCGTAGGTGGCCATTTCCCAGTCCAGAACGCCGACGATGTTCATGGGGTTCTGGCTGTCCAGCACCACGTTGTCGAACTTGTAGTCGTTATGGACGATGGTGGGCTTGTCCGTGTCTTTCTGCATCTTGTCCGCCAGCCAGCCCATGACCTGCTCGTAATCCGGGGCGTCCGGGGTCCGGGCTTTGCGGTAGCGCTCGCTCCAGCCGTCCACCTGGCGTTTCACGAAACCCTCGGGTTTGCCCAGGTTATCGAGCCCTACACCTTTCACGTCGATGGAATGAAGCTCCACATGGACGTCCAGGAGTTTTTCGCAGAGTTTTTTCATCTGGTCCGCGGAAAAGTCCATGCCCTTGGGCAGGTTCTTCCGGAGGATGATGCCGGGAATCCGTTCCATCACGTAGAACGGACAGCCCATGACCGCCGGGTCTTCGGTGTAGGCCAGGGGCTTGGGGCAGTACGGGTAGACCGGGCGCAGGGCGCTAAGAATCCGGAATTCCCGGCCCATGTCGTGGGCCGATTTGATGTTGGCCCCGATGGGCGGGCGTCTCAAGACCATTTCCGTGGCCCCCACGTTGATCAGGTAGGTGAGGTTGGAAAACCCGCTGGGGAACTGCTGTATCTCAAGGGAACCCGAAAGACCGGGAATGGTGTCCTTGAGGTAGGCTTCGAGGACCTTGATGTCCAGCTCCTCGCCTTTTCGTATCTCTTTGGCTTTGTCGTTGTAATCCATGGTTTTCTCCATATAATCAATGATGTTCCGCCGGGTCTTTCAGGCAGAACGATCTGACGAAATCCACGACGTAGGCGGCGTAATCGTCCACGGAAATGTTCCGTTTCTTGTACTTCCAGCGTTTCAGGTACCAGTCCTGCTGCATGGCCTTGATGATGCTGGCGGTAAGGGGGTGGTTTCCTTTTCTGAAAACCCCCTTGTTTTCACCGTCTTCAAGGATGTCCACCAGGATCTTTTCCGTGTAGGATTCCATGTCCTGGACGGCTTTCAGTTCCTCTTCGGACAGGTTCCGTGCTTCCATGAAGGTGAAGAAAAACCAGGGTCTCGCCACTTCGCTCAGGTAGATGTGGGCGGAGATCACGGCGGCAAGACGTTCCATGGGTTCGTCCTTGTCGATCTGGCTTTCTTCCAGCACCCGTTTCACCATGGTCCTTCCCTGGCGCTGGATGATGCCCAGGAGTTCGTCCTTGCTGGTGAAGTAGCCGTAAAGGGCCCCCATGCTGAGGTTCGTTTCCCGGCTCAGGTCCCGCATGCTCATGGCCTGGAAACCCTTGGAGTAGGAGATCTTGAAAACCGCGTCAAAAATCTTCTCGAAGTTCTTGACCGCGGTTTTCTCTTTCTTGATCCGGATGCTGTCCTGGTTCTTCTGGTACACCTCCCGGCAGATGTCTTCCTTGGAGTCGCTGATTTTCCGTTTGAATTCCGAATACGTCATGATGGGTCCGTCATAGGTTTAGGCGTTATTTTACGATCTTACCTTCATACGTTTTCAGAATGCGCTTGGCAAGGGCCATCTTGTGGACCTCGTCCGCTCCGTCGTAGATCCGCGCCCCGCGTTCATGGCGGTAGAAGTAGGCGATCACCGTGTCATCGGTCATGCCCAGGCCGCCGTGGACCTGGAGGGCCCGGTCGATGACCCGCATCATGGTGTTGGCCACCAGGTACTTGATCATGGAGATGTGGTCACGGGCGTCTTTCGCGCCCACGTTGTCGATTTCCCAGGCCGCCTTGAGGACCAGGAGACGGGCCGCCTCGATTTCCGCCGCCGAATCGGAGATCCACTGGCGGACGATCTGGGTGGACCCTAAGGTGGCGCCGTCAGGACGGATCACCCGGCTGTTGGCCCTGGCGCACATCAGGTCGAAGGAGCGTTTGCAGATTCCCAGCCAACGCATGCAGTGGTGGATGCGTCCCGGCCCCAGGCGTTCCTGGGCCAGGGCGAAACCGTGGCCTTCGGGACCCAGCAAATTTTTCTGGGGAACGCGGCAGCTCTGGTACAGGATTTCACCGTGGCTGGCGTAGTCGCTGCCCTCGTGTCCCATGACCGGGATGTTCCGGACCAGGTTGAAACCCGGGGTGTTGGTGGGAACGATGATCATGCTGGCCTGGAGATAGGTCGGGGCGTCGGGGTTGGTCACGGCCATGACAATGGCGAAATCGGCGCCGTCAGCGGCGGTGGTGTACCATTTATGACCGTTGATCACGTAGTCGTCCCCGTCTTTCACCGCGGTGGTTTCCATCATCACGGGGTTGGAGCCGGGCATGTCCACCTCGGTCATGGAAAAACAGCTGCGGATTTTGCCTTCCACCAGGGGCCGCAGGTACTGTTCTTTCTGCTCCGGGGTTCCGAACATGTGGAGAAGTTCCACGTTGCCCGCGTCCGGAGCCTGGCACCAGAACACGAAGTGGCCCAGGGGTGAACGGCCCAAAGCTTCGGACACAAGGCCGTGCTCCAGAAGACTGAGGCCCATGCCGCCCACGTCTTTGGGGAAGTTGGGGGCCCAGAGCTCCATTTTCTTCACCATGGCCTGTTTTTCCCTGAGAACGGGCAGCATGGCGCGGAAATCCTGGGTGATGAACTCCGCCTCCAGGGGAATCAGTTCCTTGTCCACAAATTCGTTGATCATGCCGATGATGGTCTGCATCTTGGGTGATACGCTGAAATCCATAGTTTCCTCCGTTTATTGTTTCGCTTGTTTCGCTACTTTTTATCTGTACGTCAAAAGCTCCGGCCGCCGTTCCATGTCCAGGTGGCTCAGATGGTTGAAACCCGTCAGGTTGAACCGTCCTTTCCGCCAGTCCAGCACGGTGACGGCGGTGTTTTTCACCCACCAGCTCAGGCGGATGGCCTCCTGGTCCGTAAGACCCAGGGCGGCTTTCATGGCCACGCTCACCACGCCGCCCGAGGTGAAGATTCCGACCACCGAGCGTTCCTCCGCCGATTCCGCCACCCGGACAAGACCTTTTTCCACCCGGTCCACGTAAGACCGGAAGGATTCGGCGCCCGGGGTCGGATACTTCCCGGAAATCCAGCGGTCCACGATTTTTACGAACATCTTCTGGAACTTGCGGTTGTCTTTCAGGATATGGGGCAGAACGTCGCCCATCTCCGGTTCGTCGTCGAGAAGACCGGGCAGAAGGGCCGTGATGATACCGTGGTGGTCGTATTCGTTGAAGGCCGGGTCAGAGACCGTGGAAAGCGGCGCCCCGTCTCCGGCCATTTCGCCGAGAACCAGGTCCGCCGTTTCAGTCTGGCGGCGCATGTCCCCGGTAAAAGCGCTGTGGAACGAAACCCCGGTCTGCCGGAGAAACCGCCCGAGAATCCGGCTCTGGGCCTGCCCGAGATCGGAGAGCTTGTCGTAGTTCACATCCCCGAAAGAGGCCTGGCCGTGTCGAATGATCCAGAGTGTGCTCATGGTTGGTTTTTCCCGCCGTTTGTCATACCGTTTCTGGTTGTTTCCTTCATGTCTGGCCCATAGTAGCGGGCCGTGTGTCGTCTGTCAACAAAAAAAAGAACGAACGTTCGCTTTTTGGCTTGATCTTTTCCCGGTCCTGGGTTATTTTTTTCCCAGGCTTAGAAAAATGATCCACGAACCGGACAGATCCGGGCGGAGACCCAGGCGAGGAGCCGCTCCGCCCCGGCCTGTTCCAAGACAAGGTAAAAGAGGCCAGCCATGAACATTCTCGTTCTCATCAAACAGGTTCCCCAGACCGAGGCGGCAACGGACATCGACCCGGCAGGAACCAACATCACCCGGAGTCCTGTCACGGTCTATAAGATGAACCGTTTCGACGAATACGCCCTGGAAGAAGCCCTGCTGATCAAGGACCGTCACCCGGAAACACGGGTGGACGTGATGTCCCTGGGGCCGGACAGGGCCAAGGAAGTGATCCGGAGGGCCTACGGCCTTGGAGCGGATGAAGGCTTCCATCTTATGACCGACGACGCGGTCTGCCATGACCCGTCGGCTGTGGCGGCCCTTATTGCGGAGCAGGCCGGAAAAGGAGCCTACGACCTGATTCTTGCCGGGGTCATGTCCGAAGACCTGATGCAGTCCCAGACCGGCCAGATGGTGGCGGAAATGCTGGGATTTCCCTGCGTGACGTCGGTGGTGGAACTCCTGCTCGACGGAGACGTAAGGCGGCTTCAGCTGAAACGCGAACTGGAAGGCGGCGTCCGCCAGCGTATCGAGGCGGAACTCCCCTGCGTGCTGACCATTCAGGCCGGCATCAACACCCCGCGTTACCCCAGTTTGTCCAAAGTCCTGAGGGCCGCAGACAAAGCCATGGAGACCGTGAAAACGGAGCCGGGCCCGTCACGCCAGCATTGCGTCCAGGTCAGGCTGCCTGAAAAACAGAGGGCAGGTCTGATGGTCGAAGGCGGGCGGGATGAAAAAGTCCGGGAACTTGCCCGGATTCTACGTCAGAAAAACATTCTGAACTAACGAGGAGCTTATGAAAACCATTCTCATCATAGCCGAAACAGACGGAAACAGCCCGAAACCCGTGACCTTCGAACTGTCCTCCCTGGGCAGACAGATGGACGGGAAATCAGGACAAGGCGTCCTTGTGCTGGTCATCGGGGTTTCACCGGAAGAGGCGGCAAAGACCATCGCCGCTGATACGGGGCTCGATGTCCTGGCCCTGACCGTATCGGGCTCCGAATGGATCACCGGGGACATCCGGAAGCAGGCCGCAGCCCAGGCGGCGGAAACCCTGAAGCCCCGGTATATCCTCTGCGCCCACAGCGCCGAAGGCGGTGATTACGCCCCGGCCCTGGCAATCCGCCTGGGTGCGGCCTGTGTCAGCGCCGTGAACCGGGTCTCCGACGACGGCCAGGGATCGTTTGTTTTTTCCAGGAGCATCTGCGGCGGCCAGTTCAACGCCCTGGTCAGGCCGGACACGGACCAGGCGGTGATCATGGTCCAGCCCGGACTGATGCCGGCGGATACCAGTGCCACACCAGCCGGAGAGATCCGGCGGGAAACCCTGGCCGTGGAAGCGGGGAAAATCCGGATGATTGGCGTGGAAAAAACCAGGGAATCCTCGTCGAAACTGGGCCAGGCCAGTGTGATCGTGGCTGCGGGCCGGGGCATCGGCGCGCCGGAAAACCTCGAATCCATCCGCCGTTTCGCCGCCCTTTTCCCCAATTCGGCCGTGGCCGGAAGCCGGCCCCTCATCGACATGGGCTGGCTGGAGTACCGCTACCAGGTGGGAATCACCGGGGCCACGGTGGCGCCTCCCGTGTACATCGCCTGCGGGATTTCAGGCTCGACCCAGCATATCGCGGGCATGAACGGCTCGGGCTATGTGGTCTCCATCAATTCCGACCCCTGCGCGGCGATCTTCAACGTTTCGGACCTTTGCATCGTGGATGACATTTTAGGTTTCATCGACGCCTTTGAACGGTACGTCACCGAAGAGTAGTTTTGTTTGACCGCCGCTTTTTCCGCCCCTTCTTTTCCGCACCGATCTCAAACCCGCCCCGGCCGTCTGACACGATCCGGATGTCAGGCGGCAGGGCTCCCCGGCTCAGACCGTCCAGGACAGCCTGGGACACCAGGGGCAGAAGGGTTCCTGCCAGAAGATGGTCGATATTCCGGGCCCCGCTGTCCGATTCGAGACAACGTTCGGTGAGATCGGTTTCCACCTCCCTGTCGAAAACCAGACTCACAGCGTGGGCCTGAGTGAGCCGGTCGGCCACGCGGCATAGTTTCATGGCCACGATGTCTTTCAGGGTGTCCCGGGAAAGGGGCCGGAAAGGCACCACCGTCATGCGGGCCAGGAGGGCCGGTTTGAAATGGGCCGCCAGAACGGGTCGGACCAGGGATGAAACCTCATCGGAGCCCAATTCGGGGTTTTCCCGGAAGGCGTGGGTGATGGCATCCGCCCCCAGGTTGCTTGTCATGAAGATCACCGAGTTTCTGAAACTGATGTTCCGGCCTTCGCCATCGGCCAGAACCCCCTTGTCGAAAACCTGGTAGAACAGGTTCAGCACCTCGGGGTTGGCTTTTTCCGCCTCGTCAAGGAGAACCACCGAATAGGGCCTCTGGCGGACGGCTTCGGTGAGCACGCCCCCTTCCCCGTATCCCACGTAGCCCGGAGGCGATCCGATCAGGCGGCTGACCGTGTGCTTTTCCTGGAACTCGCTCATGTTCACGGTGGCGGTGAACCGCTCGCCTCCGAAAAGAAGCTCGGCCGTGGCCAGACCCGTTTCCGTCTTGCCCACCCCGCTGGGGCCGGTGAGCAGAAAAACGCCCAGGGGCTGTGCCGGATCCCTGAGGCCTGTTTTGGAGGCCCGGATGATCCGGCTAATCTCCGAAAGGGCCTGGTCCTGGCCTTTCACCCGCTCTTTGAGACATGTTTCCATGTCCATCAGGCGCCGGGCTTCGTCATGCATCATCTGGCCCGAAGGGATGCCGGTCCAGTCCGACACCACCCGGGCGATGGTCTGGGGTTCGACCTCAAAGCTGACCAGGGGCGTTTGTGCCTGGGCCTGGTTCAGCTCTTGTGTCAGGTCGCCGATCGCCCGTTTCAGGTCGCCGGCTGGGTCCCCGTTGCCGTTTTCACATGCCGGATTTTCACCGGCGTAAAGCTTTTGTCTGAGCTCAACCAGCGTGTGGACCAGGGCTTTTTCCCTCTGCCACCCTTCGATCAGGTGGTCCCGCTCACGGGTAAGGGCTTCGATACGCGATGCCAGCGTTTCCAGTTGCCCGCTATCGGCGCTTCCCCCGTACATCGTGTCCCGCAGCAGGGCTTCCTGTTCCCGGACACAGGCCTGAAGAAGGCTCTCGGTGTTTTCTATGGCACTTGGCCGGCCGGTCAATTGGACTTTCACCCGGGCCGCGCCGGTGTCCAGAAGGTCGATGGCCTTGTCCGGCAGGTATCGGCCTGAAATGTAGCGGCTGGAAAGTTCGGCGGCGGCCCTCACAGCGTCGTCCCGGATCACCACACCGTGGGCTTTTTCGTAGTGTTTCCTCAAGCCCCTCAAGATCAGGATGGTGTCCTCGACCGACGGCTCTTCCAAATGGACAAGCTGGAAACGCCGGGTCAGGGCTGCGTCTTTTTCAAAGTACCGTTTGTACTCGCTCCAGGTGGTGGCCGCGATGGTCCGGAGTTCCCCCCGGGCCAGGGCCGGTTTCAGCAGGTTGGCCGCGTCGCTTCCCCCGGCCGAGGCCCCGGCCCCGACCAGGGTGTGGGCCTCGTCGATAAACAAAATCACGGGTTCTGGAGAATTCCGGACGTCCCCGATGATTTTTTTCAGGCGGTTTTCGAATTCCCCTTTGACCCCGGCCCCGGCCTGGAGAAGCCCCAGGTCCAGGTTCACCAGGCGCACGGACTTCAAAAAATCCGGAACGTCCCCCTGGACGATCCGGAGGGCCAGACCTTCCACCACGGCCGTTTTTCCCACCCCGGGTTCGCCCACCAGGATGGGGTTGTTCTTCCGTCTCCTGGCGAAGATGTCCACCACCTGCCGGATTTCCTGGTCCCGGCCGAACACCGGGTCGATCAGGCCCTGCCGGGCTTTTTCCGTCACATCCTCGCCGTAGGTCTCAAGGGCGCTGTCCCCTTGGGATTTTTTTCTCTCCGCTGCCTGGGGCCGGTCTTGCTCCACCGAAGATTCCGCAAGATCACAAAAACCCTCAAGGATCTTTTCCCTGGGCAGAGCCTTCAAGCATTCGCCCACCGTGTCGCAGACGAACTGGGCCGACCGGTTCAGCAGGGCGAGAAGCAGGGCTCCTGACCGGATCCGGTTTTCGGCAAGCTCCACCGAGCTGACAAGCATGGCGTCCTGGTACCATTCGATGAGACGCGGAGAAAACACGGGCCTGGCGCTGTTGCCCGTGGAAAAATTCTCCAGCGCCGTGTTCAGCCGGTTTTTCAGAACCTGGACGTTCACCCCGTGGCGGCCTAAGATCAGGCCGAAGTCGCTGGACGGCTCGTCCGCCATCTGCCGGATCACATGCTCCACGGTGATTTCGTAATGGGACCTTGCCACACACATGCCGGCCGAGGCTTCCAGGCTTTTTCGGCAGTGTTCGTTCAACCGCCCCAGCAGGGGCTTGATTCCAACAGCTATCATGGGGCCTCTCCTATAAAAGTTCACATGTCTTTGGACGTGAAGCGCGTTCGGAACGTGTCCGGCCCTTTTCCTGAAAAAATCCAGGTGTCCAGGCCCAGCCTTGCAAACGGCCGCCTGCCCAGGCAGGCGGTCCTTGTTTTTTCATGCTCCGCCATGGTGAGTTCCACATCCCAGGCCAGGGGCGTGGAAAGATACAGGCCGGTCAAGGCCTGGAGAAGATCGTGGCCGTCCGTTCCGGGCACGAGCCTCAGGTAGTCCACGGTTGACAGAGGACCCACGTGTATCCGGAAAGCCCCGCCGGTGTCCCTGGCCTTTTTCCCGAGACAGGCATCCATTCCCAGCCGGACATTTTCCCCAAGCCTCGCCCTCTGGTCATGGGGAATGGGGATTCGCCGTTCGATCATCTGCTCGATGCGGACCGGGACACTCAGGGCGTCCGAAAGCAGGGTTTCGAGGCCCGACGCAGACCGGACGGTCATGGCGAACAGCCCGCTGTACCGCAAAAGCATGCCCGGGTGTCTGAAACCCGGGATGGGCCTGCTTTCATCCAGGCCCATCAGATTGGAAAAACGCCGGGCCAGTTCCCTGTCCCCGGTTTCCACAATGCGGATCACGCTCTGGCTCCTCTGCCAGCCCTTGTAAAGAAGGGTGTGGAGCCTCTGGTTCACCACGTCGATCACGGACCGGACCGGATGGTCCGCCTGGTCTTCACCTGGAAAAAGGTCTTCGCTGTAGAAGGTGGGGAGGGGTGAGCCCGAACCGTACAAGGTCAGGATATTGGTCAGAAGGGTGATGTCGCCCTGTTCATCCTGGTCCAGGGATTCCACCCCGGAACCGGGAAATCCCAGGGACAGGTGGGACCGTATCCTGAGACCGGGACTGCCGTCGCCGTCCCTGCCAAAAATCCGTCCAAGAACCCGCAGAACCTGGAAAAACGAGTAATGGCGGGTCCGGTCCAGAAGATCGTCCAACACCGGATCGGCCCCCCGGTCCCGGATTTCTCCATCCATGAAACCTTCGGCTGTCACAAGGCTGTCCTTCCCATACGCGCTTCCCAGCACAGGGTTTCTCCTGTATCGGCTTCTTCGATGGTGAGCCGGGTGAAGGTGTTGATCGCCGAGTACATTCCAAAAAAACGGCTCATCACCGTTCCGAACAGGGCCAGATCCCCCATGCCCGCAAAATGGCTTTGCGACACCACAAGGGTCACCTCCAGCCCCCGCACCAGGGTTCCCTTGATCAAGCGGTCCGTGTGCCGGGGCCTGTACTCCCTGATGCCGCTGATCTTATGCTCGTTCATCCGGACGCTGTGCCGGTCCCTGGAATTCTGTGACACGAACAGACAAAGCAGGGCCTTCAGATCGTCGGCATGCTTCAGGGACAGGACATTCAGGGAGAAAAGGGAGATGAACCGCCACAGGGCCGGTGACCCCAAAGGCGGGACGAGGGAAACCGTGGGCTTCCTCAAATTTTTCACCCTCACGGATTCCGGAGCCCCGGCCAGCAGGTGCCAGAGTTCCCCCGCTTTGAGTTTCTCAGGGGCCTCACCCTGGGTGACGAGCACGTCAAAGGCCAGACTTTTCAGCACCGGTGCATGTTTACGGGGAGCAAAGGCCAGAGAAACGGACACGTCCACCCGGTCATGAACGGGATGGAGGGTCAGCCGCTCACGGTAAACGCAGGGCGATTCCGGGGACAGGTGGCCCTGATATTCGGGAATGGCCAGCCCGTCGGACTGACCTTCGAAATACCCCCAGACGTTTTCGATGGAGTAAATCCGGCTGCTTTTCTCATGTTCGGCGGGCCGGACCGGGTAATCTGTCCGCCCATGGTCCACGATCACCGGGCTGGCGTTCTGGGGATACACGTTCACCGCCGGTGTGGCGAAAAGGACGAAATGCCGGGCCTCGCAGGTCAGGACGCCTTCCGGAACCCTGTCCAGGACAAAGTCCAGGTAAAAGAACCGGGACGGGGGCCGCCGGGTCCAGGCCGAAAGGTTTTTCAGCTCGATGAAAAGAAATTTATCGGGCATGAGAAAATATTCCTGGATCAGCCGGAATCCTTCGAAAGCGTGGGAAGGCCAGGGTATCAGAGCCTCGTCGTCCGCGAATCCCCAGGGAGCAAGACTGGAAAGACCGGGCCTGAACAGGGGCCCGTCCTCCTCTGTTCCGATCACCACATCCCGGACGTGCTGGACCAGAACCTGGAAAATCCGGGCGGCCTCCCGGTATGGGCCGCCCAGGTGGAGCCTCAGCCGGTCGGCGCTGAACGAAACCAGGTCCTGGTTTTTCAGTTCGAAACAGACCCTGATCCAGGGGCGCTGGCCCGGTGGGTTCATGCACGATGCGTCCCGGATTTCGAGAGGGTGAACCTCCACATCGGCACAGGTCCTGAAACGGCAGCCCTGCCCGCCGGCGACCCCGGAATCGACGAACGTTCCCCGTTTCACGGTTCGGGGCTCGCTGAGTTTGGGGTCCGGAAAAAAGGCCAGAAGGGTGGCCGACGGAAGGGGCTTGAGCACGTGGGGCCACACCCGGCGAAGCAGATCGTGGACCACTTCAGGAAATTCGTCCTCGATTTTCTGGCGAATGGCTCCTGTGAGAAAAGCCACGCCTTCCAGAAGCCTCTCCACATCGGGATCGTGGCAGGGATCTCCGAGCATGGGGGCCAAAGCAGGATTTTCATGTGCAAAGTCACGGGCGGTATTCCGGAGCAAATCAAGTTCCCGGACATAATGGTCACGAATCATGGCGGACATCCGATGCTGCGCTGATTGACAAGGTTTTTAAGGGCTTGGCCGATTCCAGGCGGGGCCTTGTGGAGGCTTCGGCCATATTCGATGGAGGTCACATTATTACCTGATGGTGCTTGACGCAAGGAATAATTCACGATCATAAAAAAATAATTCCGTACGAATGATACCTGACAACTGTTCACTAAAATGGGCCGGCGCTCAGAATTGGATTCAGGGTGAAGGATTTGGCATTTTGACACCATCGGGTTCGGATTCGGATTCGGATTCGATATTCAGACCGCTTCGATCGCGATACCGATAGCGATCCCGATACCGATACCGATAGCGATGGTCAAGGTCCATGACCATGTTGCAGCGATTGTCCGGCACGATCCGTCTTCCTTCCTTGACAATGGGAACAACGTGCTGATAATTATCCAGAAGATTTTGTTTTTTTATCGACGTTCAAGGGAGACAGGTTATGCCGATTTATGAGTTCAAGTGTATGAAATGCGAAGAGTTCATCGAGCTTCTCGTGATGAGCAAAAACGACGAGGACGAGCTGAAATGCCCCAAATGCGGCGGTCAGTCCTTTGAACGGGTGATGAGCCGGACCAACTTCAACATGACCGGGTCGCCTTCCGGATCAAGGGCGTGCAGCGCCGACTCCGGCAAGCTCGAAAGAACCTGCTCCAGCGGGTCCTGCACTACCTACACCGTTCCCGGCGTCGACTGACGTTAGCGTCCATGGATGTCTTCGAGTTCGGAGACCTTTCCGCGATTCTGGGCGTCACCGGGGAAACCCGATACAGGAAAGTCAGCTATCCGGTCCGCTATGGAATCTACGATGAAATACGGACCGGCCCCTATATTTTCCAGTTCAACCTGAACGGTGAAATCCGTCATATCCAGTGCAGGAACAGCTTGGCCATGGAACCCACCGAATGGCTCAAGCGCACCCTGGGCAACGACTGGGTGTTCTACGCCTCGGGAGGTTACAACGGGGCCTTCGCCGCTGTGGGGGAATACTACGTTCCCTGTTTCCGCTACAGGTCCAACGGCATCCTGGGCGGCTCCCCGTTTTCCAGCGGGGTGCTCGAAAAGGCCCGGAACGTTCTGGACCACACACTCCGCCGTCTCGAATCCCTTCCTCCAGGCCCAGCCGGTCAGGGTTTCGATGATTTCCGGAACCGCGCCCTATCCTCCACGGAAAAAGCCCTTGCCGCCAGGGCCGCAGAGCTCCACCATCTGGCCGGAGGGCGGATCAGCGTCCTTCCCCCGGACACCCGGCACGTGGACTACGATGTGATTCCCCTGGACATATCTTCGGGCTGTCTTTACAACTGCGCTTTCTGTACCGTGAAAAGCGGCCGCCCCTTCACCGTCCATCCAAAAGAACAGATCGAGAGCCGGATCCTGAACCTCAAACTGTTCTACGGACCGGATCTTGTCAACCACAACGCCCTTTTCCTCGGGCAGCACGACGCCCTGAACGCCGGTGAGGACATGATCTCCTGGGCCGCCAGGAAGGCCTTCGACACCTTCGGGTTCGGAAGAGCCCTGATGAAAGAGCCCCGGCTGTTTCTTTTCGGCAGCGTGGGATCGTTCCTTGGCGCGGGCGAATCCCTTTTCAGAACCCTGAACAACCTGCCCTTCACCACATACATTAATATCGGCCTGGAGTCGGCCGATGAAAAAACCCTTGATCTGATCGGAAAACCCGTTACGATAAGGGGAATCCACGAGGCGTTCTCGCGGATGGAGGCCGTCAACAGGACTTACGGAAACCTCGAGGTCACGGCGAACTTTCTCTACGGAGACCGGCTGCCGGAGACCCATATGCCGGCCTGTCTCGGCCTGATACAGAAACAATACGAAAAACCCTACACAAGGGGCGCCGTGTATTTTTCTCCCTACGGGAAGGCCCGCAGCAGGAAATCCCTTGTGACCGGTTTCAAAATCATCAAAAACCAGTGCCGCCTGCCGGTCTATCTATACATCATCCAGCGCCTATGAATTCCGATTCGACATCCGTGACCCGGTCCCTTGGCCTTCAGTACTTCTTCTACTTCGGCGTCATGGGCGTCTTTCTTCCCTATTTCAACCTGTACCTGAAACACCTGGATTTTTCAGGCTTCCAGATCGGGGCGGTCTACGGACTAAGGACCCTATCCATGGTGTTCTTTTCCCTGGCCTGGGGACTTCTGGCCGACCGTTACGCCATCCGGAAACCGGTGTACATCTTCTGCAACCTTGCGGCCTGCGCCGCCTTCGCCCTGTACCTGACCACAGAAGATTTCACCGCCATACTTTTCATCACCCTCCTCTACTCGGTGTTTTACGGCCCCATCATCGCCTTTCTCGAAGCGTTCACCATGGACAGCCTGGGACGCCAGAGCGAAGGGGGAAAAAGGCGCTACGGCAACATCCGGGTCTGGGGGTCCCTGAACTTCATTCTCGTGTCCCTTCTCGTGGGAAAGGCCATGGACACCGCGCCCCTTAAAATCATCCTCGTTTTGATCCTTGCCGGCTCCGTGATCCAGTTCCTTTTCTCCTTTTCGGTTCCAGAAAAAACCCGGCCCGCCATCACGACGTCCCTTTTCAGCCACGTGGGCCGGTTCATGAACCGGAAAGCCCTGGTTTTCCTTATCTGCTCGTTCCTCATGCTGGCCAGCCACGGGACGTACTACGGCTTTTTCTCCATCCATCTGGAAAACCTGGGGTTCAGCAACACGTTCATCGGTTCGGCCTGGGCCCTGGCTTCCCTGGCCGAAATTTTCGTCATGCTCCGGTCAGACCTGATTTTCAGGCGGTTTTCCATCCGGTCCGTCCTGGTGTTCTCTTTCGGCGTGGCCGTCATCCGATGGCTGATCCTTTTCTTTTCCGTTTCTTCCTGGATGATCCTCTTTGCTCAAATACTTCATGCGGTGACTTACGGGGCCTTCCATATCGGCTGCATCCTCTACATGGACGAGCTTTCGCCCGAAGGCTCGAAAACCTTCGGGCAAGTGGCCAACAACGCCGTCTCCTATGGCCTGGGCATGATGGCCGGGTTCCTGCTCAACGGCATGTTCTACGAAACGGCCGGCCCGTTTCTCTACCTCGCCAGCAGCGGCGCGGCCCTTCTGGGCGGACTGATCTTCGCCGTTTCAGGCCGCTTTGACAGGTCAACCAGTTAGCCCTCAACCCCCATCCCGCGTTTTGAATCTTTTTCCGTAAAACAGACAAAAAAAATATTGATATAAAAAAACAGATGTGGTTTTAAGGAATATTCTTTCACCATACGTTTTTGGGAAGGGGAAAATTGTTCTATAGTTTTGAACAGCTACAGGAACCATTTTTTCTAAAACGTATAAAAAAATATTACAATTTGTTGCAGGGGGGAAATCATGGATGACGAAGGTAAAGCCATTGTGAAGTCTATTGGCAAAGCCATGCAGTTCTGGAGGAAACTCGAAGGCCTTGATCAAAAAGAGTTTTCCGAAAGAATAGGAACATCTCGTTCCTATGTTGCGAAACTGGAAAATGGCCACGTGGGTGTCTCGCTTGGCAGGATCTCGGAAATCGCCGACGCGCTGGGGGTATCACCCTACACGATCATGCGCGGCATGCCCAACGATGAAGAGCTCGACATTCTTCTCGATTTTTACGCGGACAGGGAACTGGAAGTGACCAAGAGCGAAATGGAAGTCCTGTTCTGCCAGAGATTCCTGAACGGATCTGTTCCCGCAGAGTATTATGACCATATCCTCTGCATCGAACGGGGCGGAACGTACCGCTGCACGCCCAACGGCGGCAATGGCAGGAAAAAGAAATAACTGTCTCGAACAAAAAAAATGAAAAGCCCCTTTGAACGTCAAAGGGGCTTTTTTATTTTGATGAATCACAAAGGGATGGGCCTTAAAGCCTACACCAGTCGCCCGGCTTCGAATCCCTGGTGAACGGCGTCAAAAGCCAGGGCGATGCGGCTCGAATCTCCGGCCATGACACAGGCGATGCCTTTTTCCTTCAGAAGGCCGGCCAGCTCGTTCACCGAAGCGGCTCCCGTGGCCAGGACCACCGTGTCCGCGGGGATGTCTTCCGTCCTGTCTCCCATGGCGATGGTCACATGGTCCGGGGTGATTTCAAGGGCCCTGGCGCCGACCCGTGTGGCGATGCGGCTCCGCTCCATGTCCTGGAACATCCCCCATTTGGTGCTCTTTCCGATCCCGTTGCCCACCTTGTCGGTCATTTCCACAACCACCACGTCTTTGGAACCCCGGGTGGCCAGATCGTAGAGGGTCTCGTAACTTTCCGCCCGGTTCACCAGGAGAAACTTCAGGGCCTCGGCCGGAAGGGTGCCTTTCTCGGCCAGGAACATCGCCGTTTCCACGCCCACGGCCCCGCCCCCGATAATCACCACCCGTTCCCCGGTGTCGACTTTGCCGGACAGCACGTCCCAGGCCTGGACCACATGGGGCAGATTCACGCCGGGAATGGGGGGAACCACGGGTCTGGCTCCGGTGGCCAGGATCACCGTGTCGGGTTTTTCAGCGTCAAGCACACCCTCATCCACAACTGTGGACAGGTGCACGGCGATATCACGCAAGCCAACCTGGACGACCAGATCGCGGGCAAACTGGGCGAACTCTTCACGGCCGGGAGGAAGGGCCGCCAGGAAAAGCTGGCCTCCCAGACGGTCGCCTCGCTCGTAGAGGCTGACCCGGTGGCCTTTGTCGTGGGCCGCGATGGCCGCGCTCATGCCGGCCGCTCCGCCGCCCACCACCAGGACCTTCTTCACCGTTTCGGTTTTTTCAACCGTCCGTTCACCTTCGTGCCCGGCCCTTGGGTTGCAGAGGCATTCCACGGGTTTCAGCTTGAACAGATTGTCGAAACAGCCCTGGGCGCAGGCGATGCAGTGGATGATCTCCTTTTCCCTTCCGGTCCGGGCTTTTTCAGGCAGGAAAGGATCGGCGATCAGGCTTCGGGCCATGGCCACCATGTCGCAGTATCCGTCCCGGATCAGTTCCCTGGCCGTTTCAGGATCGTTGATCCTGTGGCTGGCGATCACGGGGACGTTGACCTGCCGTTTGATGTTGCGGGCCAGGTAACCGTAAGTTCCCCTGGGCACGTTGGTGGTCAGCTGGGGAACCCGGCCCTCGTGCCATCCGCCTTTCACGCAGAAAGCGTCCACACCGCAGAATTCCACCAGACGCCGGGCGTATTCCCCGAGCTGCTCGTGGCGCAGTCCGCCTTCCATGAAATCGTTGCTGTCCATACGGACGATCACCGGAAAATCAGGGCCCACCGCGTCACGGACGGCCCGCATCACTTCCAGGCCGAAACGCATGCGGTTTTCGAAGCTTCCCCCGTATTCATCGTCTCTGACGTTGGACACCGGTGAAAGAAATTCACTGATCAGGTACCCGGTGCCGTTCAGCACTTCCACGGCGTCGTATCCGGCCTTCTTGACCCTGGCCGCCGCTTCGGCGAACGAGGCGATGGTCTGCCGGATGCCTTCGATGGAAAGGGCCTCGGGTGTTTCCGGCAGAAAGCTGGGGGCGATGGCCGAAGGAGCCACGGGTTTTTTGCCCCCCATGAGAGCCGAGTGGGAATATCGGCCGGCGTGGTTCAGCTGGACGGCAGCCCGCGCCCCGTTGTCCTGGATGGCCTTTGCCAGCCGTGAAAGTCCGGGAAGGTGTTCGTCGCTGTGGGCTCCAATATAAAGGAAGAACCCTGAGACCTCGTCCACGGTGGCGTTTCCCACCACGATCATTCCGGCGCCGCCTTTGGCCCGTTCGGTGTAGAAATCAACCAGCCGGTCTGTGACATGAAAGTTATCCGCCATTCCCAGGTGCATGGCCGGAAGGTAGATTCTGTTCTTGATTTCCAGTTGGTTGATGGTGATGGGTTCAAACAAAGGGTCTCTCATGGTGTCTCCCGTTTTTTTGATCGATGAACTCTTTCGCATACGAATGACGAACAACGTTCATTCGGCCTTAATAAACACAACTAAACTATCCAAACTCCCCGCTCATTTCATTTGTATACTAACTATATTTCTTTTCGCTTTCTGTCAAGAAGAAACACACCCTTCAAGGGTACCGGTGTCCAGAACACCCGATTCATCCGATACCCCGCGAAGTTTCCCTTGTAAAGACCCTGAAATTTTAATAACACGTTAAAAACACTCGGGACATCTGGTGAAAAAACCACGGTGACCCGGCCTGATTTTCATCATTGGACCATGAGACCCCAGGAAAATGAATAACCATGAGCATCTACAGCCTTGACACCATCAGCCCCCTTGTCGACCCCGAAGCTTTTGTGGCCCCCAACGCCACGATCATCGGAAACGTCAGGGTGGATAAACACGCCTCGGTGTGGTTCAACGCCGTCATCCGGGCCGATTTCGAAAAAATTTCCATCGGTGAAAACACCAACATCCAGGACCTCACCATGTGCCATGCCGACATGGGAAAACCCCTCGTCGTGGGGAAAGGGGTCACGGTGGGGCACAACTGTGTGATTCACGGCTGCACCATCGAGGACGACTGCCTGATCGGCATGGGCGTGGTGGTGATGAACGGGGCCGTCATCGGACGGGGCAGCATCATCGCCGCCGGGTCCGTGATCCTCGAAAACACGGTGATCCCCGAATATTCCCTGGTGGCCGGCGCTCCGGGAAAAATCAAGAAAACCCTGGACGAGACGGCGATCGCCGTCATGAGGGCATCGGCCGAAATCTACCGGGACCGGTCCAAGGGTTACATGGACCCCAGCCGTTTCATCAAAATCGGGTAAGCGGATTATCGGTCAAGCATGGGCATTTCCCTGAAAACACTGTGGCGTTCGTCTCTCCGGGACCTCCCACACACGCACGGGGTCAAGGAACCTCAACTGGCACGGGAGCTGGAGTACAACAACCTGTCCCGTGCCATGGTAGCCCTGTACGGGTTTCTCCTCATCGGCGTGATTTTCTTCCTGCTGAGGATTTTCCTTTTCAGGCTCTACCAGTCCGTTCCCGGAAACATGATCCTGCTCTCGGTCAACCTGGTCATCATGGGCGGGTCCTTCGCCTTTATCATGCTGTACCACCGCTTTCTGCCCCGATCACCCGAAACCCTGAAACCGGCCCACACCCTGATGCTCCACGCCACCATCGTGTTCTTCGTGTTCACCCTGGGCATATCGACAGGCGTGGAGTACATCGGAACCGGAAGCCTCTCCCGGCTTTTTTTCGCCATCGTGAGCATCTGCTTCGTGTTCACCCTGAACTGGAAAACCCTTCTGGCCTATGTGCTGTCAGGGTCGGCCTGCACCGTGGCCACAGTCTACCTGTTGAAAGGCGACATCCTGACCCTGGGCCTCCAGCACATGCACGCCCCCATCGCCATCCTCGTGGTCTGGATCGTGTCACGGATTTTCTATCTGTACTCGGTGAGGGACTATTACACCCGGAAGGAACTGGAACGGGCCAATATCTCCCTGCGGGAGGAAATGGCCGGAAGGCTCCATGCCATGGAAAGCCTGGAGCGCTCGGAACGTCAGCTCCGGACGCTCATCGAGAAGGCCCCGGATGCTTATATCCTGTTCGACGCGGAAGAAAACGTGTTTTCGGAAATCAACGCCTACGCCGAAGCCCTTTTCCTCCTGACCAACGAGGAGGTGGCTGGAAAAACCGTTCACCAGATCGACATTCTCTCGCCGGAACAGGCGGAGATCGCCGAATTCATCATCCGGGAAACCATCCGGGACGGATTCGCCGGCCCTTACGAGTTCGAACTGATCCGAAAGGACGGAAAAACCATCGTGGTGGAAGTCTACGCGTCCCTGGCCGTCATCCAGGCCCGGACCATCCTGATCGGAACGGCCCGGGACATCACCTGGCGGAGAAACGCCGAACAGGCCCTGATCCGTTCGAAAGACGACCTGGAACAGAGGGTCAGGACCAAGACAGCCCATGTGATCAAGGCCAGCGAGCGTCTTCGCAAGGAGATATCCAGCCACAAGCAGACGGAAAACGTGCTCCGCAAAACAGAAGAACAGTCCCGGATGCTGATCCAGAAAATGAACGACGGATTCGCCGTCTTCGACCGGAACATGGTGTTCACCTACGCCAACGACCGCCTCTGCCGCATGCTGGGCCGCTCCGAGGACTGGCTTCTCGAACACAGCCTCTTTGACCTGGTGGCTCCCGAAGACGTCGAAGCCTTGCGGGCAAACCTGGAAAGGCCCAGGAATGACGGCCACGGCACCTTCGAAACTGTCCTCATCCGGAACGACAACACCCGGATCCACGCCATCGTTTCCCCGGAAACCCTGCTCGACAGCCAGGGAAACCCTGAAAGCCTCTTTTCGGTCATCACGGACATCTCCCGCATCAAGACCATGGAAAACGCCCTCCGGGAAAGCGAGGAGATGACCCGGTCCCTGATCAACGCCTCCCGGGATTCGGTGGTGATGCTGGACAGGCACGGAACGGTCCTCATGGCCAACGACACCATGGCCCGGCTCCTGAACACCGCATCCGTCGACATGAAGGGGAAAAACATCTTTTCCCTGATCCGCTCGACCAGAACCCCTGTGCGCCGGCTGAAGCTGAAAGAGGCCGTGGATAAAAACGAGCCGTTGATCTACGAGGACCGTATCGGAGGACGGTATTACGTGCTTCACATCTACCCCATCGCCGAAAGGGACGGAGACGTGGCTCGGATCGCCGTTTTCGCCCGGGACGTGACCGACTTAAGGATCGCCGAACAGCACATCCACAGCCTGTCCCAGGAGCTGATCAAGATCCAGGAGACCGAACGGCACCGGATCGCCAGGGACCTCCACGACAACGTGGCCCAGGAACTGGCCTCCCTCAAGATCGGCTGTGACATGATGATCGACGGCCCCGGGGAGGTGAATCCAAAAATGGCGGACAGAATCCGGACATTTTCAAAGGTGCTCCAGAACTCCATCATGAGCATCCGAAACCTGGCTTACGACCTCAGGCCTCCGGAGCTGGACCAGCTCGGCCTTGTCCGAACCATCACCAATTACTGCGATGAATTTTCCGAACGAAACGGAATTCCCGTTGATTTTTTCTCGGCCGGCATGTCAGAATTACGTCTCCGCCCCGAAACGGAGATCAACCTGTACCGCATCGTCCAGGAGGCTCTGTACAACGTGAAGAAGCACGCGGCTGCCGGCCAGGTTCTCATCCGGCTGATCACCTCGTTTCCCAGCATCATTCTGAGGATCGAGGACAACGGCAAGGGGTTTGACCCGGAACGGAGGATCGAATCCTCGTTTGCGGAAAAAAGGATGGGCCTCCGGAGCATGGAAGAACGGGCGCTGCTCCTCAAAGGCGTGATCCGAATCCGGTCGCAGCGGGGAAAAGGAACGGGAATCATGGTGGAAATCCCACTCGAAGACAACATCATCTCACAAGACAGCAGGGTACCGGGAGACGACAATGAGCACGACCCCATTCAATAAAGGACTTTTCGATTTTCTGAGCGCTTCTCCCACCTCGTTTCACGCCGTGGATCACCTTGAAGCCCTTTTCACAAAAGCGGGCTACACCGTGCTTGACGAAAGCAAGGCCTGGGACATCCGGCCCTCGGGCCGCTACGTGCTGACCCGGAACGGCGGGGCGCTGATCTCCTTTCACGCGGGTTCCATGGATTTCAGCAACCAGGGGCTCCGGATCATCGGGGCGCACACCGACAGCCCCGGTCTTAAAATCAAGCCCAGACCGGACATCCGGAGCGCCTCTTCGGTCCAGCTTGGCGTGGAGGTCTATGGCGGACCGATTTTAAGCACCTGGTTCGACCGGGAGCTTTCCATCGCCGGAAGGCTGTCTTTTGTCCGTGAAAAAAAAGAGGGTCAGGCCCTCATCGAAAGCGTGCTGGTGGACTTCAAGGCCCCTGTGGCCGTCATCCCCAACCTGGCCATCCACCTGGACCGGGATGTGAACAACGGGCGGAACATCAACCGGCAGAACGACCTTCCGGCGCTGCTGATGATGGACAGCCAGACACCGTTCGGGTTCAAAACCCACCTCTGCCAGCGGCTGAAGGACATGGGCCACGACCTCTCTGACGACACACTGCTCGATTTCGACCTGATGCTCTACGATCCCTCAGAGCCAGCGGTCACCGGCATGAACGGCGAGTTCATCACCGCAGGCCGCCTCGACAACCTGGTCAGCTGCTACGGCGCTGCCCGCGCCATGCTGGACAGCGACGCCGGGCTTCCCGCCCTGTTTATCGCCAACGACCACGAAGAAGTGGGCAGCGTTTCCACATCAGGGGCAGGCGGCAACCTTCTCACGGCTTTTCTCGACAGGATCTGCCCGGGGCCTGAACAAATGGCCAGGACCGCCGCCCGGTCTTTTATGATCTCGGCCGACAACGCCCATGGGGTCCACCCCAGTTTCAAAGACCGTTACGAACCCAACCACGCCCCCCTGCTCAACCAGGGGCCGGTACTGAAATACAACGCGGGCCAGCGATACGCCACCAACAGCCGGAGCGCCGCCGCCTTCCGGTACCTGTGCCTCAAGGGCAACATCCCTTTCCAGGAGTACGCGGTCCGGAGCGACATGGCCTGCGGAAGCACCATCGGTCCCGTCACATCGGGAAACACGGGCATTCTCACCGTGGACGCGGGCATCCCCATGGTGGCCATGCATTCCATACGGGAAACGGCCGGCGTAAGGGACCCCGAACTGTTCGCCCGCCTGTTGCAAACCCATGTGGAGACGGAGATCCACTGATTCGTCAACCGGCCATCCCTTTGAATACAAAGAAAAAAATGTTCACGAAGAATAGCTTTGTCCCATGTTGATCATCCTGTTCTCTGTGGTAATATAGAGCATACTTACCCGCCGTCCGATACCCTCGGAAGGGTTGAGCACGAACGATTCTCCTTTGACACCGCCTGTTTTTGAACCGACACTCGACCGGTTTCTTTACCATTCCACACCCACCCTCCGGCGGGGATGACCCGGAAAACGCCTGAAGCAGATGGGCTGCTGGCGTCAGACGGATAGCCAGGGAGGTGTGCCATGATCATCAAACAAGCCGACTTGTTCTGGGGCATGGATTCTGATTTCATTCAAAGCCTCATGAACGTTTCAACCAAGGAAACCCATGACAAAGGGGACGTGCTGTTCAGCGAAGGCAGCCCTGCCCAGCGCTTCTACGTCCTTCTCAGGGGCCGTGTCAATGTGGACATCGGAGAAGACCACCTGATTTCCTACGACGTCCACCATGCCGGTGAAGCCTTCGGCTGGAGCGGGCTTCTCGAAAGAGAACGTTACGCCTCGACCGGAACATGCACGGAACCCACCATTCTCCTCAGCTTCGATGTCAAGGACATCATGAGGCTCTGCGAAGACAACCCGGTGAACGGCATGATGCTCTACCGGAAAATGGCGGCCTTGCTCGGAGACAGGCTGATCACGTCCTACCACATGGACGACCTGAGGCTCCACGAAGAGTCCAGCCAGACCTATGGAAGCGGCCAGATGGTGGTTCCCGACGCCCTGTGATCTTGATCTTAAAGGCATGAATTGATGAATGATTTATCGGCGGCCCGTCTTGTGGTTGATGAGCTTTTGGGCTGCGGTTTTACCGTAAACGTTCAAGATCCCGTATGGCCGATGACGTAAATATGTCTTGTGGCATACGGGGTCTTGTTTTTCCGTTTCGATTTCTCCGGCTGCCCGACCCTGACCATTCTTCCACTTAAAAAACAGGGCATAGGATACCAAACCCAATAGAGCCTATAGGCCTTTTTCTGACCCTTCCGCACAAGAGTCCCGCTTATGCCGCAATAAAGTCATGACCCGATACATGGCCCCATCTGAATACAGGTGAACGATCATTTTTATCCATAATGGTCAGCAAGATCGTCAGCCTCATGGGGAAAGGATATAAGCGATATGAATATTCTTCTTATTTACCCGAAATTCCCTGAAACGTTCTGGTCTTTCGCCTATGCTCTCAGCTTTATCGGAAAAAAATCGGCCTTTCCTCCCCTTGGCTTGCTTACGGTAGCGGCCCTTCTTCCTGGAAAATGGTCCAAACGTCTTGTGGACGTCAATGTGGAAAGCCTGACGGATAAGGATCTTGCCTGGGCGGACATGGCCTTTGTGGGAGGAATGGCGATCCAGAGAGAATCCGCTGAGCAGATCATCGCCCGTTGCAAAACTGCGCAACTGACCGTGGTGGCCGGAGGCCCGCTTTTTACCTCCGAACCCGATGACTTCAGCGAGGTGGACCATCTCGTCCTTGATGAAGCGGAATTGACACTCCCCGTTTTTCTGGAAGACCTGAACAACGGATGCCCTAAAAAGGCATACAGGGCCGAAGGGTTTTGCGATCTTGGCGACACACCGGTTCCCTTGTGGGAACTGATAAACACAAAACGTTATGCGTCTTTAAGCATTCAGTTTTCAAGAGGCTGTCCGTTCAACTGCGAATTCTGCAATGTCACGGTTTTATTCGGCCACCGGCCAAGGATAAAAACACCCGCACAGATCATCGCCGAGCTGGACCGCATTTATGCCACAGGATGGCGCAGCAGCATATTTTTTGTTGACGACAATTTCATTGGCAACAAAAGTTATCTGAAAACGGATTTGCTTCCGGCTCTTATCCAATGGCGTCATGATAAAAAGGGCTGTATTTTTTTTACCGAAGCCTCCATCAACCTCGCCGACGATCCGGAGCTCATGGCTCTGATGGTCAAAGCCGGATTTGATTCGGTTTTTATCGGCATCGAATCACCCGACGATGTCTGCCTGACCGAATGCCAGAAGACCCAGAACAAAAACCGTAATCTCATTGAAAGCGTGAAAAACATCCACCGGTCGGGCTTGCAGGTCATGGGTGGATTTATTGTGGGATTTGACTGCGACAAACCGTCGATATTCCAGAGACAGATTGATTTCATCCAGACCAGCGGCATCGTCACCGCCATGGTGGGCATGCTCCAGGCCCCCCCGGGAACACGTCTCTATGACCGCCTGAAAAGAGAAAGCCGTGTGGTCAAAACATTTTCAGGAGACAATGTGGATGGAACGACCAACATCATTCCCACAATGGGCCTTGACAAACTTTATGACGGCTACCAGTCCATCATGAATAACATTTATTCGCCAAAAAACTATTACCAGCGTGTCAGAACCCTGCTCCAGGATTTGAAAGCTCCTGAAGTCAACCAGCCTATCAATGTGGGGCGGTTCTTTTCCATCTTCCGGTCTGCTTTCCGACTTGGGGTTCTGGGAAAGGAACGTTTCAGATACTGGCAACTGATGCTCTGGACTCTGATCCAAAAGCCCAGACAACTTTCGGTGGCGATAACGCTGGCCATATACGGATACCACTACCGACGGATATGCGAACGGCATATTTTTAAAGGAAAAGAAACCTCATAAAAATACGCGGGACGCAAACATGTGGATCAACCGAAGGCTGAGGCACTGATCCAACGGATTCATTCCGATGTCCTTGAAGAAGCGGTCCAAACCGATTGTTCTGAATTGCACATAGCCGGCCCCTTTTTCCTGAAATTTTCCGGAGAAGACCGAAATCCTCCTGGATTGCATGTTGTTTTCGAACTGTTATTACGTATTGACAATATTGATATTTTATCGTAAAAGCTCTTTTCGGTACACGATTGACGCAAAGCGGGCATAGCTCAGCTGGTAGAGTACAAGCTTCCCAAGCTTGGTGTCGCGAGTTCGAATCTCGTTGCCCGCTCCATCCGCCTCTCTTCCGACAGTGAACATCGAGCGCAGTTCATAACGGGCGGTGAGTCAATCCGTAAAACCGGATGTCCCCGAAAGGCGTCCGGTCCGGAGTGTGCCAGGTCCGCTTCAAAATTGAAGTCAGTTGTACACGGGAACGGGCAAAAAGCCCGTTTTTTTTATATGGTGACAGGCTGTTTATGCAGGAAGACAAAAGAAGCAGGAAATCAGGGAAAACCCAACGGGGTGGCCGGTCGGAAAAACCAAAAGCCGGAAAGCCCGTATCCCGTCCCGCAGCTCCCAGGGTCCATGGCGGAACCATCGTGGCCCAGGTTGAGAAGATCGCCTCGAGAATCTGCGACGATGAAGGGCTGGAACTGGTCCATGTGGAATTCGTTTCCGAATCCCATCATTATTTCCTGAGGCTGTACATCGACAAGGAAGGCGGGGTCACCATGGGGGACTGCGCCCTCGTCAGCCGCCAGCTCGCCGACATCCTCGATGTTCACCAGATCATCGAGGTGGAATACCGGCTGGAAGTGTCCTCGCCAGGCATCAACAGGCCTCTGTTCAAGAAAAGCGATTATTCGAAGTACGCCGGGCGCCAGGTCGTTATCCGGACGCTGGCTGTCATCGAAGGAAAAAAGAAGTTTACAGGGATTCTTAACGGCATCTCGGAAAAGGACTGTGTCATACTTTCGGTTGACGATCATACGTTTGAAATTGATTTTTCATCGATAAAGAAAGCACGGCTAGCCGAAAACAATGGAGATGACAAATGTTGATATCAGACATTAAACGGGTGGTTGAACAGGTCAGCAAAGACAAGGGGATCGATACCGGTGTCCTCATCAAAACTCTGGAAGAGGCCCTGACATCCGCCGCGCGGAAGATACTGGGCCGGGACGCTGACATTGAAGTTCAGTACAACGAGGAAGCCGGCGAAATCGAGGTTTTTCAGTTCAAGGAAGTGGTGGAGGACGTTGAAAACCCCGAACTTGAAATCACCGTCGAGGACGGACGCAAACTGGACCCCGACTGTGAAATCGGAGACAGCCTGGGTATGAAGGTCGACACGGCCGCCTTCGGCCGGATCGCCGCCCAGTCCGCCAAACAGGTGATCATCCAGAAAATGAAAGACGCCGAAAGAGACGCTGTCTATAAAAGTTTCATCGACCGGAAAGGTGAAATCATCAACGGCATCGTCCAGAGGATCGACCGGGGCAACATCATCGTCAACCTGGGCCACACCGAAGGGATTCTTTCCGTAAGGGACCAGATCCCCAAGGAAACCTACAGGCGGGGCGACCGTATCCGCGCACTGATCAAGGACGTACTCCAGGATTCCCGGGGGCCCCAGATCATCCTGACCCGGGCCAGCTCCGACTTCCTGATCAGCCTTTTCAAGACAGAGGTTCCTGAAATCATGGAAGGCGTGGTGACCATCGAAGGGGCGGCCCGTGAACCGGGGGCCCGTTCCAAGATCGCCGTCAGCTCCACCGATTCGGACATCGATCCCGTGGGCGCCTGCGTGGGCATGAAGGGCAGCCGTGTCCAGAACGTGGTTCAGGAGCTCAAAGGTGAAAAAATCGACATCATCCCCTGGCACATCGACGCGGCCAGATTCATCTGCAACGCCCTGGCCCCGGCCGAGATTTCCAAAGTCATCATCGACGAGGACAACCACAGCATGGAGGTCATCGTACACGACGACTATCTTTCCGTGGCCATCGGAAAACGGGGGCAGAACGTCCGGCTGGCTTCACTCCTGACCGGGTGGCAGCTCGACGTGATCAACGAGGAGGCTTACAGTTCCTCGGTCAAGAAAGGCTACAACGAACTGCTGAGCCTGCCGGGTGTCACCATGGCCATGGCGGACGCCCTTCATGAACGGGGGTTCTTCACCGCCAAAGACGTGGCTGATACTTCGCCCGATGAACTGGCTCTCGTCAAAGGCGTGGGAAAAACCAAAGCCCAGGAACTTATTGATGCGGCCAGGGAATACAGGCCGGAACAGGCGGACCAGACCGGGCCTGACAGCGACGACAACTCTCCGGCGGACGATGGTCTCCCGGCTGATCAGGTCTTGCCGCCTGAGGATGCACCGGCCGATGATCCTGACAACGGGACAGAACAGACAGACTGACCGTCCGTAACGGATTTCCGTTTTTGACGGCTTTTTGACCCGTCGGACATAACACCTGCTTTTAAAAGGCAGACAGATTTTTTGTGACTTTGATGAAATACATGACCATGGTTTCCAAAGCTGCAACTCCAGCGTGGCTGGGTGAGGGGGATTGAATGGCAAAATTGAGGGTATACGAACTTGCCAAAAATCTTAACATGACCAACAAGGCTCTGATGGCCAAGATCGAAAAAATGGGCATCGCGGTCGGCAGCCATATGAGTACCCTGGAAGAGGATACCATCGAGCTGATCAAGTCCAATCTTTTTGGCAAAAAAGAGCCTGACACGGATGAAAAGCGGGTCAGGTCGACCGTGATACGCCGACGGAAAAAACTTTCGGAGACAGGCGAAGAGATTCCGGACGATGCCCCGGATGCGGCCGAAGAAAAAGCCGTCAGCGAGGACAAGCCCGACGTCGTGGAAACCACCCCCGTTGTCAGACGACGCGCCAAGGAACCTGTGGTCGAAGAACACGCGGACCTCGAAACCGTGAACGCCCAGGCTGATGAAACCGAAGCCCCTGAAAGCCAGGAAGCCCGGAAAAAAACGGAAAGCGGTGTCCCGTTAAAAAAACCGTCTTTCGAGGCGGCGAAAATTATCCGGAAACCTGTCGAAGTCCAGGAAGAAACCCAAGCGAAACTGAAAGAGCCGGCCCAGGAAGAAGAGGCGTTCACCGAAACGGAAACCGGACAGGACTCAGATCTCCAGACCGAACAGGTCACGGTTGCCCAAGAACAGACTTCCGCCGGAGAGGCGCCGGTTGATGAGACTGAAAGCGCCGAGGAAACCGAAGATGCCGCTGAGATGGACGCTTCATCCGAATCAGGCGAAGCCGAGGATGACGACAAGAACGATCCCCGGAAAAAGAAAAAGAAAAAATTCACGGCGGCCAGGATCATCAAGCTTCCCGACCCCGTTCCCGTTGTGGCTGCTCGCCCTGCGGAGCGCGGTGTAGTCCCGGTTCCCGCTGTTCCCGACCTTTCCATCCCCTCGACCGAAGAAGACAAATCCGGGGACAAAGGGTTCAAGAAAGTCAAAAAAAGTAAAATTTTCAGGGACGAAGGGGACGTTGAAGTGGAAGACGATCCTTTCTCACGGAAAAAGTCCAAACGGAAAACCGTGGTGGATGGCAACGCCCTTTACGCCAACGGCAAGGGCCGGAAAGGGCGGAAAGGCGCCAAGGGCGGAGGAAAAATCCTGCCCAACGAAGGCCAGAAAACCCAGATCACCGTTCCCAAGGCCATCAAACGGCGCGTGAAAATCGACGAAACCATCGTTCTCGCTGACCTGGCCAAACGCATGGGCATCAAGGCCAGTGAGATGATCGCCAAACTCATGGGCATGGGTGTCATGGCCACCGTCAACCAGACCATCGACTACGACACGGCAGCCCTTGTCGCCTCAGAATTCGGATTCGAAGTGGAAAAGGCCTCGTTCGAAGAGGATATCTTCCTGAAACCGGAATCAGAGGACGAGCCCGAAAGCCTGCTCCACAGACCGCCTGTGGTCACCATCATGGGCCATGTCGACCATGGAAAAACCTCGCTCCTTGACGTGATCCGCAAATCCTCCATCGCCGAAGGCGAAGCGGGCGGAATCACCCAGCATATCGGAGCCTACAACGTGGAGACAGCCAGGGGCCAGATCGTGTTCCTCGACACCCCGGGTCACGAAGCCTTCACGGCCATGAGAGCCCGCGGCGCCAAAGTCACGGACCTGGTCGTTCTCGTGGTGGCTGCCGACGACGGTGTGAAACCCCAGACCATCGAGGCCCTGAACCACGCCAAGGCGGCCAAAGTTCCCATCATCGTGGCCGTGAACAAAATCGACAAAGAAGCCGCCGATGCCGATAAGGTGAAACGCGAACTGGCCGACCACGGCGTCATCGCCGAAGACTGGGGCGGAGACACCATCTTCGTCAACGTGTCTGCCAAAAAGAAAATCGGTATCACCGAACTTCTTGAAATGATCCTGCTCCAGGCGGAAGTACTCGAACTCAAGGCCAACCCCAACAAGTTCGCCATCGGCCACGTGGTGGAATCCAAACTGGATTCAGGCCGCGGCCCCATCGCCACCATCCTGATCCAGGAAGGGACATTGAAAACTGGCCAGAGCGTGGTCTGCGGCATGCATTACGGAAAAATCCGGGCCATGTTCAACGACCAGGGCCGCCTGATCACCGAAGCCGGCCCGGCCATTCCCGTGGAAGTGGTGGGTCTAACCGGCGTTCCCGAAGCCGGGGACGAGCTGGTGGCCCTGGCCGCCGACAAGGACGCCAAACAGGTCAGTTCTCACAGAACCCAGAAGGCGAGGGCCAAGGAACTGGCCAAGAACAGCCGACTCAGCCTGGAAGGCCTGTTCCAGCAGATGGCCGAGGGCATCGTGAAGGAACTCAACCTGATCATCAAGGCGGACGTGCACGGCTCCATCGAAGCTCTCAAGGAAGCCCTGGGCAAGCTGTCCACCAGCGAGGTGAAAATCAACGTGATCCATTCGGCCACGGGAACCGTCACCGAATCCGACGTGAGCCTGGCCGCGGTGTCCAACGCCATCATTCTCGGTTTCAACGTCCGCCCGGCCACCAAGGTCCAGGAGATGGCCAAGGAAGAGCATGTGGACATGCGCTTCTACGACATCATCTACAACGCCATCAAGGACCTGAAAGACGCCATGGTGGGCCTGATGGAATCCACCTTCAAGGAAGTGGTGCTGGGTCGTGCGGAAGTCCGGGAAACCTTCGTGATTCCGAAACGGGGCACCATTGCGGGCTGTTATGTCACCGAAGGCGTGATCCAGCGGTCCCAGCGTATACGCCTGCTGAGAGACGGCATCATCGTCTTCGACGGCACCATCGGTTCCCTGAGACGGTTCAAGGATGACGCCAAAGAAGTCCAGCACGGTTACGAATGCGGTATCGGCATCGAGAATTACAACGATATCAAAATCGGCGACACGATGGACTGCTACACGCTGGAAGAAATCAAGCCGACGCTCGGCTGACAGGTATGTGAAACATGAGATCTTACTCCAGGGCAGACAGAATCGGGACACGTATCCAGACCTGTCTGTCCGAACTTTTGCGGAAAAAAATCAGCGATCCCCGTCTGGACATGGTCACCGTGACCGGTGTGGAGCTGACCCCCGATCTTCGGGAAGCCTACATCTATTTCACGGTGGCCAGTGGAGAGAAGGCTCAGAAAGACGCCCTCCATGGCTTTGAAAGCGCCTCCGGATTCATCCGGAGTTCCCTGGCCAAACAGCTCGGGCTGAGGTACATGCCCAGGCTGCGTTTTCTCCACGACGCCTCCTTTGATTACGGTTCAAGGATCGACCGAATACTCAAATCCCTGAATGACGACGATCCTTCCCATGATTCCTGATTCAATGCTCGACCACATCAAAAACAGCCGGCGTGTTCTCATCGCCTCCCATACCCAGCCCGACGGGGACGCCATCGGCTCCATGCTGTCTTTGGGTCTGGCCCTTCAGTTTCTGGGAAAAGGGACCACGCTGTACAACGAAAGCCCGACTCCGGCGATTTTCCGTTTTCTCCCCTCGGTAAACCAGATCGAGGACCGCGTGGGTGAACTGGGTCAGTACGATCTGGCCATCGTCCTCGACTGCTCCGATATCCAGCGGATCGGAAAACTCGGAGACACCATCGACCAGATTCCCGTGGTGCTGAACATCGACCACCATGTCACCAACACCCAGTTCGGCACCTGTGCGCACGTGGACAGCCACGCCTGCGCCACGGCTGAAATCGTCTACAACATCATCACAGCCCTGGGCGCGCCCATCGACGCTTCCATGGCCATGGCCATCTACACCGCCATCCTTACGGACACCGGGTCCTTTCTGTTCCAGAACACCAACAGCGCCGCCTTTTCCATTTCATCGGAAATGGTGGAAAAAGGGGCGGATCCCTACACCGTGGCCCAGTCCGTTTACGCGACCTACTCCCTGGGCCGGCTGAAACTGCTCAACATGGTGCTAGACTCCATCGACATTTCAGAAAACGGCAAACTGTCCATCATGTTTCTGTCCCAAAAAATGATGGCGGAAACAGGAACCCAGCTCGAAGACATCTACGGTCTGGTCAACTACGCCAAGCACATCGAAGACGTCCAGGTGGCGGCCCTCATCCGTGAGACCCATGTGGGAAAGGGCGGAAAAGGAACCTATCACGTGAGTCTGAGGTCCAGCGGAGAGGTGGACGTGTCCATCATCGCGGCCAGCCTTGGAGGAGGCGGACACCACGGAGCTGCAGGATTCAAGCTTGAAAACGTGTCCCTGACCGATGTCAAGCGCTCGATTTTCAGCCTGGCCGAGAGCCTGTAACCCTCCATGACCGACTCTGGTATTCCGATGAACCACGGCACCCTTCTCGTTCACAAACCGGTGGGCATGAGTTCGGCCCAGCTGGTGGCCCGGGTGAAAAAACTGTTCAAAGCCCGCAAGGCCGGACATTCCGGCACCCTGGACCCATTCGCCGAAGGCCTGATGGTTCTGGGACTGAACCACGGGACCCGCCTTTCCCGTTTCTTTCTCGCCGGTGACAAGCGGTACACGGCTGAAATCACCTTCGGTTCGGAAACCGACACCCTGGATTCCACAGGCACCACCGTCAGAACATGCTCTGAAGATTTTTTCCGGAACAACCCGGATTTTTTTCTTCCCGAAATCCTGGAACGCCTGATCCGTCCTTTCGAAGGTCCCATTTTCCAGACGCCGCCTGTGTACTCGGCCCTGAAGCACAATGGCGTGCCCCTTTACAAACTGGCGAGAAAAGGCACCCCTGTCCAGAAAGAAGCGCGCCTGGTTACCATTCACAGCCTGACGCTCCTTGCGATCCGTCCGCCGTCGATCACCGTGGATGTGTGTTGTTCGTCGGGAACCTACATCCGGTCCCTGGCTGCGGACATCGGAGAAAAAGCCGGATGTCCGGCCCATCTTTCCGCCCTTCTCCGCACGGAAAGCTGCGGTTTTTCCCTTTCTGACGCCTGGACCCTTGAGCGGCTCGCCGCCGCCGAATCCCAGGACGACGCCCTGATCCCCCTGACCGAAGCCCTGCCCCACTTGCCGTGCTTCACCGTGGGGGATGCCATGAGATCGGCGATCATGAACGGGGTATCCCTGGACCGGGACAACGGTTTTCTGGCCGCTGTGAACCAGGCCCCCCTGGTTAAAATCCTCGATGAACAAGGGCGGCTTATCGCCCTGGTCGAGTTCGACAAAACAAAGGGTTCCTATAATTATTGTTGTGTTTTTCACGATTAATTGTATAATTGTTCGATTTTTTTATTTATTGAATCAGTTTTGGCCGGATGCGGTCTTTCTCTGCAAATGCCTGAAATATCAGAAACGTTTCAGAGGCCCTCTTTCTGAATGGAATATTGGTTTGAGCGGCGGCCCCATCCCACAGAGAGTATTCCAGATTATTTTTCGGAGGCAACAAAGTGGTTTACGCAAAAGAAGACAAACAGAACACCATTTCCAAATTCAAGCAGCATGACTCGGACACCGGCTCCCCTGAAGTTCAGATCGCCCTCCTGTCCGACAGGATCACGTATCTGACCGAACACGCCAAAAGCCATCCCAAGGATCACCACTCACGCCGTGGTCTTCTGATCCTTGTCGGCCGGAGACGCAGACTGCTCAACTACTTGAAAGGAAAAGACATCAAACGTTACAGAGAGCTTCTCGACTCGCTCGGCCTGAAACGTTAGAAGAAACCCGGCGGGTCTTTGGAAGACGTCCTCCCAAGGCCCGCTTCTCACAGCAGAACCCGCAGCACTCGGTCTTTCAAGGTTTGCGTATAAGTTATTCATATCCCATGGGCAGACGTGTCACATCAAACCAGTCAACCAGCCTTAAAAAACATACTGTTTGATGTGTCGCGTGTGCTCATAGTTCTTGTGAATCGATTTCTACGCAAGCCTCCGACCCTGCGGTATCCATCCATACCATCAGAAGGAGTTAACCATGGAAAAACACGTAGAAGCTAAAATCGGGGATAAAACCCTCAAACTCATGTCCGGCAAAATCGCCAAACAGGCCTCGGGCGCTGTCATCGCCCAGCTCGGGGAAACCATGGTGCTCTGCACCGTGGTGGCGGACAGCAAAGGACGGGAAGGCCTGGACTTTCTGCCCCTGTCCGTGGAATACCAGGAAAAGATCTACGCTGCCGGACGGATTCCCGGCAACTACTTCCGCCGTGAAGTGGGACGGCCCAGTGAAAAAGAAATCCTCACCTGCCGCCTGATCGACCGGCCGATCCGCCCCCTGTTTCCCGAGGGTTTCAACTGCGAAACCCAGGTGATCTGCACCGTCATCAGCATGGACAAGGAAAACGATCCGGATGTCCTGGCCATGGTGGGAACCTTCGCGGCCCTGACCATCTCCGACATTCCCTTTGAAGGCCCCATCGGCGCCGTGCGTGTGGCCAGGGTGAACGGCGAACTGATCGCCAACCCCACCATAGCCCAGTCCAAAGAGGCCGACATCAACATCGTTATGGCCGGATCACGCACCGGAATCACCATGGTCGAGGCCGGCGCCCGCATGGTGTCCGAAAAAGACATGCTCGAAGCCCTGGAATTCGGACACAACGCCATCCAGCCCCTGATCGACATCCAGGTTCAGCTGGCCGAGGCCCTTGGGAAAACAAAACGGGAGATCAACCCCGTTCTGAGAGACGAGGCCCTTTACGCCCTTCTCGCGGAAAAAGCCTCGGAAAGAGTGATTGACGGCCTTCTGGTTGCCGATAAAATGGAACGGCGCAGCGCCCTGTCCCAGCTGAAAAGTCAGGTCATCGAGGAACTCGGTGAAGAATACGCCGACCGCAAAGGTGAAATCGAGTCCCTGTGGGACCGGCTGATCAAGAAAGTCAGCCGGAAGATCGTCCTTGAAAAAGGACACCGCATCGACGGCAGGGCCTTCGACCAGATCCGGCCCATCGCCTGCGAAGTGGGCCTTCTGCCCAGAACCCACGGCAGCGCCCTGTTCACCCGGGGTGAAACCCAGGTCCTGGGTGTGGTCACCCTGGGGTCCGGTGGAGACGAGCAGCGGGTGGAAACCCTCAGCGGCGATTCGACCAGACCCTTCATGCTTCACTACAACTTCCCCCCCTTCTCGGTGGGTGAAGTGAAACGTGTCGGCAGCCCCGGACGCCGTGAAATCGGCCATGGAGCCCTGGCCAGCCGCGCCATCGAAGCGATCATCCCCGACAAGGCCGATTTCGACTACACGGTGCGTATCGTGTCCGAAGTCACCGAATCCAACGGCAGTTCTTCCATGGGAACGGTCTGCGCCGGAACCCTGGCCCTCATGGACGGCGGCGTTCCCATCATAGGCCCGGTTTCGGGCATCGCCATGGGCCTGGTGAAAGAAGGGGACCAGGTCGTGATCCTTTCCGACATCCTTGGCGACGAGGACCATACCGGTGACATGGACTTCAAGGTGGCCGGAACACGTGACGGCATCACCGCCCTCCAGATGGACATCAAGATCAAGGAGCTGTCCAAGGACATCATGACCCGCGCCCTGGAACAGGCCCGCGTGGGCCGTATCCACATCCTCGACCGGATGCTCGCGGCCCTGGATACCACCCGGCCGGAAATCTCCATCTACGCGCCCAAAGCTTATTCGGTGACCATCAACAAGGACAAGATCCGTGACATCATCGGCCCGGGCGGCAAGGTGATTCGCCAGATCCAGGCCGACACCAACACCACCATCGAGGTGAACGACGACGGTCTGGTGAAGATCCACGCCAGTTCCCAGGAAGAAGGGGAAGCGGCCGTGAAGATCGTCCGTGACATCGGAACCGATCCCGAACCCGGCACGATCTACGAAGGCGTGGTCTCCAAGACCACCGATTTCGGAGCCTTCGTCACCATCAAGCCCGGCACCGACGGACTGGTTCACATTTCCGAGCTGGCCAACTACCGGGTGAAAAAAGTCACCGACATCGTCAAGGAAGGCGACACCATCCGGGTGAAAGTGCTGGAAGTGACCCGTGACGGTAAAATCCGCCTGAGCTACAAAGCGGTTCTCGAAGACGAAGCGAAAACGGAAGAAAGCTGATCCATGACGAAAACCGTCAGGAAAACAACCCTTGATAACGGCGTGAGGATCATCACCAAACGGATTCCTCACGTCCGTTCCATTGCCATGGGCATCTGGGTTGCCGTGGGGGCCCGTGACGAAAAACCCGAAGAAAACGGGCTCTCCCATTTCATCGAGCACATGCTGTTCAAAGGAACCAAGACCCGTTCAGCCTACCAGATCGCCAAGGAGTTCGACGCCATCGGAGGCCAGAGCAACGCCTTCACCTCGGCGGAATACACCTGCTATCACGCCCGGGTTCTGGATGAGCACCTTGAAACCATGGTGTCCATCCTGTCGGATATCTACCTCAACTCCGAGTTCAGCCAGGTCGAGGTGGACAACGAACGCCCGGTGATCCTGTCCGAGATCAGCATGGTCGAAGACAGTCCGGAAGAGTACATCCACACCCTTCTCGAAGAAAATTTCTGGGCAGACCACGCCCTGGGGCGGTCGATCTTAGGTACCCGGGAAACGGTCTCGTCTTTTGACGCCGACAGGATCCGGTCCTATTTCAGAACCCATTACACCCCGGGCAATACCATCATTTCCGCGGCCGGAAATGTGGACCACGACCGGCTCGTCGATCTCCTGGCTACGGCGTTCTCCGCCCTGCCATCCGGAGGCACCCTTCCGTCGAGAATCGCGCCCGGTGTGAACGTCCATACCCGGCTTTACAAAAAGAAGCTGGAACAGGTCCACATGTGCCTGGCGATGAACGGCCTGTCTCTTGTCCATCCCGACCGTTTCGCGGCCTCCCTGCTCAACACCCTTCTGGGGGGCAACATGAGTTCCCGGCTTTTCCAGGAAATCCGTGAAAAGAGAGGACTGGCCTATTCGATCTACTCTTTCTCCGCCCTCAACGTGGATTCAGGGCTTTTCGGCGTCTACACGGGCGTGGCTCCGGAAAACGTGGACACCAGCCTCTCCCTGATCCTGGCCGAACTGTCCAGAATCTGTGAGTCCACCGTCGGTGCCGATGAGCTGAGTGACGCCAAGGAATTTACCAAAGGCAACATCCTTCTGGGTTCGGAAAACACGGAAAACCAGATGGTCCGCCTGGCCCAGAACGAAATCCAGTTCGGCCGGCACATCCCCGTGGAGGAAACCCTGGAAAAGATCTCACACGTCACCGTAGAGGACGTCCAGCGCACCGCGGTCCATCTGTTCAGAACCGGCCGGCCGTCTCTCACCCTGCTCGGCCCCTGCAAAAACAAAAAACAGCTGGACCGCATTCTCGACAGTTTCAGCGCCTGAAGCTCAGGCCTTGATTTTTTCCGCAGGACCGTCTAAGACAACACACATGACCCCAGACCACACACTCGACATACAGTTCGTGAAACTGAACCCGGAAAAAGACAGGGACATTCCCCTGCCTCGTTACATGAGCGAGCAGGCGGCGGGAATGGACATCTGCATCGCCATCGACGGGGAGTACACCCTTGCCGCCGGGAAAATCGCCCTCCTGCCCACGGGTTTCAAAATGGCCATCACGCCGGGCTTCGAAGCCCAGATCCGGCCGAGAAGCGGACTGGCCTCACGCCACGGCATCGGGCTCATCAATTCGCCCGGGACCATCGACAGCGATTACCGGGGAGAAGTGAAACTGGCCGTGATCAACCTGGGCGGGGAAGACTACACGTTCAGGCGCGGAGACCGGGTGGCCCAGATGGTGATTTCAAAAGTCTACCAGGCGCGGGTGCGCCAGGTCGATACGCTGGACGACACCACACGGGGCAAGGGAGGCTTCGGTCACACAGGGCTGTGATCCGTTGTGTTACATGACTGAACCCACCGACCACAGGCTTTCCGTCTGCGTTCTTGCAAGCGGCAGCAAAGGCAACGCCATTCACGTCAGCGACGGCGAAACAAACGTCCTTTTCGACGCCGGTCTTTCCGGAAAAGAGATCCAGCGGCGCATGGACCTCCGTGGCCTTTGCTTCGAATCCCTTGACGCCATCGTCATCTCCCACGAGCACAACGACCACATCAAGGGGGCCGGTGTTCTCAGCCGGAAGCTGAAAATTCCCGTGTACATCAGCGAGCGAACATTCCTGGCCGCAGAACCGGTGATGGGAAAACCCCACGATCTCAGAGCCATCGACTGCGGAATCCCTTTCCGGATCGACGGTCTGACCATCCATCCTTTTTCCATATCCCACGATGCCGTGGACCCCTCGGGTTTCTCCATCGAAAAAAACGGCACAAAAATCGGACTGGCCACCGATCTTGGGGTGGCCAACCTGGTGGTCCGTGAACATCTCAAGTTCTCCAACCTCCTGATCATCGAATCGAACCACGATCCGGTGATGCTCATCGAAAACGACAACTACCCCTGGCCCCTGAAACAGCGGGTGAAAGGCCGGAAAGGCCACCTGGCCAACGAGGACACGGCGGCCCTTTTGGCCGAACTGGCCCACGACAACCTCCACCACGTGATCCTGGCCCACCTGAGCGAGGAGAACAACTCGCCGGACATGGCCCTGGCTTCGGCCGTCCAGGCCCTGGCCGGTGCCACCGCCACCCTTAGCGTGGCATCTCAGCATGAACCGGGAGAGGTGATCCACGTCAGTGGGGCAGGTTGCCTGGGTCCACAGCGATTTCAGAACCTTTCGCAAAAAAAACAGAAGGCTTGAAAAGCTGCGAAGAACTTTGAAACACCGGTATTTTCGGTTTCCAAAACAGTTCATTCCGTTCCGGAGCCTCCCGCACCGGCCCATGTTGTCCCTTGATTAATCCGCGAAAAAATGGAATAGTGCCTTGATAACATACGATAAAAACATAAAGACAAGGTACATTTGCATGGTGAAGGCCTATGAAACATCCTGAAAAAACGCACTATATAAGGTGGCTTATCGTCCTTGCCTTTCTGCTGGTCACGGGCGGCGCCTGCACCCACATCAAACCGGTTCCCGTCGAAGAAGGCTCCGGCACCTACACACTCAACCTCCCCTGGAAACAACACGGCTCCATCGATTCCAACCCTTCTTCCTACAACGTCAGCGGCAAGGCTTCCTGGTACGGTAAACAGTTCCACCGGAGGCGGACCGCCAGCGGCGAGCGTTTCAATATGTACGCCTACACGGCGGCCCACAGAACCCTGCCCTTTGGAACACGCCTCCTGGTCACCAATGTGAAAACCGGAAAAAGTGTGGAGGTCCGGGTGAACGACCGCGGGCCCCATTCCCGCCGGCTTGCCATCGACCTGTCCTATGCCGCGGCGAGAAAGATCGGCATGAAAGGTTGCACGGACGTGACCATCGAAAAAATCACAGGCCCCGTTGCCGGGGTCAAGGCCCGGGCTGTTCAAAACCTTGACGGTCCGGAGCTCTACTCTCTTCAGGCCGGGTCTTTCCAGTCCCGTGAAAAGGCAAAGACGCTTCTCACCACGCTGGGCGAAGATTTCGATCCCGTCATCATGGTTTCAGAAAAAGGGCTGTACAAGGTCCGTGTCGGATCTTTCGAAGATCCCCATCAGGCAGGGACGTTGAAAAAAGATCTTGAAGACAGGGGATTCAAGGTCTTCACCGTCAAGATGACACCGGAAACGGTGACTATGGCGGAAAAGATTCCGGATCAGCCTGCAACCCATGAAGAATAGCGAACAGAATCAAAGGGTAAACCCGAAAAAAACCGTCTTCATCGACCGGGACGGGGTGATCAACCGGGATTCACCGGACTACATCAAGTGCCGTGAGGAGTTTCATTTTCTTCCGGGAAGCCTGGAAGCCTTTCGCCTTCTCCATGAAAACGGCTTCATGGCCATCGTGGTGACCAACCAGTCGGTGATCGGCCGGAAGTTCACCACGCCCGAAGAGCTGCGGCTGATTTTCGCCAAGATGACAGAGGCCATCGATTCGTCCGGAGGTCATGTCACGGACATCATGTTCTGCCCCCATCTTCCCTCCGACCAGTGCCACTGCCGGAAACCGGCCCCGGGGATGATCCTGGACGCCAGGGACCGCCACGCCATTGACCTCTCAACGTCGGTGATGATCGGGGACAGCGTCAAAGACATCGAGTGCGCCGCCAATGCCGGTGTGGGCCGGGCCGTTCTCGTGAGGACCGGCAACGGGAAAAAGGCCCTGGAAAAACTCCTGGAAAAGGGGATGTCTCCGGTCCATGTGGCCGACGACCTTCTGGACGCCGTGAAATGGTTGATTTCAAACGACAGGACCCATGGCGGAAACCCTTGACATCACGGCGCGTCTGACGCGTATCCGCTTTCGAAACGACGACAACCAGTACACCGTGGCCGATTGTCTGGCCGAGGAAACCCGGACGCCCATCACCGTGGTGGGTTACCTGATGGGCGTACGGGAAGGTGACACGGTGTGCCTTGCCGGAGCCTGGGAAAAACACCCCCGCTACGGCCAGAGGTTTTCCGTCCAAAGCTTCGAGCCCCTGCTGCCCACCACCCTGGAAGGCATCCGCCATTTTCTCAAGGCCCTGGACGTGAAAGGCCTGAG
>CAZWTY010000033.1:0-39426 GCA_964637565.1 uncultured Desulforapulum sp.
GCAAGCCTTGACCTCGAACTTTTTCCGAAGCCGTCTGAAACGTGACTTTTTACGAAGCCATCAAGTCTGACTACAGCCTGTCTCTCAGCCCTTCCACATCGACGATCCTGATCCGGCTTCCTTCCAGGTCGATGAGCCCCTGTTCCCGCATCACCCGGAGTTCCTTGTTCACGCTCTCCCGGGTGGCCCCCACCATGTCCCCCAGTTCCTTCTGGGTGAGATCGATGTCGAGAACCACGCCTTTTCCCTCCCGGATGCCGATGGTTTCGGCCAGCTCGATCAGTTTCTTGCTGAGCCGTGTGGAAATGGTGAAAAAGCACACGTCGCCCAGGAGATCGTCTGTTTTCCGGATCATCCGGGACAGGTCGCAGAGAATGGTTTTCAGGGCGTTCATGTCCGACTGGAGAATGGACAGAAAATCGTTCCGGCCCAGGACGAAAATCTCCGACGGCCCCATGGCCACGGCGTCGGCGGAGCGGGTTTCCCCGTCCAGCATGGCCATGACCCCGAAGAAATCGTTTTTCTTGAGCAGGGCCACGATAAATTCCTCGCCTGTTTCGGACGGCAGCACGATCTTGATGGCGCCGTCCCGGACGATGTACATGGCTTCCCCCTCGTCTCCTTTCAGAAACAAAATCTCGTCGGACTTGAGGGCTTTGGGCCGGACCGCCCGGCTCAGGCGGTCGATGGCCGAGGCCTCGAGGGACGCGAACAGGGGAATCTGGCGCAGCACGGATTTCAGGTCTTCCATATCACTGACCTCCTTTTTTTTCGTGTTTCATCCGGAGGATACGGTCGGCGACCCGCTCCATGGATTCGGGAAGAACGCCGATGGCCCGGCCCTCCAGCCCGGCGGCGAAAATCTCCTCCAGATCGTCCAGTTCGGCGGCGATGAGTTCATGCCTGATCTTTTCCCCGATCCTGCTCTTGATGCTTCCGGTCATCTTGTTCAGGATGAACATCACCGGGAGCCCGGCTTTTCCGGCCATGGTTTCCATTTTCTCCGCCAGGGCGAAAGACTCGAAACTGGGGTCGACCACGCCGATCACCAGGTCCGAATGGCTGTCAATGCCCCGGCCGAAATGCTCCACACCGGCGGCGGTGTCGATGATCACCAGGTCCTTTTCACCGGGCACAAGGCGGGACAGCACCATCCTGGACAGGGAGCCCATGGGACAGGCGCAGCCCTCCCCCGGCTCATGGATCTTGCCGATGCTCATCAGGTTCACGCCGTCCGAACCTGCCCGGCAGTGTTCGGCCAGGTCGTCAAAAGAAAGATTCTGGCCGAACAGGTCGGTTTTCCCACCCGGAAAAGCCCCTTGGGTTTTTTCCTTGAACCCCTTTTTCCCGCCCAGACGGTCCATCATCACCTGGGGCGGATCGATGCCCACCAGGCGGTGAAGACCCAGGTTGGATTCGTCGGCGTCGATGAGAAGGACGCGGTAGCCTCTGTTCGCAAAGGTTTTGGACAACAGGGCCGACACGGTGCTTTTTCCACTGCCGCCCTTGCCGCAGATAATGATTTTCATGGTCGTTCACACCTCCCTGGGTTCTCTGGATGGATTTTAAGCTGAAGATTGTTCTTTAGGGCCTTATCCTATTTATCCCAGGATTTCAAGACGCATTGCCGCAACGCATGGCAATCGCATGTTTCATGACCCTCGGTATCGGTATCGCTATCGAAACGTTCTGAATCTCGACCCCGATACCGATAGCGATAGCGATACCGATGATCAGGTATCGGAGTTTCGGTTCCCACGGGGTCGGAAAACATTGACCATGCGTTCAAAATTAATCTTGAGATATCCCCGGCTGTATACTATAAAAGACAAAGAATTCAAAAGGACAGCCCGACCTATCCAACCGCCAACAAACCATCTGGAGATTGACGATCATGAAAAAATGGCTTTACCTCATGATTCTTTGTCTGTTCCTTCCTTTCCTTGGGTGCAGCGACAGTTCCGACGCCCCGGACCCCCTGATGGCGTTCCGGCAGTTTTCGGAAAAGAACCGGGAGCTGGTCTACAGCCAGTTCATCCAGGCCGGCAGGGAATACGCCGCCCTTCCGGAAGACGATCCTGCCGAAACCGATTATCTGGTGGCCAACGAGGATCTTTACGTCCAGTATTTCTATCTGGGTTTCATCTTCAACACCGTGATCAGCTTCGATGTGGAAAGCTGGAAGGGAAGCACCTACACCGGCAACAACGGCGACAGCACCATCACCATCGCCAACGGGATCTACACGCTCCAAAGCCGTTACTACATGGATCTCGACGACGGCATGGAGCGCCTGGACATCCGGTTTGCCTGGAACCCCGCAACGGCACGGTGGCTGATCACCGGCACACGGACGCCTGTTCCCGCGGACGGCAGTCTCCCCCAGGCCTGGATACGCCAGGAAGGGGAATGGCTGACCCGTGACACGGCCTGCACAGCCGCCACGTTCTTCATCGACGAGGAGGACGGACGGCGCCATGTGGGCAACACCCGGTTCACTTACGGTGCGGGCCAGAACACCCTGAACATGGGCCTTGAAAGGGAGCCTTGCCTGGAAAACTGTGTGGACCTGGAGGCCTTCGATCTTTACGATCTGGGCGTGGTCGCCGTGGCGGGCAGCAGCGACTGGGATGATTTCAAACCCTACCGGGTCATGGATGACAATCCCGATTACGAAATACCCCCCGTGGAAGAATAGAATCGCCTGTGTCCCTTTGAATGACAACCCAAACGTTTCACCAAGGTATGCCCGATTGCCGTTACGAACTTTCCCACCGGGCCATCGGATAGTGTCGAAGAATGTGTTCGTCTTTTGTAATGAGAATCGTGTCGGTCAAGGCAGCCTGGCCCGTAATGATCCTGTCAAACGGATCTCTGGTCCAGGTGATGCCACAGGCTTTCATCACCACATCCTGGAAGGGCCTGTCGCAGATTTTAAGATCCATCTTCCGGGTCAGTTCCGAAATGATGGCGCCACCGTCCACCGTGATCCGGTTGATTTCGTATAAATAATTCAATTCCAGGGCGACCATCGGTGAAATGAACACCTGGTTTTCATTGATCATCGATTTCACCGGCTCACAGATTTTCTCCACTAAACCGGCATAGATCCATACCAGTACATGGGTATCAAGGTAAATCAAGGCGGATCTCCTTTTCCCAGTTCATATGAACGATGTCCTCCGGCTTGCCGTTAATGATGTCACGCTTTTCCGTAAATTTTCCAAGTTTGTCCACCGGATCGACCGGAATGATTTTGAGCGTTCTGTTTCTCCTCCTGACTTCGACGGGGACTCCGCTGTCCAGCACCTGATCGAGCAACTTGTAAATATTGTTTCGCAGTTCTGTCGGGCTCAACGGTTCCATGCATGCCTCCTCCATTGATTGAAATCTCAACACATTCGATCATTGATTTGTGTATTCATTATAATCCCCATGACGTACGTCGTCAATTCATATTGCGTACGCATCCAATCGTGAAGGCCAAAGGCCGTTATCGAAGAGCCTGCATGTCGGGAAAATTCTAACATGCGTTTGCCCTGACCTTTCTCAGAATTCCCGTTGTCTTTTTTCCTGCTTCCATTATATATACGACGATTGTTTACACGTTTTTTTAAGCAGGACAGACAGCCATGACACCCCCGTTCAAACCCTGGTTCCATTTTCTTGAATTCCGCAAGAACTCCCTGGCCCTTGTTCCCGAACCTGATGACAGCCGTAAGGGCACGGCCTGCCATGCGGTCCAGGACAAAAACGGGCTCTCTTACGACTTCTGTTCCTGTCCGGAAAAGGACGGTTCCAGCTGCCGGCACCGGCAGGCGCTGGCCATGGCCCTTTCCGAACTGGAACGGGCCGGGGTGAAAAGCCTGAGCGACGTGTTCCGCATGAGTGTCTGGGACATGCTGGCCGGAATCCTGAACGACGCGTTGCGATTCCCGAGGGAAAACACACGGGCCGAAGAACACCTCCGGGACGATCACACGGTCCTGACCCGCTTTTTTCTCGGCGACACCCTGGCCGCCACCTACACCGCCTCACCCGGACGGACCGCCGTTCTCCTGGACCGGCTGGGTCTCCAGTCCCCGGAATCCCATTCCCGGCGCGAAGCCTTGGACCAGCTGGACCGCCTGACCCTTTCGGAAAACGAGCGGATCATGCTGAGAAAAGGAGTGAAATCACGGCGTCAGACCCTGGAGGACAGCTTCTGGTACACGTTTTCCTACCATCTTTTTTTCGACTGGCATTTTGACGATGCCGGAATCCGGGCGGTGATCCAGCCGGGCGCCGGGGAACTGGTCATTGAAAACACCGAAACGGCGGACCGGCCGTCTTTCACCCTGTCCGTTCCCCGCCAGAACGTTCCCCACGCCCTCCTGGCCCTGAAATCAAGCCTTGAAAATCCCGGGGATTTCACGGTGTCAACCACACCGTTACGCTCGATCCTCAAAATGAGCCTCACGACGAACAAGGACCTGCGCATGGCCCTGTGGCTGAGGTTTTCCCCGGAAGGTGAAACGGAAAGCACCTATTCCCGGGAAAGACTTCTTCCCTTCACCTTCGGGGACCTGGTGTACCTGAGGGACAGGAACTGCTTTGCCAGAATAGAAAAACCGGATCTTTTGTTCGAGAAATTCAAGGGCCGTTACGTCAGGACCGTGCGCCAGGAAAAGATCCCGGAAAAGCTGGACAGCCTGGGCGAGGCGTTCTGGGGGAAAAAAGGGTTGAACATCGTGGACAAGGCCCTGAAGAACCTCACCATCTTCAAGGCCCATGACCGGCTTTTCATCGATTCCAGGGCCTCGGACCGGAACTGGTTCACCCTGTCCATGGACTACGGATTCGGCCAAAGCCGGATTCCCTTGCGTGAACTGATCCTGGCGAAAAAGGAAGGCCGCCGTTTCATCCCCGTGGACAAAGGCTGGGTGGACGTGACGGCCGTGGACACCGACACGCTGTGCGCCATTCCGGGTCTGGGCCTCCGGGAGCAGGCCGTGTCCGGCAGCGATTCCTTCAAATTGTCCCTGGCCGACCTGTTCCGGGTCCTGGCCGCCTCGGGAAAACCGGCGGACATCGCCGGACCTGAGAAAGAAATCCTGGGCGGACTTCTCGCCATGACCCCGGCGTCCTGTCCCGAGACGATTCCCGGCCTGGAAAGCCGTCTTCGCGATTACCAGCTCAAAGGGGTGCACTGGCTGATCTACCTCCTGGAAAACGGCCTCAGCGGCGTGCTTTGCGACGACATGGGCCTGGGGAAAACCCATCAGGTCATGGCCCTGATGGCCTATCTGAAGCACGTGAAAAACGAAAAGAAACCCTTTCTCGTGGTGGCTCCTGTGACGGTGCTGAGCCATTGGGAAGCCAAGCTTAACCAGTACGCCCCGGGCCTCACGGTCATCACACACCACGGACTCGAGCGGGATGTGACGGCCCTCGAGGGTTACGACGCGATCCTCACCTCCTACGGCGTTTTAAGGCGGGACAGCTTCGACTCGTTGAAGGACGGGTTTTCCCTGGTGGTGTTTGACGAGGCCCAGTACGTGAAGAACCCGAAAACCCTGGTCTACCGGGCGGCCTGGGATATACGGGCCGACATGAAGCTCTGTGTCACCGGCACGCCGGTGGAAAACAGCCTGGCGGAACTCAAGGCCCTCATGGACCTGGCCGTTCCCGGCTACCTGGGTTCCGACGACCGTTTCGAAACCCGGTACCTGAAACCGGTGATGCTGGACAACAACCGGGAGCGCCGGGAAGAACTGAGCCGCATGGTGAAACCCTTCACCCTGAGGCGTATGAAGAAAAGTGTGCTCACCGAGCTGCCGGAAAAAATCGAGGACATCCTTTTGTGCCGCCTGTCCGAAGAGCAGGTCCGTCTTTACAGGCAGGCCATCGCCGATCGGGGCCGGGATGTCCGCCTGATGCTCGAACGGTCCGACACCATCCCCTACGTCCACATCTTCGCCCTGCTCAGCCTGCTTAAACAGATCTGCGACCATCCGGCCCTGGTCCTGAAAAATCCGGGAGAAGCCGGACTCCACCAATCGGGCAAGTGGGACCTGTTTCGGGAAATCCTTGACCAGGCCCTTTCAAGCGACCAGAAAATCGTGATATACAGCCAGTACCTGGACATGATCCGCATCATCGAAAACCATCTGGAAACCCTGGGAATTCCTGCCGTCAGTCTCACCGGCGCCTCCCGCAACCGGGGAGAGATTCTCCGCCGTTTCAATGAGGACCCGGAGTGCCGGGTGTTCGTGGGCAGCCTTCTGGCAGGCGGCACGGGCGTCGACCTGGTGTCGGCCTCGGTGGTGATCCACTACGACCGCTGGTGGAACGCGGCCCGGGAAGACCAGGCCACGGACCGGGTCCACCGCATCGGCCAGCGCCGGGGCGTGCAGGTGTTCAAACTGGTCACCCAGGGGACCCTGGAAGAGAAGATCGCCGCCATCATCGAAAAAAAGAAGAACCTCATGGACAGCGTGGTCCAGGAAGACGATCCCCATCTGCTCAAGGCCTTTAGCCGGGACGAGCTTCTCGACCTTCTGTCCATGCCTGACGGAACGGTTGATTGACGGTTGACCGGAACGTATTGAAAAGGACCTGTATGGCTTTTCTGATAAAAAAATGTCTCCAGATCCTGTTCCTCCCGCCTGTTCTGCCCCTGATGCTGCTGGCCCTGGGGGCCGGTCTTTCGGTGAAACGGCGGAAAGCGGGAAGGGTTCTTGTCCTGGCCGGTCTTGGGATAAGCTACGTGTTTTCCATTCCCCTTACGGTGAACCTGATGGCCCAAGGCATAGAAATCTATCCCCCGGTCCGCATGGACCGCCTCGAAAAGGCCCAGGCCATCGTGATTCTGGGAGGGGGCCACAGGGGGCGCGCCCTGGAGTACGGTCAGGCCATGCCCAATGAGGTCACCCTGGAGCGCTTGAGCTACGGGGCTGTCCTGGCCCGGCGGACACACCTGCCGGTTCTGGTGAGCGGAGGCGCCCCGGAAGGCGGGGCCCCGGAGTCCGCGGTCATGGCCCGGACCCTGGACGATCTTTTCGGCCTGAAGGCGGCCTTCCGGGAAACCCGGTCCCTGGATACGGCGGACAACGCCCGGTACTGCCGTGAAATCCTCGAAAAAGAGGGGATCGGCGCCGTGGTTCTTGTGACCCATGCCGCCCATATGCGGCGGGCAGCCAGCGAGTTCAGAGGCCAGGGATTTTCCGTGATTCCGGCTCCCACCGTCTTTTTCTCCCACGACACACGGAAAAGGCTTTTTTTCGGCCTGGTTCCAGATATCAAAAGCACCGTCCGGGCCCACGCCCTGGTCCATGAGGCTGTGGGGCTCTTCGTCCTGTGGCTCCGAAACCTGGGTGCCTGAAATGCAAAAAGCCCCGGAATAATCCGGGGCTTTTAATATATTAACCGCGTAAGCGGATGGTAACACGGGGCTTTTTGTTGGAGACGGCTCTTAATATACGTTTGCGTTTTCCCTGTCAACCCAAATTGTCAAGCAACCTGTTTTTTTTGGTCCGGCCCGTGCTCTTTTCCCCCAGAAACCCGGCAACCGGCAGGTCGACCAGTCCGGCCTGATGATTTGGTTTGACAATGCGAACATTCATTCATATTATGGCCCTTCCATGAAACACCGGCTCCCGTCGATCACGGTGAGCCGGACAGGAAAAAAGAACCCGGGCCAGTAGCCGGAACAGGCGTCAGCCTGTCATGCCGTTACGGAATCACGTAAAGCCATCTCAGTCGAAGGAAAAACCATGCGAAGGAAAAAAACCGTTGTCGTCGTCGTGTTGGCGGGGATCGCCATCCTCGGGTTCATGCTTTTCAAAAACCGCGCCACAGAGGCGGGGAGCGAAGTAGCGCCGGAAAAACCTCCGGTGGCGGTGGAAGCGGTCACCGCCGCCTTTGACGACCTGGCCGACACGGTGGATGTGGTGGGCACCCTGGCCCCCAAAAGCCAGACCAGTGTCATGGCGGAATACGGGGGCATTGTCCGGAAAATCCATGTGAGCGAATGGGTCCGGGTGAAAAAAGGGGACGTGCTGTTGACCCTGGACACCCGTGAGCCCCAGGCCATGCTGGACAAGGCCAAAGCCGCGGTGGGCATGGAAAAGGCCAACCTGCTCCAGGCCAAAGTGGCGATGGAAAGGGCCGAACGGGAGTACAACAGGGTGGTTCAGCTCAAGCTGTCGGGGCTGGCCACATCCCAGAGCGTGGACGAGGCCGGAACGGAAAAAGATGCGGCCATGGCCAGGAAAGCGTCGGTGGAAGCACGGCTCGCCACGGCACAGCAGGATCTGGCCCAGGCGAAACTTAGGTTCGCCAAGAACACCATCACCTCCCCCATCGACGGGGTGGTGGCGGAACGGAAAATCAACGAGGGGGACCTGGCTTCGGACCGGGCCCTATTCACCATCGTGGACAACCGGCTCCTGGACCTCACGGCCACAGTGCCGTCCCGGTTCATCCGGTTCCTGAAACCGGGCCTGGAACTCCGGTTCACCACCGACGCCTTTCCCGGCCAGACCTTCGCAGGGAAACTCAAGTACATCAACCCGGTGGTGAACGCCCAGGACCGCTCGGTCAAAGTTATCGCCGAGGTGCCCAACCCCGGTGAGACCCTGAAAGGCGGGCTTTTCGTCAAAGGAAAGATCGTGACAGGACACCGCGGCCACGTGATTCTCGTGCCCCGGAACGCCCTGGTCAACTGGGACATGGAAACAGGTAAAGCCGAGATCCTGGTGGCCGACAGCGGCGTGGCCCGGCGGAAGAACGTGACCGTGGGCGCCATTCAGGAAGACCGGGTGGAGCTGGCCTCGGGCGCGACGCCCGGTGACCGGGTGATTCTCCGGGGCGGCTACAACGTCAAGGACGGCGACAAAATCAAGACAAACGGGGAGAAATAACCGATGCTCCTTTCCGATCTTTCCATCCGGCGCCCTGTTTTCGCCACCGTGATCATGCTGACCCTCCTGGTGCTGGGGCTGTTTTCCTACCGGCGTCTTTCCGTGGACATGTACCCCGACGTGGAAATCCCCGTGGTGTCCATCGTCACCGTCTACGAAGGGGCCTCGCCCGAAACCGTGGAGCGGGAAGTCACCAAACGGATCGAGGAAGCGGTGAACCCGATTTCCGGGGTCAAGCACGTGATGAGCGTGTCCCGTGAAAGCGTGTCCACCGTGGTGGTGGAGTTCCGCCTGGAAATCCGGGTGGATGACGCGGCCCAGGATGTGCGGGCCAAAATCAACGGCATCCGGGGTGACCTTCCCAAAGCCATGGACGAACCGGTGATCCAGAAACTGGACTTCGCCAACATGCCCATCGTGTCCCTGGCCGTCCGGTCTGAAACCATGCCGCCCAGGGATCTGTCCACCCTGGTGGAAAAACGGGTGAAACGGCGCATCGAAAGCATCTCCGGCGTGGGTAAGGTGGATCTTGTCGGCCTGCTGGAACGGGAGGTGTCCGTGGACATCGACCCCGTGAAGCTGGATTCCCTGGGCATGGGGGTGGACCAGGTTATCGGCGGTCTCCAGTCGGAAAACGTCAACACCCCCCTGGGCCGCCTGAAACGGGGGGATTCGGAATACCCGATCCGCGTGTCCGGTAAGCCTGACATGGTCGATCAGTTCAAGACCATGGTCATCGGCTGGAAAGGCAGCCGGCCCGTGACCTTGTCCGAAGTGGCGGACGTCCGTGACAGTATCGAGGAACAGCGGACCTTGGCCTTGGTGAACGGCCAGCCGGCCGTGGGTCTTGACATCCTCAAGCAGTCCGGGGCCAACACCGTGGACGTGGTGGACGCGGTGAAAAAAGTGGTGGGCGTGCTCCAGCCGGACATGCCCGACGGCGTCACCCTCGACGTGGTCCGGGACGGGTCCATCATGATCCGGGACTCGGTCCACGACGTTCAGAAAACCATGATCGAAGGCGGCATCCTCACCATTCTCATCGTGTTTCTGTTCCTCAACTCCTGGCGAAGCACGGTGATCACCGGCCTCACCCTTCCCATTTCCGTGGTTTCCTCGTTTATCGTGATGAATTTCATGGGCATGACCCTGAACGTCATGACCCTCATGGCCCTTAGCCTGGCCATCGGTATGCTTATCGACGACGCCATCGTGGTGCGGGAGAACATCGTGCGCCATCTGGAAATGGGCAAGGACCATTTCCAGGCGGCCAAAGACGGAACGAGTGAAATCGGCCTGGCCGTTCTGGCCACCACCTTTAGTATCGTGGCCGTGTTCGTGCCCGTGGCCTTCATGAAAGGCATCGTGGGACGTTTCTTTTTCCAGTTCGGTATCACGGTGACCTTCGCCGTGCTGATTTCCCTCCTGGTCTCCTTTACTTTGGACCCCATGCTCTCGTCCCGCTGGGTCGATCCGGACATCGAGAGAAAAGGCCGAAGGCACCTGGTCGCCCGGCTGCTGGACCGGTTCAACGACGGGTTCGACCGCATGGCCGATCGTTACAAATCGGTCATCGCCTGGGCCCTGGATCACCGGGGCAGCGTGGTTCTCATGGCCACCGCGGTGTTTTTCCTGGGTCTTTCCATCTTCGCCATTCTTCCCAAATCGTTCATGCAGACCTTTGACCGGGCCGAGTTCCAGGTCAACCTGAAAACCGCACCGGACGCCTCCATCGCCGAAACGAAAAAACGGGTGGACGCGGTCCTCTCGATCCTGAAGGATTTCCCCGAAGTGGATCACACCTATTCCACCATCGGAGCCGGGGACTCGGGCACGGTGCGTGACGGCGTGGTCTACGCCAAACTCAAGGAGAAAAACGAGAGAAAGCGGTCCCAGGAAGAGATCCAAACAGAGGTGAGGAAACGGCTGGAAGAGGTTCCCGGCATCGTGCCAGCCATCGTGGAAGTGGGGCGACTTCACGGGACAAAGAAAATCGAGTTCAGCGTCCGTGGCGAGGACATCGCCCTGCTGAAAAAATACGCGGCCCGGATCAAAAAAGAGATGTACGCGATTCCCGGCATCATCGACCTGGAGGTGTCCATGGAATACGACACCCCCGAGTACCGGCTGATCGTGGACCGGGAACGGGCCATGGACGCCGGGGTCAGCACGGGGGCCATTGTTCGGACCGTGGGGGCCCTGGTGGGCGGTGAAGCCTCCACCACCTATGAAGATGAAGACGGGGACGCCGTGGACGTAAGGGTCCGCCTGCCCGAAAACCTGCGCCAGGACCCGGTCCAGGTGGAGAACCTCCACCTTTCCGTGGGAGGCCAGAACGGCACGGCGCTGGTTCCGCTGGGCGAGCTGATCCGTTACGACATCGGGGCCACGCCCTCTGAAATCAACCGCCGGGACCTGATCCGGCAGGTCAATATCTCGGCCAACCTGGAAAAAGGTCTGGACATGGGATCGGCCATGACCGAGATCAAACAAATTTCCGAAGGCCTGCACATGGCCCACGGCTACCAGCTGGTGTTCTCCGGTGAGGCCGAAGACATGGTGGAATCTTTCGGCTACATGGCCGAAGCCCTGCTTCTTGCCGTGATTTTCGTGTACCTGATTCTCGCGGCCCAGTTCGAGTCGTTCATCGAGCCTTTCTCCATCATGTTCTCCCTGCCATTGTCCCTGGTGGGCATGGCGGCCATGCTGCTGTTCACCGGCGACGCGGTCAACATCATGTCCCTCATCGGTCTGATCATGCTGATGGGTCTTGTGACCAAGAACGCCATTCTTCTGGTGGACTACACCAAGATCCTCCGGGCCACGGGCATGGACCGGCGCACCGCCGTGATCACGGCGGGCCGGACAAGGCTCCGGCCCATCATGATGACCACGCTGGCCATGATTTTCGGCATGCTTCCCCTGGCCCTGGGCCTGGGAGCCGGGGCCGAGATGCGGGCACCCATGGGCCGGGCCGTCATCGGCGGCCTGATCACCTCCACCCTTTTGACCCTGCTGGTGGTTCCCGTGGTCTACACCCTGCTCGACGACATCGGCGCCTGGTTGAAACGCTCATGGAACGCGGAAGGCCAGACCCATGTCCAGCACCTGGTCCTGATTCTTGCGGTCGGGCTGGCCGTGATTTCACCCTCGTCTTCCCATGCCTCGGACGTCCGGGTCCTCACCCTGGCCGACGCCCTGAAACTGGCCGAAGACCAGAACAAGGACATCCGCATGGCCGAGTCCTATCGAAAACTGGTGGAAGGACGGTATGTGGAAGAACGGTCGGCGGCCCTGCCCAAAATTAGTTTCGGGGCGTCCCTGGGCCGGACGAAAGACGAAACCCAGACCGCCATTTCCCCCATGATTCCCACGGTTCAGAAATACTACGGGGGAGAGCTGTTCCTCAACCAGCCCCTGTTCACCTGGGGCCAGATCGGGGCGGCGATCCGGGCCGCAAAAATAGGCCTGAAAACAGCCGACGACCAGATGGACCTCTACCGCCAGGCCGTGGCCCGGGACGTGAGCGAGGCGTTCTACGACGCCCTGCTGGCCCGGGAACTCCACGCCATCGCGGTCTCGAACCTGGAGCAGAAACAGCGCCATTTCGAGGAAGCGAAACGAAAATTCGACGCGGGAACGGCCACGGACTACGACGTGCTGAGCGCCGAGGTCCAGGTGGCCAACGCCAGACCCGACGTGATCCGCACGGATAACATGATGACCGTGACCCGGGAGCGTCTGGCCGTTCTCCTCTGCCTGGAAGGCCGGTCCATCGACGTGACCGGCGAACTTAAGGCGGAACCCGGCCCTGTTCCTTCATCGGACGACACGTTCAAAACAGCCCTTGCAAAACGTCCGGAACTGGCCGAACTCCGGCACAAGATCGACATGCAGAAAGAGGCCATCACCGTGTACAACTCCTTTGACAAACCCCGGGTGGATCTCCAGGCCTCCTACGGCTGGCGGAACCTGGAAGTGGGGGACAACAGCGAAAACGGCGAGGTGTCCAAGGCTGCGGTGATCCTGTCCTTCCCCTTTTTCGACGGCATGAAGACCCGGGGTAAAGTGGCCCAGAGCCGCAGCGAACTGACCACCATGACCCTTCAGGAGGGCAAGCTGAAAGACGCCATCCGTCTCCAGTCCGAGGAGTCCCTGAGCGCCCTGAAAGAGGCCGGGGAGATTCTCAAGGCGCTGGAGGGGGTGGTGTCCCAGGCTGAACGGCTGCTTGTCATGGCGGAAAAAGGATTTGTCTACGGGGTGAAAACCAGCCTGGATGTCCAGGACGCCCAGCAGGCCGTGCGAGAGGCCAGGGGCAGTCTGGCCCGCGCCCGTCGGGATTACCTGGTGGCCCGGGTCAACCTGGACTGGGTGGCCGGTACGCTCCGTCCCGAAAATACCCGATAAATCACGGTCAGATCCGTTGCGGGAATCGGCGACATAAGGCCTCCTGAAACGGCCCTTGTGTGGTATGCTACGTTCGTTATTGGCACATAGCCCATTGTAAGGGCGAACCTTGTGTTCGCCCTGAAATCGTCACACCGCCCGCCAATTCCGTTGTTTATCGCCTGTCGAACAAATCCGGATGCCGCGTGAAGCATGGACATGGCGGGCAGAGCGAACACAAGGTTCGCCCCTACGATAAAAACGGGAGGCGATGCGGTCGGGGTGGGCGAGGCGTTTTTTTTCGATAGCGATAGCGAAAGGGATGATCTTGGAGGCGGACATGAACGAGGCTCAGAACGATCTTCTTCCCGGCCCTGTGCGGGAGGCGCTGGACAAGGGGCATAAACTGGAGGCGATCAAACTGCTGCGCGAAGCCACGGGCATGGGACTGGCGGAAGCCAAGACCCTGGTGGAAAACCAGGCGCGGGGCGTAAGACCCGGCGGCGTCCTTCAGGACCCGGGAGCCGTGGCAGAGGCCCTAAATCAAGGCGACCGTATCGAGGCCATCAAACGGCTGAGGGAGCAGACAGGCATGGGCCTGAAAGAGGCCAAAGACGCCGTGGACACGCTGGCCCGGGATTTCCGGAAAGCCAAAACCTCACCTGCGGAAACCGCCCTCAGCCGGCTTTCGGCGGGCTGGCTCCTGGTCCTGGTGGTGGCCGGGATGCTGGCCTGGTATTTTTTGACAGGCTCCTGACCAACCTTTCCTTGACTATGGCTTCCGCCCTCATCATCGGTATCGCTATCGGTATCGCTATCGCGTTCGGTATTTATCCTTTCGATAGCGATACCGATAGCGATGATCCTGTGTTCGCCCGGCCCGATCCAATGATCAGGACTTGACCTTTCGGCTTTGCCGATCTATAGCGGTGAGAAGAACACCGTTCCTGTTTTTTATATTTTTTCCAGCATCGATGGACATTCAAACACGAGTCTTCCCATGAAGCCCTATGCCCTGATCGTCATCCTGGTTTTTCTTTTTGTCCTGACCGTTCCACCCTCGGTCCAGGCCGGTTCATCACCGCTTCTGGCATCCCAAAAGGGTGTCAGCCGCTCTTACCGGTTCACCTATTCGGACGAGAACACCACCACCCTGTTCCCCGAGCGGATCGGCCAGAAGGGCGGGGCCAGCACCTTCATGTCCACCCTGGTTTTTGACGGGGATCTCAGGGCCCGGGATTACGGAAAGGTGGGCCCTGACCGGGTCTACAGCCTGAGCTTCGACGAGGTAAGAACCAGCCGTTTCGCCATGAACGGCCACACCGTGTTCGACCGGCCGGACCAGTTCATCCGGAAATACCGTAAAAACGAGGTCTTTGTCTGCGTGGACGCCAACCATGAAATCACCCGTTTTCTCTTTCCGCCGGGAACGCCCCAGGTGTTCAAGACCTTCATGGTCACGGCGGCCCAGGAAATCCAGGTGTCGGTCCGGGAAGGCCGTAAAACTTGGAGCACCCGGGAGACGAACCAGCACGGCAGGGGAGAGGTGGATTACCGCGTCGACCGGGAAACGGGAAACCGCATCGAGCTTAGGAGAACCCGCAAAAACTACGATTACCCGGGGCTCATCGATCCCCGGGACCATCAGACGATTCAGGGCGGGGACCGCATCGCCCTGAACCGGGGCGGGTTCATCGAGGAGATCGACCGAAAGGAACACGCCACGGTGCGGTCTCCCGGAAACAACCGGACCGTGCTTGACGTGAAGAAAACCGTGTCGCTCAGAATGACCGGCGAAGAACGGTTCGACCCCGGAGCATTCGGAGAACGCCGGATGGCGTCCATGGTCCAGGCCCTCCCCGGCCAGCAGGTCAGCGATCCTGTCCAGAACCGCGAACTCCTGGCCGCACGGGTCAGCGGCCTGACCTACGAGGACATCGAACGCTGGATCGGCCAGTTCAGGCCCGACCCCAAAGACAACAGGGCCAACAACGCCATGTTCCACCGCAGCAGCGGTTTTGTTCAGCTCCACCCCCAAAGCGCGGCGCGGCTGGCCGAATTCGGCAGGGGAAAAAAGCGGTCTTCGGGAGAACGGACTCTGGTCCTGAACATTCTGGCGGCCGCGGGAACGGTGGACGCCCAGGACGCCATGCAGGACATGCTGGCTGATCCGCTGGTGCGCAAAGATCCCCAGTACGGGGTTCTGATCCAAAACTTCTCGTTCATGGACACCAACCCCACATCCAAAACCTTACACTTTCTTTCCGGTCTGATGAACAACCGATCGGGTTTCGAGAGTTACGCTGCGGCCCACGCTTTCGGGGCCGGCATCCACAAACTCTACACCCGGGGGGAAAAGGAACGGGCCCTGGACCTGAACCGCCAGATACGATGGAAAATCAAGAAGGCGGCCACGGAAAACGAGCGGGCCGAGTACATCGCCGCCATGGGCAACGCGGGGATGTTCGAGAACAACGGCATTCTTTTCAGCTACCTCCGTCACCCCGTTCCCCGGATACGGGCCGAGGCGGCCATGGCCCTTCGGAAGACGGAAACGGCCGGGTCACGGAAACAGCTTCTCGTTATGTTCGTTGATCCGGACAGGGATGTCCAACGAAGCGCCATCCAGACAGCCATGCAGTACAACCCTGATCCCGCCGGCATGAAACAGATCAGGCGCCATCTCAAGGACAGCCTCATCCAGGAGGCCTGTTACTACGACCTGGCCAGCCTGATGAAGAAAAACATGGAAGCCCACCCCGGCCTTGTCAAAGACTGCCTGAAACTCATGGTGGGAAAAAAACTGAAAGACCCGGACCTGGAGGCCCGGATCCGGGGAATGATCGGACCTTGAAGCTCTAATCCTCAGCCACCCTCACCCGTTCGCCCCTGATCCAGAATCGGTTCTCCGGACTGTAATACAGATAGGCGCAGGACGCGGGGGCCTCAAAGATTCCCGGGGACTCGCCCTTGAGGTCCAGGGTGATGGTTTTCACCTCTCCCGGGGTCATCTGCCGGAAGTACAGGGCCAGACCGTTTTCCAGAGTCTCCAGGCCGTCCACGATTTTTTTGTCCAGAAGTTCCTTGAGCTGCCAGTCCAACAGGGAAAGTCCCCCCGGGATACCGACCACTGCCACGGAAAAAGGCTGGCTTTTCTTTTTTTCCGTGTTGATGACCGTCACCGTCATCCGGTTGGGGTTTCCGGTTTTCACATCCTGGGATTTCAGCGATGTCCGGAGGCTCAAGGGGCAGTCTTTGGACGAAGGGACGGCATAGGCGTTGTACGTCAGGGAAAAGGTGTAGGGCAGGGGCCGTTCCACCCCGTCGAACAACACCCGGACCTTTGACCGCCCCTGGGTGAAGACGCCGGAAAGCTCGGATTCGGGAATCACCACCTCACGGCTCTGGCCTTTGGTGTAAACGGCGGACGCGACAGACTGTCCGTTCACGAAAATTTCGATCCGGCCGTCTTCCGCCGGGCGAGGAGAGACCCGGGAAAAGGCGGAAAGGGCCTTGAGGGCCAGAACCGTGCCCTGGGTGCTGCCGAAGCCCCCTTCGGCCGTTCGTGCGCTCGCGAGGTAACGGATCGAGGGCTCACAGACGTGGATGTCGGCCCCCTGGGATTTCAGCATGGCCAGAACGGCAAGGGCCGTGGTCTCGACGGCAAGGGACCGTCCGGTGGACCGTGTCACGGACGTGGTCTTGCCCGTGAAGCCGCCGTCGGCCTTCCGGTGGGCCAGGAGCGTTTTCAGCACTTGGTCCTTCCGGGGATCGTTCACATTGAAAAGGGCGTTGGCCGTATGGGCCAGCTGGTAAGGATCGGCTGATTTCAGGGCCTGTTCCACGGCCTTGTCCAGTTCGGGGCGGATCTTGGATCCAAGACCCGATTCGGACAGGGCGTAGACGATGCAGGCGTTGATGATGGCGCTTTCGGCCCGGCCGAAACGATCCAGGGCCTTGTCGCTCAGACCGAATCCCCCTTTCCCGTCCCTTCGTGACAGAAGCCAGTCCGTGGTCCGTTTCACCATGGCCCCGTCCACACCGTCCCAGACCCTTTCCATGTCCCTGAACGCCATCAGCGCGAGAGCGGTCAACATTTCATTGCCAGGGCCGCCGCCGAACCATTCGTATCCGCCGTTCGGTGTTTCATAGGACACAAGCTGGCTGTACCCATTAACCACACGGTCATACGCTTTTTTCATCAGGCCGGGGTCCGGGTCCGTCAGATCCTTCAGGTGGTCGAAAACGAGGATGCCGGAAAGGATCGAGGCCAGAACCTGTTCGAAACCGGCGCGTGGTTCCCCCACAACCGCTTCGGCGCCTTTCACCAGATCGGAGAGCACGGTGGGGAAAGCCGTGAACCGGGCTTTCAAACTTCCGGGCACCGGTTTTTCGATGGCAATGTCGAAGGTCCTGTCCTTGTCCTGGGCTGAAAGTCCCAAGGCCAGGGGAAATCCCCGGGGCGTCACCGTCAGGTCCCGTGAAAGAACGCGGGTGTCGGTCCCGTCCGAGAAACTGGCGGTAAACCGGGACCGGCCCGGCGAATGGGACACCATGTAGGGGTAATGGAACGTCCTTTTCTCCCCGTCTTCCATGGACAGGTTGAACGTGAGGGGGCCAAGGGCCTTGAAGCCCTGGGGAATCGAAACCTCCAGGTCTCCGGTCAGTGTTTTTCCGCTTTTGTTCGAAAGGGTCAGGGGAAGGCTCACCTCGTCACCCATGGTCACCGATGCCGGCGTCTTCACATCGAGGCTGAAGGGCGGACGATTGCTGAAAACATGCTCGCCGCGGCCCGCAAGCCCGTTGTCTGCGATTCCCTCGGCGCTGGCCCTGAACGAGGTCACGGCATCGGTGGTGTAAAACGAGAGCCGGGCCGTTCCCCGTTTGTCCGTCTCCACAAGACCTTTGAAGTAAACCGTGGACCCCACGTTGTCCCGCCGGGATGTTTCCCCTGTGCCGTAAACCGTTTCAGGAAAAACCCGGGGCCGGGTGTAAAGGACGGGTTTCCCGGAACCCTGAGCCGGATCATTCAGATTCCTGCCCCCATCGGCGCTTTGGGGGGCACTTTCCAGCACAACCCGGGGCCTGAACCCGGGATCGTCCGGTCCCAGCCCTTCCACAACAGGCCCATCGTCCTTGAAATCACCGGCGTCGAACACCTGGGGCACCAGATAAAGGGTCAAAGAATCGCCGTAACCCGGAATCGGCTGGGCGTAGCCCGGCTGAACGCCCTTGGAGGCGATGAGGCTTTCCGGCTCGTAGAGGTCCAGGTTCCGGATGACAAACCGGCCCTGTTCATCGGCAACCACGCTTTTCCTGGTGCTTTCCACGGTGACCGTGGCTCCGGGAACAGGTTCGCGCCCCGGTCCTGCCAGCACCACACCCCGGATTTCGGCCCGTTCGGGAGCAAAGGCGATGTCAGGTATTTCTTCGTCGAGAATGGCTTTCCAGGGGTATCTCCGCCAGCTTTCGGTCATCATCAAAAGATCCAGGGCCTGGTCCCTGTTTTTCTCTTTGGAATCGAAATATCTGCCTGGATGGTGAATGGCGCCCCGGATGTCCGGTTCCAGGAAGAGCGCGGGCAGGATACCACCCTGGCGGTCACCGGACACAGGCACCTGGCCGGCGTCCACCACGGAAAGCGTAAGCCGGGCCGGAACGGGCATGTCCCGTTCGTCCAGCGTCTTTATCGTCATGTTCACCTTTTCCCTGGGGCCGTAGGTGGTTTTGTCGGTCTGAACCACGATTTTCATCTGTTTTTGCGGCTGTATGAAGCAGAGCCGTTCGGCGCGCCGGATGTTCTTTGAATCGAAAAGAGTGAACTGAACCACGCCCATGGGAAAAGACGCCAGGTTGAACGTCAGACGGTTTTCCCCTTTTTTCGCGGCAAACCGCCGTTCGTCGAAACCGCCTCCCCGTGAACGCAGGGTTACTGTCAGGTCCTCTTTTTCCGTGGACCGGACCAGCAGGTCCACCTGTTTGCCCTCGGTCACTTGGGCCTCCAGGGTGTAGCCCCTGTCAAGGCACGGCGGCAGGGGAAAGGCGCGAGCCAGACTCCTGGGTTTCACGATCTTCAGGAGGTAATTCTGCCCCGGCTCAGGCGTCATGGAAAACAGCCCCATGCCGTCGTGAACGGTGTGGAATTCCGCCACGGGCTTTCCACCCTCCGTCTCCACACAGGCCAGCACATCGACCGGCTTCCCGGAGACGTCTCTCACCCGGACCGCCACACGAGACGCAAGGCCCGCCACCAGGTCCCCCCCTTCGGGGTAAATGGACACATCGAGCTTTGAGGGGCCCAGGGGAAGGGCCCGGGAAACAGCTTCTTTCAACCCTCCCGACGTCATCTCCACCGTCACCTGCCCCTCGGACAAATCCAGACGGTCCGGCAGGGTGAAACGGATCAGCGCCCCGTCTTCGCCCCTGATTTTTCCCGATCCTTCCGTGTAAACTTTGCCTCCGAGAGACACGATAAAACGGAAATCCTGATCGGCCAGGGGCGTGTTGTCCCGGCCTGTCGCCTCGAACCTGGCGAACACCTCGTCCCCCGGCCCAAAGGTATTGCCCATAAACTCAAGATCCATGGAAAGGCCGTTTTTTTCCTGGGGCTTTACCGGGACATCCCTGACGAAGCAAAAAGGGTCGGGGCCGTTCTTCTGCCAGGCTGTCCAGGCTTTCAGCCGGTAGACACCGGAAGGCAGAGAAGGAGAAAGGGCGATATCGCCCCCGGCCGTTCCGTTCCGGGCGATAAGCCTCAGGTGGCTGGCCACCTTGCCTGAAGGGTCGATCCAGTCCACATGGACAATCTGGCTTTTAAGGGATGGTTTCATGTCGGCGGCATTGCGGAGGAAAACCTGAAACCAGACCGTTTCCCCGGTTCTGTACAGCGGTTTGTCACAGGTCACAAACACTCTGTCTTCGGGTGTTTTCGCCTGAAAGGCCAGAAACTTTTCCCGGAACGGAACGATGACGGGTTTTTCCTTGAAGCGGTCGAAAAAACCCAGGGCCTGGGACGGCGTGACAAGGGAACCCAGTCCGACGAGCAGGAACAGAACGGTCACGGCGTATGTTTTCACATGGCGCATGGAAAAGCCTCCGGAATAGATGTGTCGAGTGTTTTTTTGGCCAAATGTAACAGGCGGGCCGATTTTATCAACTGAAATATACAGCCCGGTCAGGTTCTGAATAAAAAATCGGAAAGTTAGCATTTGACAGAGGTCTTTGTTGTGCTATGAAAAAAGTCGCCTGAACGGCGATATGCCCCACGATGGTTAAACTGACTTGCGAGGAATGATACGATGAAACGTGGTCCGATCCTGATGGTAACAGCACTTTTTCTAACGGCTTTGTCCTTTCCGGCCTGGGCATTCGACAAGACGACCCGCATGGGTGAACCCAAAGCCGCGCCCTCGTCCAGCCGCATTTCCATGGGTGCGCGTCTCATGGACGAGTTTCCGGGCCTCGGTGATTTTCCTGTGGAAAAGGACGATCTGGCCTACGAGCTGTTCTACGAGTACCATGAGGGCATTGGACTCTGGCAGATCGGCGCGGCTTACATTCCCGACGGAGACGAGCGTTTCGATTACCTGGTCACACCCCAGGTGAACCTGATCTTCAAAGACAGGATCTACCGCCTGGGTTCAGGTGTCCTCAAATCCTGTGTGGTCACCGAAGACGACGAGGACTGGACCGATCTCTACTGGCAGGTCATCGCAGGCCTGGGCTTCACTTTCGGGGACTTTATCGGCCTGGACGTTTCCGTCCATTACGTTTTCGAGAACTGGAAAGACATCACCGACACGGACAAGGCGGCTGTGGATTATTCGGCCCGTCTGTCCCTCAGTTTCTGAAAAAATCCACCACGCCCCACTCGTCCCGGATGAGCAGGGGCTCCACGTTTTCAACGCTGCGCCGGATGGCCCAGGCCAGGACATCCCTGTCCCTGGCGGCGTCGGTGCACAGCTTGTCCGGACTGGGGGTGATGTTCACCCGGGCCAGGTCCAGACGGTCCGAATCCCAGCAGGTCTGGATGGTGAGATCGGCCTCTGTGTCTCCGTCTGTGTGCCGGACGCAGGCCTCGTACAGCAGATCGAAATCTCTGTCCGGCAGATCGAAATGCGTGCCCCGGAATCGTGCAGCCAGGTCGGCTCCCCGCTGCCCGTGGCCCGGATCTCGTTTTTCCGTCACCCGGCAGGCGTCGTGGAACACGGCGAACAGTTCCACCACCCGGATGTTGGCCCCGTTCATGGACGAAAGCCGCCTACCGTTTTCCAGCACCCTGGCCCAATGGCCCAGTCCGTGACGGCCGTTGACCGTCTGGGCGTACTGGGCGAGAATCCTGTCAAAAAGGGTTTTCGTGATCATACCTTACTCCTCAGCGTCCCCGGCGTTCCTTGTTCTTCATATTCATTATGGGAATTCCCTTGACAAGGCAACGACTTTTCCGTTTGATGACAGCAGTTCATTTTTTTGGGCGTTATCCGGCCTGGCCCCTTCACCCTCTCACAAGGAGACAGCCATGATTCAAACCAGATGGTTCTGGAAAATCTGTATGACCTTTGCCGCCGCAGGCTGGCTTTTCATCGCCTTCGGAATCTTCTCCGATCTTCGTGGCCTGGCCTACGGGCTCTGGGTGATGGTCACCCTGCTCTGGTGCCTGGGCCATCCCCTGGAGTTGATCGTTTCGGCCCCCATCGCCAAGCGGGCCGGCTACACCGCAGAGACAGCCCTTCTGAACACCCTGGTGTTCGGACTGACCTGGTGGATTCCCGTGAAGCTGGGCGTTTTCAATCGCTGAACCCTGGCGCAGGTCCAAACCCGGTCTTGAATTCCCCGATCAGCCATGTTACCTTTCGGTTACATCATTAAAAATGAGGCCTTAACACCACACTTCAAAGGACAGAACCATGGCTGAACACAACGCGGGAAGACCGGAAGAAACCGTGGACATGTACAAGGCCGTGTTCGAGAACACGGGCACCGGCACCATCATCATCGACCACGACATGACCATCCTCTTCGCCAACGCCACCTTCGAGGCCATGACCGGCTTTTCCAGGGCCGAAATTGAAAACATCATGAAATGGTCCGAGTTCGTGGTTTCCGAAGACCTGGACCGGATGCAGAGCTACCATTACGGCCGCCGGAAACCCGGGGCCGTGATCCCCACCGAATACGAATGCCGGATCCACGACAAAGCCCGCAACGTTCACGACATCTACATGAAGGTGGGCATGATTCCGGGAAGCCTGAAAAGCATCGCCTCGTTCATGGACATCACCGAGAGGAAACGGGCGGAAAACAGCCTGAGGGAAAGCGAGGCCAAGCTGTCGGCCATCGTGGAGACCTTCGTGGGATTCATCTACATCACCACCCGGGGCAAGCACCTGGAATTCATGAACAGGACCCTGGTCGAACACCGGGGGGACAACAGGGAAGGCCGGCCATGCCACCAGGTGGTGTTCGGCCTTGCCGAACCCTGCCCCTGGTGCGAGGACGAGGAGGTGTTCCAGGGACGGACCGTCAAGCGTGAAATGAAAAGCCCCGTGGACGACCGCTGGTACCTGTCGGTGAGAACGCCCATCGTCAAGGCCGACGGCACAGTGGACAAGGTCCAGTCCATCCTCCTGGACATCACGGACCGGAAACTCACCGAAGAGGCCATTGCCGAAAGCGCCGAGCACCTGAAAAACGAGAACATCCGCCTCCGCCATTCCATCAGCGAGCGCTACAAATTCGGCGACATCATCGGCAAGAGCAAGGTGATGCAGGATGTGTACGAACTGATCCTCAAGGCCGCCTCGACCAACGCCCATGTGATCATCACCGGAGAATCGGGGACAGGAAAGGAGCTGGTGGCCCGGGCCATCCACGACCTGAGTGAAAGGCGCAACCACCCCTTTGTCCCCGTGAACTGCGGGGCCATTCCCGAAGCCCTGAGCGAAAGCGAGTTTTTCGGATACAAGAAAGGGGCTTTCACCGGAGCCCACGCGGACAAGCAGGGCTACCTGGACCAGGGAGACAACGGCACCCTGTTTCTTGACGAGATCGGCGAGATCAGTCTCGCCATGCAGGTGAAACTGCTCCGGGCCATCGAGGGCAGCGGCTACACGCCGGTGGGCGGAACCCTGGTCCGGAAGCCCAACATCCGGATCATCGCCGCCACCAACCGGAACATCAAGGACATGGTCCGGAATGGCATGATGCGGGAGGATTTCTATTACCGTGTCCATATCATTCCCATCGCCCTGCCGCCCTTGCGGGAACGCAAAGAGGACCTGCCCCTTCTCATCGACCATTTCCTGTCAAGGTTCGCACCGGGCAAGGACCGTCCGGCCATCACCGGCTCTCTCTTGGAGCGGTTCAGTCAGTACCACTGGCCCGGCAATGTCCGCGAACTCCAGAACGTGCTGTCCCGCTACGTGACCCTGGAAACCATCGATTTCATGGACGCCGGAGATCAGCCCAGAATGAGTCACACACCCGCCAGTCTTCCCGCGCCTCCGGTCGATGGAGGCCAGAGCCTTTCAGCCATGATCGACGCCTTCGAGAAACAGGCGATTCTCTCGGCCCTTGAAAAAACCCGTTGGCACAAAATCAAGGCCGCCGAGCTTCTCGGTATCCACCGGAAAACCCTGTTCACCAAAATGCGGGTTCATGGATTGCAATAACCTCATAATGTAACCATAACACCACATTTCTTCAAGCTCCTCGAATTACCAAGGTTTTTTTGCAGGAAACCCCGAATATGTGGCGCGAAGACCACGCATGGCCCAAAGGGGTCTTTTCGCCACACCTATTAATATCACAATATATTTCAAGATATTACAGACACATTCCTCCCATGGCACAGGCCTTGCTCTTCTATCAGGTCAAACACAAAACATCCGCTCCACGGCCACAATGCAGGCGGGGGCAAAACAGGGGAAAAAAACAGGGGAGGTCGTATGAGTCTTATCCAGGATTATCAGAGCAAAGTGGTGTCAGCGGAAAAAGCGGTATCAGTGGTCAAGTCAGGGGACTGGGTGGATTACGGGGCTTTCTGCTGCGCCCCCGAATTTCTGGACGCGGCCCTGGCCAAACGGGCCGACCGGCTCCAGGATGTGAAAATCAGGGCGCTCGCATTTCCAGGTTCGGCGGCCGTGGTGAGCGGGGGATTTGTTTACAACAGCTGGCATTTCAGCGGCGCCGAACGCAAAAACCATGACCGTGGGGACTGCCATTTCATTCCCTTCGTGTATCACGAAGGTCCGTCCCACTACCGCCAGAACATCCGGACCGATGTGTGCATGGTCCGGACCGCCCCCATGGATGACACAGGCTGTTTCAATTTCGGCATCGCCAATTCCTTCCAGCGGGCCATCATCGAAAACGCGAAAACCGTCATCGTGGAGGTTAACGAAAACATCCCCCAATGCCAGGGCGGCTACGACCATTCGGTCCATCTGTCCGAGGTGGATTACGTGGTCCTCTCCGACAACAAACAGCTTCTGACCCTGCCTGAGCCGGAAGTCTCCCAGGTGGACCAGACCATCGCCTCCCTGATCATGGACCAGATCGAGGACGGGTCCTGCATCCAGCTCGGCATCGGCGGTCTTCCCAACGCCATCGGAAAAATGATCGCCCGCTCGGACCTCAAAAACCTGGGCGTTCACACGGAAATGCTGGCCGACGCCTATCTGGACATGTTCGAGATGGGCAAGATCACCAACAGCGAAAAATTCCTCGACAAAGGAAAAATGGTTTACACCTTTGCCCTGGGCAGCCAGAGACTGTACGATTTCCTGAATGAAAACCCCTATTGCGCCAGCTACCCGGTGGATTACACCAACTCCCTGGGCCACATCTCCGTGAACCCCAAGGTGGTGTCCATCAACAACGCGCTGGAAGTGGACCTTTACGGCCAGGTATCCTCGGAATCCTCAGGCTACCGGCATATCACCGGAACAGGCGGCCAGTTCGACTTCGCCTACGGGGCCTACCATTCCAAAGGAGGAAAATCCTTCATCTGCCTGTCGTCCACCGTCACGGACAGGAACGGCAACATCTCGTCCCGGATCAAACCCGTGTTCGACCCGGGCACCATCGTCACTCTGCCCCGGACCATCACCCAGTACGTGGTGACCGAGTTCGGCATGGTGTCCCTCAAAGGCAAGTCCACCTGGGAAAGGGCCGAAGCCCTGATCAGCATCGCCCACCCGGCTTTCCGGAACGAACTGGTGGAAGCCGCCGAAAAAATGCGGATCTGGAGCCGGTCGAGTTCCAGGGACGTGGCTTTCGGAGCGGTCCGGGCCTGCGCCTGATTTGTAAAACAAAACAACACCCGACTCATAAATCCCCACCCCACCCCACCGCGGGGGCGGCTCGTCCGCCTCCGCGGTTCCTTCAACCCGTCGACCCCATATGCCTTCCTTTTCTTTCAAAGACTTGCATAATCAATTCAAATGTGATTATTAGGTGTAGCAATATTTACTGTCAGTTCGTTTGCGGCGCACAACAATCTGACGCCTGTCCATCACGCAAATAGAACTCAAGATGCCGATCCTGTGGTTATGAAAACCGTGCGCCGCCAAGAGTATCCCAATTAAAAAACAGTCCCGCCAGCCCGTCATTTCAAGGTGACGGACAGGGAGCGAAACGATATGTTCAGCCTGTATCCGGAAGACGACCACAACCAGACTCTCAGAATCAAGCGGTTCCTTATGGCCCTGGGTTCCTATGCGATGTGGTTCGGACTTGCCGTCTTTTTTTACTTGCAGGGCATGACCCGGGTCAGCCTGACGGTGCTGCTCCTCAGCCTGGCCGGCATCGTTGTGTCCAACGGCCTGGTGTTCCTGGCCCTTCGATCCGGCTTCAACAAACGGCTCAAGGACCCCAGCCTCACCATGACCCAGATGGTGATCGGCACGTTCTGGATCATGGTGGTGGTATACTATGCCGACCAGATGCGCAGCGTTTTTCTCCTGGTCTACCTGGTGGTCTTCGTGTTCGGCCTGTTCCGTCTCCGGGTGAAACAGTTTTTGTTCCTCTCGGCCTATGCCGTGTTCAACTACGCCGTGGTGATTTTCATTCTCTACACCCGGCATCCGGAAAACCTGAACCCCCGGGTGGATGTCCTCAACATCGTGGTCCTGGCCACGGTACTCCCCTGGTTCTCTCTGGTGGGCGGCTACATCGCCCATCTCCGTGACAAGGTCTCCAAGGCCCTGTCCACCATCGAGCGCATCGCCATCATCGACGACCTTACCGAGGTGTTCAACCGCCGCCAGATGTACAAGATACTCGAACACCAGAAAGCTCTGGGCGACCGGGGCATCCATCCTTTTTCCATCTGTATCTTCGATCTGGACCATTTCAAGCGGGTCAACGACACCTTCGGCCATGAAAAAGGAGATATCGTCCTCAGGACCGTGGCCCAGGAAGTCCACAAAAACCTCCGGGACATCGATCATATCGCCCGTTACGGAGGCGAGGAATTCATCTTGATCCTCACAAATTCGGGAAGCCGGGAAGCCATGATCTGCGCCAAAAGGATCCGGCACATGGTGAAAGAACTGACCTTCGAGAAAATGCCCGCCGATTTCCGGATCACCATTTCCGTGGGTGTGACCAAATACCAGCCCTCCGAAACGATCCAGGACGCCATCAACCGGGCCGACAGAGCCCTTTACCGCGCAAAGGCCAACGGTCGCGATCGGGTGGAGTACGAACCCTCGAGCGCCATGGGCGCCACCTGAAGGCAGGACTTCGACGATGATGCCCAGACTACCCGCATTCTTTCCCGAAGACCCGGCCCAGACTCTCCGAATCAAACGGTTTCTCATCGCCCTGGGCTCCTACGCCATGTGGGCCGGCCTCTGCGCCGTCAGCGTCCTTCAGGGGTTCACGCGCTACACCATGGAGGATCTTTTCCACATCTCCCTGGCCGTGCTCTTCACCAACTCGGTGACCTACATCGTTTTTCGAACGGGACTCAACAAAAAATTCAAGGACCCCAGCCTCACCATCCCCCAGATGCTTCTGGGAACGTTCTGGATCATGGTCTGCATTTACGGGGCCGCCGAGATCCGGAGTTCCATGCTGATGCTGTACTTCGTGGTCCTTGTTTTCGGCGTATTCCGGCTCCGTTTACGCCAGTTCATCCTGGTTTCGTTCTTCGCCCTGGTCAACTACGCCATCGTGATCTACCTGATTTACACCTATCACCCCGAGGAGATCAAACTCCGGCTGGAGCTGACCAACATCCTGTTTCTCGCCACGGTCCTGCCCTGGTTTTCCCTGGTGGGCAGTTACATCACCAATCTTCGAACCACCATCGCCAAGGCTCTTGAAACCATCGAAAAGCTGGCCGTTACCGATGAGCTGACCGAAGTGTACAACAGACGGCGGCTCCTGGAGATCCTCAAAGAGCAGAAAGCCTACTGCGACCGGGGCAACAAAACCTTTTCCATCTGCATCCTGGACCTGGATCATTTCAAGCGGGTGAACGACACCTACGGCCACGAAGCGGGTGACATCGTCCTCAAGACCGTGGCCGGAACCATCCGGCAGAACATCCGTGATTTCGACACCATCGCCCGTTACGGCGGGGAAGAGTTCATGCTGGTCCTCTGCGGAACCACGCAAAACGAGGCCCTGGCTTTTGCCGAACGTGTCCGTGAAATCGTCGAAAGCTCAAGCTTCGAAAACAACGGAGACATCCGCATCACCATCTCCATCGGTGTGGCCGAGTACCTGCCCAGGGAATCGTTCCAGACCACCATCAACCGGGCCGACAAGGCCCTGTACCGGGCCAAGGAAAAAGGCCGGAACCGGGTGGAATTCGAGCCCCTCATCGAATCCAGGCAGCTGTACCTGTTCTGAACCCGAATCCCGGCGCAAACAAAGCCCAGGCCGCCAGCCCTCCCAGGACACCGCCCAGATGACAGGCAACCAGCGGAATGCCGCACATGCCCAGGTAAAGGTTCGAGAAAAGGGCGTCTCCGGCCACGGTTTCAAACACGACTTTGGCCGCCAGAAGGGAAAAACCCCCAAAACCCAGCCACCGCGTGGTCCTGTCCTTCGCCATGGTGAGCGTCACCACCGCCATAAGCCCGTGATCGATTCCCGACAGCCCGCAGAGACCGATATCCTGAATTTCCTGCGACAGAACCCAGGCGGCCCCGAGGCTTGAAAGACCGCAGACCAGCACCGCAGCCATGCGTTGGCAGGTCCCGGCCTGCGCCATGGCCGTGTAAAGAACCCCAAACGCCGAGGCATCGAGCAGCAGGTGGACCCACGACACATGGACAAAGGGAAACGTGATGAGCCGCCACCACTGTCCTTCCGCCACCTTGGCTGGCAGGAACAGGAAACGTTCGATGCCCCAGAATCCGAAAAGATGGCCGTTCAGTCCAAGCAGAAGGCCGACAGGAAACAACGGGCCTGAAGCAAGTCTTCGTAAAACCGTCCTGGTATCATTCTCACGTTTCATCTGCTTTCACCATTCTTTCAGAAACAGCAGCGTTCCAGGCCGTGTCACCTTGTTAATTTGGGCAATGACAGCCTGTCATAATCCCTATCGGTATCGGTATCGAACCCGATAGCGATACCGATAGGGATAGCGATGATTATGTCGTTTTATATTGAAGTCAAACGAATCATGCCGCGGGCTAACCCTGTCCCGCGGCATGACTTCCCCCTCTATTTCTTCCCGGCCCGCCGTTTCAGAAACCAGGCCATCATCAGAAAAAACGGCCCCACCGGTCCCGACCCCACCGAAGGAGCAGAAACCCCTTTGAACATCCCTCCGTCCGAACCTTTGTCCGCCCTGGTGCTTGAAGGCGCCCGGCTGTCCCTGTCTTTGGCGGCGGTGCGTTCCCGGGTCACCCTGTCCGCGTTGTCATTGGAAAGCCCCATGGATTCCCTGTCGTTGTCGTTCACCACCACCATAGACGTGTAGTCCGTGACCAGGCTGTACTCTGTTCCGAGATCCACGATCCGGTTGAGAAGGGAGTTGGATTCACCGTCCATGCGGATTTTTTCCATGACCCCGTCAATGGCGGAGAGGGCCCAGAGACGTTCGATTTCAGGGTTCGCCGTCTCCTTTTCAGGAAGAACGGCCGTACAGGCCCAGGTTTTTTCCTCGTTTCCCACCCGGCCGGAAAACTCCAGGCGAACCTCGCCGGGCCGGCCGTACCTGCCGAAAACCACCAACTGCTGACCCATGTACAGCTTGCCCACCGACGAGGGGGCAAGATCCTTGACCGCCCCGCCCTGGAATTTCAGGCTGGCGTTGGCGATGCATTCATGAAACACCTTGGCCTTGGCCTGGATCAGCCGGCCGGCGATATCGTCCCGTGACGAGATGTTCATGGAAAAACCGCCCGATTCTTTGGCCAGGCTGTCCAGAAGAGGTTGATTGGCGCTGTTCCCGATGATAAAGGCGAACAGCCGGTAGTCGTTGTTACGGATCAGGTTCACCAGGGCCGCATGCTTGGTTGTGCCCAGGTTGGCCACCCCGTCCGTCACCAGGACGATTCCCGTGGTCCTGTCCGAATCCAGGCCCTGGTAGGCTTTGGCCAGTCCGCTGAAAAGATCCGTTCCCCCGCTGGCGCTGATCGTGTTGATTTTACCCAGCACCTCCCGGACCTTGTCCGGCGTGGCCTGGACGTATCCTCCGGTGAAATCCTCGGCCCGGTCGTTGAACGTGACGATGCGGAACCGGTCAGCCGGGGCCATATTCCCTATGACTTTGTTCACCCCGGACACCAGGGATCCGATCTTGTCGCCCTGCATGCTTCCCGACACATCGAGGATGAACGTCCAGTCCGATCCCTTGTGAAGGGGTTTCAACGAAGCACCGGGCGTCACCACCGCCATGAACGTTCCGTCACCCTTGGCTCCGTCGCGGTACGGAACGATCTCGACCCTGGCCGGAACCGTGTCGTCCAGTCTGTAGTAGAACACGATGTCCTTATCGAGAGAGTTGTCCTCCCGGCTGTCCAGTTTCGCCGTGACCACCTGGCCGTTGTTTCCTCCTGTTTTTTCGATCTTGGCCTGGGATTCGTACTGGGGAAGCCGGACATCCTTCACGGGAAACGCCGATTTCAGGGTGAGGTTGAAGCTGAAGGTTTCTTTGACCCGACTGTCCACAGACCAGAAAGAAATCCGTTCATCGTCCACGCCCCCTTCTTCCAGGGGATAGACGTAACGCCCCACGTTGAGGTCGATCTCCACGGGCTGGTAGTAGACAAGCCGGACCCGGGTTTCCCCCCGGGCCTTTACCGGCCAGACCCGGACGTCGAAAGTCTTGACATCGTTTTTTTCGGCCAGGGCCGTGTCGTTTCCTTTGGCTTTCTGGTCCTGGTAGACTTGTTTCGCTTTTTCTTTGGGGAGAACCTCTCCCAACACTTCCTTTCCGCCGATCCAGAGACTCAGCTCACTGAGACTGGCCTGCTTGGGGACTGGAAAGGAATAGATCGCCTCGAGATCCGAGGTTCCCGAGTTGAAAAACACCTGGTCCACGGTGGTCCTGGAAAACCCGTTGTTGATCAGAACGTCCACCGTGTGGGAGCGGATGGCCACCAGGTCTTGGTCCCCTGAATTCAAAGGTTTCAGAAGGCCTGCGGCCAGGGCGATTGATGGAAGGACAAGGCAGAGAAGAACGGCTGTTCTCAGCGTTCTCAAAATATGATGTATCGTGTGGTTCGCTGTCATGGGATACCTCCTGGCTTTGTGGTGTTGGTGTTTTTGTTGACGCCTTGACCTGGACCATAACAACAAACGTGCCATCCGATTTAAACACGATACATCCCTGTTATTCCTTGATTTATGTATCAGACCTTCAAAAAATCACACCGCCTCCCCACAAGAAAACTTGGCATATGGTGCGTTTCATGTATACATTTCATGAAAAAACCCAAAGGAGACAGTATGCCCCCAGCCCACCGCCTCAGCCATGAGGAACGACGGTTTTTCTCCCAGGTTCACCTGGCCGTCCTGGCCAATCCCTTTTCCGACCGGAGAGTCGAAATCGACCGGAACATCTCGGGCCTGTTTCCGGACTCGCCACGCCAGGACGTTCTCCAGGCCACCATCGACGAGGTCGGCTCCCGGCTGTCCCTGATCGAGAAAGACGGCCGGGGCGATATCTCCCGGTTCCAGGGCGAGGACCGGAACATGCTTCTGACCGCCTGCCTGTTCGACGTGTTCCACCGTTTCATCGACCGTTTCGACGAGCTGATCGCCGAACAGATCCGGGCCGGGAAGAATCCGGCGCCTGTGAAATTCGCGAAGGAATTCACCGAAAGCCTGAAAAACCGGGGATTCGGCGACGGAGAGGTTCTCCACTTTATCTCCCTGTGCTACCAGCTCCGGCGGGCGTTCTACTTCATCGACCGGGGCCTGGTGGGACGGAGCCCCTGCGTGCGGACCCTGAGGGAAAGCTTGTGGAACAACGTGTTTACCTGCGACCTGTCTCTGTACCACCAGGTGCTCTGGTCCAGGATGGAGGATTTCTCCACCCTGATTCTGGGTGAAACAGGCACGGGAAAAGGCACGGCCGCCAGGGCCATCGGCCAGAGCGGTTTCATTCCCTTCGACGAAAAAACGGGCCGGTTCAAAGAGAGTTTTCTTAAAACATTCCTGCCGCTCAACATCTCCCAGTTCTCGGAAAACCTCATCGAGTCCGAGCTGTTCGGCCACCGGAAAGGCTCGTTCACCGGAGCCGTGGACGAGCACAAGGGCCTGTTCGACCAGTGCAGCCCCCACGGGGCCATATTCCTCGACGAAATCGGGGAGGTGCCCTTGCCGGTCCAGATCAAGCTGCTGAAAATTCTCGAAGAACGGGTGTTCAGCCCGGTGGGCAGCCACGACGAACACCGATTCGAAGGCCGGATTATCGCCGCCACCAACCGGGAGTTCGCCGAACTGTCCGGCTCGAATTTTTTCAGGAGGGATTTTTTCTACCGCCTGTGTTCGGATATCATCGTGGTTCCGCCGCTCCGGGAGAGGATCCGGGAAGATGCAGGCGAGCTGGACGACCTGCTGGTCCACGCGGTGGAAAAAATCGTGGGCCGCCCGTCAGAGGACCTGACCAGCATGGTAAACAAGGAAATTCTTGGCCGGCTGGGCCGGGATTACCCCTGGCCCGGCAATGTGCGGGAGCTGGGCCAGATGGTCCGGAGGGTGCTCCTGAAGCGGACTGTCCAGGACAGGGCCTGGTCAGCTCCGGCATCCGGCGGAACGGGCCTTCCAGGATTGATGGACCAGGGACGGATGTCCGCCATGGATCTGGTGAAAACCTACTGCCGGATGCTGTACGACCGGCACGGCAACCTGGGCGAGGTGGCCCGCATCACCCTCCTGGACAGGCGGACGGTGAAGAAGTATATCGGGGAATGATCAAATGAAAAAACAAACGTTGAACGTCCAACGCCCAACGTCCAACATCGAATGAAGGATAACTCCATTTTATATATTATCTCGTTCCCAGGCCGGAGCCTGGGAGCGAGGGAAACAAACCTGTTTGTCCAGATTTTTAAAATCTGGCCCCCCCGGGAGGGCCGCCGGAGGCACATTCATTCGTTGAGAAAAATCACCGTTTCAGTCGCCGGATCTCCGCCCGCCGGTGTAGGTCATCTCTTCCGCATGGCGAATGAGGTCCAGGGGCTCGTAATCCCGGGAGAGGGTCATGGTCACCACGGTGTTGGGCTGGGCCACGGCGGTGTCGAGGCCTTTCTTGTCGATCATGGAGATCACCCGGTCCTGGACCGCGGGGCCTTTCTTTGTCAGAATTTCCACCGCATCCCCAACGAGAATCCTGTTCCGGACCGCCACTTTCATGGTTTGGGGGCCCGTCTTTTCGACGATTTTCCCCACGAAGCGGTGGATGGTGCCCGGCCTGTCGTCCTGGTAGTTGGGGCTGACAGAGTCGGGATCGTCAAAATAAAACCCGGTGCAGTACTCCCGGCTGTTGATCCGTGAGAGCTCTTCCAGCCACTCTTTTTTCACGGTGAAGCCTTCGGGATTTTCGTAGTAGCTGTCGATGGCCTCCCGGTAGACCTTCACCACCGACGCCAGGTAGTTGATCCCCTTCATCCGGCCCTCGATCTTCAGGGAGGCGATGCCGCTTCCGATCAAAAGGGGAATGTGTTCGATCATGCACAGGTCCTTGGAGTTGAAGATGTAAGAACCCCTTTCGTCTTCCATGAACGGGTGGACCATGTCCGGCCTCTGCTCTTCGACCACGGCGTATTTCCAGCGGCAGGGATGGCTGCACTCGCCCCGGTTGCTGTCCCGCCGGGTGAGAAAGCTGCTGAGGAGGCAGCGGCCCGAATAGGAGATGCACATGGCCCCGTGGACAAAGGTTTCGATTTCAAGGGGGGTCTGTGAAGCGATTTCGCCGATGTCGGTGAGGGTCAGCTCCCGGGCCAGGTTGACCCGTGACACGCCCTGTCGTTCCCAGAAACGGCAGGCCCCGATGCTGGTGGTGTTGGCCTGGGTGCTCAGGTGAATGGGGATGTGGGCGATCCTGTCCCCGGCCATGGCCACGATGCCGGGATCGGCGATGATCAGCGCGTCGGGACCGATCCGGCCCAGGGCGTCCAGATACCGTGCGATGGCCTGCTCCTCGGAGCTTCTCGAGTAGATGTTGCAGGCCACGTAGACCCGGACATTTCGGCTGTGAGCTATTTTCACGGCCTCGGCCATCTCGTCCAGGGAGAAATTCCCGGAGAAGTTCCGCAGGGAGAAATCCTTGCCCCCCAGATACACCGCGTCGGCTCCGTAGTGAATGGCGATTTCCAGTTTTTCCATGTTTCCGGCCGGAGCCAGAAGTTCGACTTTTCCGCTGTTCGTGCGCATAAAACCCTGTCCTTCGTTTCAAGAATGTGGAAATGTAACAGAGCGGCAGGGCTATGGCAACAACGCTTTTTTTGAGGTGAAACCGTGAACGGCATGAGCATCAAGGACTATCAGATGGCGGTGGACCAATGGGTGAAAACCTACGGGGTCCGCTACTTTTCGGAACTCACCAACCTGGGTATCCTGATGGAGGAAGTGGGGGAAGTGGCCCGGATCATGACCCGGGTTTACGGGGACCAGAGTTTCAAGAAAGAAGGGGAAAGGCCCGAGCTTGCAGACGAACTGGCCGACGTGCTGTTCGTGGCCGTGTGCATCGCCAACCAGACCGGCATCGATCTCACCGAGGCCCTGGCCAGGAACCTGGAAAAGAAAACGGCGCGGGACAAAGACCGTCACCACAACAATCCCAAGTTGAAATGATCGTCTAATCAACCATCTTAATCGGTATCGCTATCGGAATCGGTATCGACGTTCGATAGCGATTCCGATTCTGATACCGATACCGATGAGAAGCGGTCAAAAGCCCTGACCCGGTCAAGGTGTTTAACCACCCGGCACGAGACTGAACCGGACCTTGTCCCCGGGGATTCTGGCGGGGATTTCATTAAACCCGGCCTTTTCAAGGGCCTTGATCACAGGAACGTTGGCGCGAAGCACGTCGGCGTGGACAGCATGGGGAAATGTCCGTTCTTCGAGGAAATGACGGAGGCCGACGAGAATTTCCGATGCGAAGCCCTTTCCCCGGCAATCTTTCCGGATCGCTCCCCCCAGAACAAGACTCCCGTCGGCCTTTTGGTTGAAAACCATGAACCCCACCGGTTCCAGGTTCTGCCGGGTTTCCACGCGAAAGAAAAGGTAAGCCCGTTTCCCGAAAGCCCGGGACAGCCAGTTTCTTGCCTGGTCCGGATTATCAAGTTCGGGAAGGAAGCGGTACAGGTCCTCGTGGCCCAGAAAATCCGCCAGAAACGTCAGATCATCCCTGTCGAGCACTGTGACTTTCAGAGCGGCCGTGGAGAAACCATCCAGAAAAACGGCCTGCCAGAGGGTGTCACAACCGGCGAGATTGATAGCCACAGATCACCTCAGTCCACAGGTTCCGCCGATGCGGGCAGGTGAAGGGTGAACACACTGCCCTCACCCGGGGTGCTTTCCACGGTCACGTCCCCCTTGTGGGCCAGGATGATGTGCTTGACGATGGCCAGGCCCAGGCCCGTTCCTCCCTGCTGGCGGCTTCTGGCCTTGTCCGTTCTGTAAAACCTCTCGAAAAGTCGGGGAAGGTGCTCCCTCTCGATGCCGTAGCCCGTGTCCGCCACCCGGATGCGCACCATGTCGCCCCGCTCGGCGGAGATCCTGACCGCGCCCTGGCTGTCCGTGTACTTCACCGCGTTGTCCACGAGGTTCAGCACCGCCTGCTCGATCATCGAGCTGTCCATGGACACGCTGAGTCCCGGATCACAGTCCAGATCCAGCCGGATGTCCTTTTTTTCGGCCTCGTGTTTCAGGGCCGTGACCACACGTTCCAGGACAGGCCGGAGCGGCGCGACGCTTTTCCTGAGATCACGGCCCTCTTTTTCGATGCGGGCCAGCTGGAGAAGGTCATCGATGATGGCCATGAGCCGGTTCACGTTCCGGTCGATGATGGCCAGGAAATGCCGCTGGTTGTCCGACAGGCTGTCGCCGTCGGTAAGCAGGGTCTCCACAAACCCCCGGATGGACGTGAGGGGCGTCCTGATCTCGTGGGACACGTTGGCGGCGAAATCACGCCTCATGGTTTCAAGACGCCGGAGGGTGGTGACGTCGCTGAACACGATCAAGGTTCCAGACCTCAGGTCTTTCTCATCCACAAGAGGCGAGGTCCGGATGTGGATAATCCGTTTTTCCCTGTCGTTCAGGGGGATGTCCGCCTCAAGGGACCCCATGGCATGTCTGGCCCTATCGAAAAAATCGAGAAACGCCAGATTCCTCACCAGGTCCGAGATGCTTTTTCCGGCAGGAACAGGGGTGGCCAGACTGAAAAAACCGGCGGCGGACGGGTTGATGCTGATGATGCTGTCCTGGAGGTCCACGGCGATCACCCCTTCGGCCATGCCGGACAGCACGGCGATCAGCTCGTTTTTCCGTCGAGTTTCCTTTCCGATCCTCTCATGAAGCTGGTCAGCCATGCTGTTCATGGCCTGGGCCAGAGCCCCGAGCTCGGCCGTTTCAGGCACGTAAAGCCGGTGTTCCAGATGGCCGGCTTCGAATTGTTCCGCACCGCGTGTCATGTCCTCGATGGGCCGGGTGATCCGACGGGCCGCCAGCAGGCTGACCAGGGCCGCGAGAAACGCAGATACCATGGCCACGACACCGATGGTGAGCCTGGTCTTTTTCATCTCGGCGTCGATGGAAGACACGGGCACCGACGTCCTGACCACGCCCGCCACCACGCTTTCACGGAACACGGGAACAGCCACGTACATCATGTTTTGTTTCAGGGTGCTGCTCCACCGGACAGTCGCCCCCTCGTCCCCCGCAAGGGCCTCCACGATTTCAGGCCTGTCGTTGTGGCTGTCCATGGTCAGGGGGTCGCTGTCCGTGTCTCCGGCCACCTGGCCTGTGCTCAGGATCACCGTGATCCGGGTTCCCGAATCCCGGCCCGCCGCTTTGCACTGCCGGTCCAGGGTTTCCCTGTCTCCAGCCAGGACCGCCGTGCTGATCTGAGACCTGAACAGCCGTGCGCGGCTGACAAGATCGGCGTTTTTTTCCCTGTAGAAAAAACCGGAAAGGGAGTTGAGGGCAAACACGCTCACCACCAGAAGGGCGGCAAGGGTAATGAACAGGTAGGAGGGATAGAGCTGCCAGATCAGTTTTTTCCTGGATTTCATAGGTCCTCTTTGAACCGGTATCCGATACCCCGGACCGTTTCGATCATGGAGCCGCAGGCCCCCAGTTTTTTTCTCAGACCCACCACCAGGACATCCACGCTGCGGTCGGTCACCGCGTAGTTTTCCCCGTGAATGGCGTCCACGATCTGGTTGCGGGTAAACACCCAGCCCGGCCTCCTGCAAAGCAGGACCAGGAGCTGGAATTCGGAAAAGGTGAGACTCACCGGTTCTCCGGACACCGTGACCTGATGGCGGCCCGGATGGATCAGAAGATCTCCTGTCCGGATTTCCCCGCCCTGATCCTCTTTCTCTTCATCCACGGTTTTTCTTCGGAGAACGGCTTTGATCCTGGCCAGAAGGACTTTCGGGCTGAAGGGTTTGGTCACGTAGTCGTCGGCGCCCATGTCGAGACCCGCGACCACGTCCGCCTCGTCTCCCCGGGCCGTCAGCATGACGATGGGAATGGACGAGGTTTTCGCCCGGCTCTTGAGGGTCCGGGTCACATCGAGGCCACTGAGTCCGGGAAGCATCAGATCCAGAACCAGAAGATCGGGCGGTTCCGCCTCCACGGCGCGCAGGGCGTCCTCTCCCGTTTCGGCGCACGTCACACGGCAGCCTTCCCGTATCAGGTTGTAGCTCACCAGCTCCAGAATATCTTCTTCGTCATCCACGACGAGGATGTGTTTCACAGTCATGATGTCCGTCCGGTCTGTTAGCCTGTTCGGCGTTTTTCACAAAGGCCATCGTATGGCCTGGTAATCCAAAAATCAACTGGGAATATGGGTGACATGTGTTAGGAATGAATGAGGATTCGGTTAGATTATGGCCAGGAGGCCTGCCCGTGGCTCGCTTTCACGATGCCGACAAAAAGGAAGGCGACGGGCGCCCTGCTCCCGCCGCCACCTTTTATCAGAAAAATTCAGCGTATCCTGTCGCGATGGACGTGTGTGACGTGACAACCAGATCACGGGAAAATGAGTTTCCGGTTTCAGTTTTTCGCCCAGCCCCTGGGGAATATGATCCTCGATACAAGGGTCATGTAATCATGCCTTCTGTCACCGCAGCTTCTTTTTTCCACATAATCCGAACCTTCACCTGCGGGGGTGGCGCAACGCCGGTCCACGCCCGCCCTTCTCCATTTCACGTTTCTCAGCGTGGCGTCCGTACTGTCGGCCGTCTCCTGGCCCTGCTTTTGCCTGTTCTGTTCGAAAAGTTGTCTTTGCATGGCTGTCCTCCTGGAGTTGATGATGCTGAACAAGGGGGCAGGGCATGAACTCCCGTAGTGATACGAATGAGAGAGCAACGATCAGGTCAGATGGAAACGTCGAGTGCCATGGTATGGTACTGAGCGCGTGTGCTGAAGGAAGAGGGTGCTTCAGGGCGAGAACCCCATTTCAATTTGTTGATTAAATTATACGCCCGTTTTCCCTCCTGATCAAGACAAGAGATTTTTCGGCAGAAGATTCCCGGCCGTGTTTTTGTCAGCTTCCCGAATCTCGACTTAAGGGCCGATCCGGTTCGGGTTGCGGCATTGCCGTTCAACGGGAACCATCGTTTCTTTTATAGAGGTCGAACTTCTAAATCGCTATCGGTATCGGTATCGGGTTCGATATCGGGTTCGATATTCAGAACGTTTCGATAGCGATACCGATGGTTCAGATCCATGCCCACTTTACATGCGATGGCTCTGTGGAAAAACATCCCGCCTTTGTGGGCTTTTTTGATACGGAGTCAAGTGACAAGTACATGACAGCATGCCGTTGCCTTACGTAAAACGTAAATGTGACCCACAATCAGCTTGACACTTTTGATGGTGAATGGCGTATAAGTTAAGTATTATGAATCCATTGAAAAAACGACGTGGTGAGATAACGGATTCAACGTTCCTTGTTTTTAAAGATATAAACGTAAAAGGAACCCATGATCACAGGCGATTTGAAATCAAAGATTGACCGCATCTGGGACACGATGTGGTCCGGGGGCATATCCAACGCTTTCGGTGATCGAACAACTGACCTACCTGCTGTTTATCAAAAGGCTTGATGAGCTGCATACCCTTGAAGAGAGAAAAGCGGCGTGGACGGGGTTTTGTTCGACTCCAGTACGGCCCACAAGGCTTTACGCAAAACGCTGGTGGAAGATCAGAAGCTTGATGCCATCGTGTCCATGCCTTCGGGTGTATTCAAACCCTATGTCGTGGTGAGCACGGCCATTTTGTTTTTTACCAAGACCAATTGGGTCTGGTTTTACGACATGCAGTCCGACGGGTTTTCCCTGGAAGACAATCGCACACCTTAGGTTAACGGAGAATCGGGAACGCGGAACTCCGAATAGGGCATGAATGTGGGAGATGAAAAATGATAAATCCGAACGTTTTATAGTGGTTGTCAGAATAAAATTCCGATTGCCGCATTTTTATGAACATCGAA
>CAZWTY010000034.1:0-38026 GCA_964637565.1 uncultured Desulforapulum sp.
TCACCATTCGATGTTCATAAAAATGCGGCAATCGGAATTTTATTCTGACAACCACCATAAACGCGATTCAACGGGTTGGTCCTTTAGCCGACGGCTTTGGGGAAAAGCGGTGACCGGTAAAACAAAAGGCGGACACAGGGTCCGCCTTTCGGGTCTTTCTCTCACTATCCTGATTTTTTCAGGCGAAGCTCACCTTACGATCTGGCGTGGTAATCCTGGAGGGAGCAGACGCTGGTGTCTTTTTCCCGCCGGGCCTGGATGCCTTTGGCGGCGGCCACGGCCGCCGCCATGGTGGTGATGTAGGGAATCTTGAAGCGGATCGCCGTTTTCCGGATGTAGGAATCGTCTTCCTGACTGGCTTTACCGCTGGGAGTGTTGATCACCAGACTCACTTCGCCGTTCTTGATGTTGTCCACGATGTCCGGTCGTCCGTGGCCGATTTTTTTCATCATCTCCATCTCGATGCCGTGCTGGGCGAAAAAGGCCCGGGTGCCCTCGGTTCCGAAGAGCTTGAAATCCAGATCCCTGAACAGGCGGGCTGCTTCGATGGCGCTGGGTTTGTCGATGTCGGCGATGGTGAACAGCACGCTGCCGGAAAGGGGAAGGGTGCCCTGGGTGGCTTCCTGGGCTTTGAAAAAGGCCAGGCCGAAGGAATCCGCCAGACCGAGAACCTCGCCGGTGGAGCGCATTTCAGGCCCAAGCACCGGGTCCACTTCCGGAAACATGTTGAAGGGGAACACCGATTCCTTGACCCCGAAGTAGTCCGGCGTGCGCACTTTGATGGAAAGATCGGCGATGCTGCTGCCCAGAACCACCTGGGTGGCCAGCCTTGCCATGGGAATGTTGCAGATCTTGGACACCAGGGGCACGGTGCGCGAGGCCCTGGGGTTGGCTTCCAGGATGTAGACCGTGTCGTTTGCGATGGCGTACTGGATGTTCATCACGCCCCGGACGTTCAGCTCGATGGCGATTTTCCGGGTGTAGTCGCTGATGGTGTCGATGTGCTTCTTGGCGATGCTGATAGGCGGAATCACGCAGGCCGAGTCACCGGAATGGACGCCGGCCAGCTCGATGTGTTCCATCACCGCGGGAACCACGGCGTCCTTGCCGTCGCAGATCGCGTCGGCTTCGGCCTCGATGGCGTTCTCGAGGAACTTGTCGATGAGGATGGGACGTTCCGGGGACACTTCCACCGCCGCCGCCATGTAGAATCGCAGCATCTCCTCGTCACGCACCACTTCCATGGCCCTGCCGCCCAGAACGAAGGACGGACGGACCATCAGGGGGTAACCGATGGCTGCCGCGATTTCGAGGGCCTCTTCGGTGTTGCAGGCCATGCCGGATTCGGGCTGGGGAATGGCCAGCTTGCGGATGATCTCACGGAAACGGTCCCGGTCTTCGGCCAGGTTGATGGTGGCTGGAGAGGTTCCGATGATCTTCACGCCGGCTGCCGCCAGGTCTTCGGCCAGGTTCAGGGGCGTCTGCCCTCCGAACTGGACGATGACGCCCTCGGGTTTTTCCTTTTCATAGATGCTCAGAACGTCTTCCAGGGTCAGGGGCTCGAAGTACAACTTGTCCGAGGTGTCGTAGTCTGTGGACACGGTTTCGGGGTTGCAGTTCACCATGATGGACTCAAAGCCCGCGTCACGAATGGCGAAAGCCGCGTGGACGCAGCAGTAGTCGAACTCGATGCCCTGGCCGATGCGGTTGGGCCCGCCGCCCAGAACCATGATCTTCTTCCTTCCGCTCACCGGAACCTGGTCTTCGGCCAGGTAGGTGGAGTAGTAGTAGGCCGCGTTGTCCACGCCGCTGACCCGCACCGGTTCCCAACCCTGGACCACGCCCAGGGCTTTGCGTTTTTCGCGGACGGCTGTTTCGGAAACACCGAGGATTTTGGCCAGGTAACGGTCGGAAAAGCCGTCTTTTTTTGCCTGGACCAAAAGGTCGTCGGCCGGCAGGCTGCCTTTGAAGGCCAGGATTTTTTCCTCCAGCTCCACCAGTTCCTTCATCTGTCCGATAAACCAGGGCTTGATGTGGGTGAGGCTGTGCAGGGTGTCGATGTCCGCCCCTTTGCGCAGGGCCTCGTACATGATGAACTGGCGTTCGCTGGTGGCTTTGCCCAGCATGCCCAGAAGCTGGGTGAGGGTTTTGTCGTTGAAATCCTTGGCGAAACCCAGACCGTAGCGACCGTTTTCAAGGGAGCGGATCGCTTTCTGGAGCGCTTCCTTGTAGTTCTTGCCGATACTCATCACCTCGCCCACGGCGCGCATCTGGGTTCCCAGCACGTCTTCCACGCCCTTGAACTTTTCGAAGGCCCAGCGGGCGAACTTCACCACCACGTAATCCCCGGAGGGGGTGTATTTTTCAAGGGTCCCGTCACGGAAATAGGGGATCTCGTCCATGGTGAGGCCGCCTGCCAGAAGGCTGGACACCATGGCGATGGGGAAACCCGTGGCCTTGGACGCCAGGGCTGACGAACGGGAGGTCCGGGGGTTGATCTCGATGACCACCACCCGGTCGGTTTTGGGGTCGTGGGCGAACTGGACGTTGGTGCCGCCGATGACCTCGATGGCTTCGACGATGGCGTAAGCGTATCGTTGGAGCCGGTCCTGGAGTTCCTGGCTGATGGTGAGCATGGGGGCGGTGCAGTAGGAATCGCCGGTGTGAACGCCCATGGCGTCGACGTTTTCGATAAAGCAGACGGTGATCATCTGGTTTTTCGCGTCACGGACCACTTCAAGCTCCAGCTCCTCCCAGCCCAGCACCGATTCCTCGATCAGAACCTGGCTGACGATACTGGCTGCAAGACCCCGGGCCGCGATGGTCCGGAGTTCCTCCACGTTGTAGACCAGGCCGCCGCCCGTGCCGCCCATGGTGTAGGCCGGACGGACCACCACGGGATACCCAAGGGTTTCCGCCACTTTTTCCGCGTCTTCCACCGTGTTCACCGTTTCGCTCCGGGGCATCTCGATGCCCAGTTTGGCCATGGCCTCCTTGAAGGCCGTGCGGTCTTCACCGCGTTCGATGGCGTCGATGTTCACGCCGATGATCTTCACGTCGAAACGTTCCAGGACTCCGGTCCGGGCCAGTTCGGAAGAGAGGTTGAGACCGGTCTGGCCGCCCAGGTTGGGCAGGAGGGCGTCGGGGCGCTCCACGTCGATGATCCGTGTCAGGACGTCCACGTTCAAAGGTTCGATGTAGGTTTTGTCCGCCATGCCCGGATCGGTCATGATGGTGGCCGGGTTGGAATTGACGAGGACGATCTCGTACCCGAGACTCCGCAGGGCCTTGCAGGCCTGGGTGCCTGAATAGTCAAACTCGCAGGCCTGACCGATGATGATGGGACCTGATCCGATGATCAGGACTTTCTTGATGTCGTTGCGTCTGGGCATACCCCTCTCCTTTCAAAACCCGGCTGTGCCTGACCGGCTGTGTCGGTCACCGGGAACTGTTCCGTTCTGTCCATGTTCATTTAAATTTAAGTTTATGAAAAAACTTCACTCACATACTTCGGTCATGATCTAAAATCAAGACAAAAGGATAAAGGATTCCGGCATTCCGGTGCAGGCACACATAGGTCTTGACTCCAGGCAAAACATCATCTTAACTGACAAAAACCAGGGCGCCGTAAGTCGTACTGATACATCACACGTTTTTCCCGCTGGCCGGCCTCCCCTGGCCCAAGCGACAAAACCATTTCCTGGACCGGACGGCCATGCCCGTCCTTCCAGCCATAGAACCTCGATTTTATGATTAGAAAGGCGCGAATCATGCCTCCAGCCGATTTTTCGTTCTCCTCGTCGTCCCAGGCCGTCCGCCGGCACCTTGTGGGCATCGGACTGATCATCAACCTGATCGTCCTCTCGGTTTTCCTGGGGTTTTACCTCAGAACCGACGCCCTGCTCCACCAGGTTCTGACCAACAGCGCCCGGGCATTTTTCGATGAAATCGTCGTGACAAGGGAATGGCTGGCCGGGCACCAGGGGGTTTTCGTTCCCATGAAACCCGGGGACCAAATCAGCCCCTACCTTTTGAAGGTACCGGGTCTCAGGACCACGATCCGTGACGAAGACGGCCAAGTGTACATGCTGAAAAACCCGGCCGTGGTCACCCGGGAAATTTCACAGCTCGCCGACCACAAGGGGTCGTTCCGGTTCAGGATCACCAGCCTCAACCTCCTGAACCCCGAAAACACTGCCGACGATTTCGAGCGGCAGGCTCTAAAAACCTTCCAGCAGGGCGCCGTTGAGCGTCAAGGCTTTGAAATCGGAAAAAATGGGCCGGTTTTCCGTTACATGAGCCCCCTGTTCATCGAAGAATCCTGCCTGCGCTGCCACGGCCACCAGGGCTACACCGTGGGAGACGTAGGAGGAGGGATCAGCGTCACAGTCCCGGCAGATTCCATCACAAACGCCATGCGGATCAACCGGATGTACATCGCCTTATCCGTTCTGGGCGTCATTCTGGTGATCGCCCTGTTCATCGCCTTCATCGCCCGGCGTTTTATCCGGGACCTGAACAACGCAGAGGCGAAACTCCTGGAACTGGCCACCACCGACGCCCTCACCGGACTCCTGAACCGCCGGGAAGGATTCCGGCGCATGACGGCCGAATGCTCCAGGGCCCGGCGTTCGGGCCTGCCCCTGTGCGTGATGATGCTGGACATCGACCATTTCAAGACCATCAACGACACCTGGGGTCACCTCACGGGTGACAAAGTGCTGATGGTTCTGGCGGACATTCTGAAAAAAACCCTGAGGATGTCCGATATCGTCTGCCGGTACGGTGGGGAGGAGTTCCTGGCGGTCCTGCCTGAAACCACCCTGGAAAATTTGGAGATTCTGGCGGAACGGCTCCGGAGCACCGTCGAATCCCATGGTTTTGAAACAGAGGTCGGCAAACGGCTTCAGGTGACTGTCAGTGTGGGCATTGCGGCAGGCTATGGGGAGGAGACCTGCGACCAGTTCGTGGCCCGGGCCGACGCCGCCTTGTACAGGGCCAAAACCAGCGGAAGGAACAGGGTCTGCGGCATGGAACCGGTATCCCCTTTTACGAATCAAATTTCCTGAACGGAACCCGGAAAAAACCGGCCGGTCCTTTTCAGCGAAACATCAGCCGGGACGGATCGTAGCAGGCCACGCAGGTCTGTCCGGGCCGTATGTTTTTCCATTCATCTTCGCCGACCATGGCCACGAGGCGGGTGTCTCCGGCTTCCAACGCCAACAGCAGACAATCCCGGGTCCGTGAAAGGCCGGTACCCGCCAAAACAACCGGAAAGCGGATCCATGGCTCAGGCACAGGTTCCCCGGATGCCACAACTCTGAGGGCCGAGGCCGGGAGAACGGCCGCGTCGCGTCCAGGATCGGGGGGAGCCGGAACAGGCATGCCGGTTCCGGGCTCGGATTCCCCGGTCCTGAACCACAGATCTCCGTCCTGTTTCCAGGGACCGGGCAGGATATTGACCCGCTCTTCCCTGAACAGCCGCCCATGAAAGGCGGTCAGGGTCTGGTCACTGAAACTGTCCAGCCATTCCCGGTCGTGGCTGGAGATCAGAAAGGCGGTTTTCCAGCGTTGGCGGGCCTGAAGTACAGCCTGGCGGATCATGGCACTGCTGTGTTCGTCCACATGGGCCGTGGGCTCGTCCAGAAGAAGCAGTTTCGGCTTCAGGACAAGACGGGCCGCAAGGGCCACACGCCGAGCCTCTCCGCCGGAAAGGGCCCTGACGTTTCTTCCGGCGAAAACCGCCGGGTCAAGCCCCACGGCGTCCAGGGCTTCCGTCACCCGCCGGTCCAGGTTTTCCCTGTCGTTCAGAACCCTTGGACCGTAGGCCACGTTGGCCGCCACATTCCGTTTGAGAAGGGCCGGGTCCTGGGTCAGGGCCGCGATCTGGCCACGGGCATGAACGGAAAAGAGGGAAACATTCCGGCCCATGAAGGCCAGGGTCCCCCGGGTCGGCTTCACGATCAGGGCCAGGATGTTGATCAGGGTGCTTTTTCCGCTTCCGTTGGGTCCGGCGATGCCGGTGATGGTCTCGGGGTAAAGGTCGAGGCCGTCCTCTTCGAGAACGGTCCTCTCCCCGTAGCGGTGCAAAAGATTCCGGATTTCATAGAGAGGCCGGGTCATTCGAATTTCCTCAGGAAACTTAAGGACAGGTTCACGGCAAAGGCGATGAGAAGAAGGATAAGCCCCAGGGCGATGCCTGTGTCGAACATGCCCTTTCCCGTTTCCAGCGCGATGGCCGTGGTGATGGTCCGGGTATGCCATTTGATGTTGCCGCCCACCATCATGGAGATTCCCACTTCGGTGGTCACCCGGCCGTAGGCATTTAAAGACGCCACAAGAAGACCGAACCGGACTTCCCGGAGGCTGGTGAGGAAAAGCCGGGTCCGGCTCACACCCAGGGACATCAGGGTGGGGCGGAGCCGGCTGTCCATGCTTTCCACCGCCGAGGCCGAAAGGGCCGCCACCACGGGAAACGCCAGAATGGCCTGCCCGATGGCCATGCCTTCCAGGGTGAACAGAAGCCCCATGGAACCCAGGGGGCCCCGGCTGGAAATCACGGCATAGACCACAAGGCCGATAAACACCGTGGGCAGGGCCATCAGGGTGTCCACCACCAGGCGAAGGCCACGTTTCCCCGGAAAGGCGAAGTAGCCCAGGGCGAATCCCGCCGGAATGCCCGCGACCAGACTGACCAGCATGGAAAGGCTGGACACGTGGATCGTGGCTTTCACGGCGGAATAGGTTTCGGGATCACCGCTTAAAATAAGCTGAAGGGCTTTGAGGAAACCCTCGACGATGAAATCCATGGGAGCCCGTTACTTCTTGGCGTTGGGCGTGAAAAGGGGTTTGCCGAGCAGCTTGAAATCCCCGATGAATTTCTGGGTTTTGGGGGAAACCATCCAGTCGCTGAACTTTTTCGCCAGGTCGTGTTTCACCTTGGGGCAGTGTTTGGGGGAAACCTCGATGACACTGTACTGGTTTTTCAGCACATCGTCCCCTTCCACCAGAATCACCAGGGGAGGATGGCCCTTGTGGTCGCTCTCGTATTTGATGAAGGTTCCCCGGTCTGTCAGGGTATAGGCTTTTCGCTCGGCGGCGATGGAGATGGTCTGGAGCATGCCCTGGCCGGTCTGGATGTACCAGCTTTCCTTTTCAGGAAGGGCTTTACCCGTTTTTTTCCACAGGCCCTGTTCCATCACATGGGTTCCGGACTTGTCACCCCGGCTTGCAAAGACGGCGCTTTTGCCACGGATCAGGTCAAAGGCCTCCTTGACCGATTTGCCCTTGATTTTAGCCGCGTCCGCAGCCGGGCCGATGATCACAAAATCGTTGTACATCAGCTCTTTCCGGTTCAGGCCGAAACCCTTTTCCACAAAAGTTTTTTCCACTTCGGGGGCATGAACGAGAAGTACGTCCACATCACAGTTCTCCCCAAGTTTCAGGGCTTTCCCCGTGCCGGTGGCCGTCCATTTCAGCTCGATCCCGGTCTCCTTTTGAAAAACAGGAGCCAGGGCGTTGAGAAGCCCCGTGTCGTCGGTGCTGGTGGTGGTGGCCATCATCAGGCTGTCTGCCGCCAGGACCTGAACCGCGAGAAGAACTAACCCCAGAACGTATAACGCCGTTTTCTTGATCCGCATCTTTTTTCTCCTTATTAATATGTATTGGTCTGCCCAGATCAATCCCTGCCGTCCCCATCGGACTCCAGGGGATAGACCATCCGTCCGCTGAACCCGATGTCGTAACCCGAAAGGGATTCGGCCAGGGTCTTGAATTCTTTTTCATGGAGGATGCCCAGAAAATACTGGACCCCTTTGTCGAAAAAACGGTCCCGGTCAATGAGAAAATCGAACCGTTCCATTCGCAGGGGAAGAAAATCCAGACCGAGAAGGTCGGCCACCGGCCGGATTCCCGGCCCGGCGTCGGCTTTTCCCATGAGGATTTCAAGTCCCACATCCATATGCCGGGGCACCTCGTTGCCGTATCCCCTGAGCTGCTGGACCTGAAGTCCGGCTTTGCGGATTTCGTGGTCGAAAAGCAGCCGTGTGCCCGTTCCGAGCTGCCGGTTGACCAGGACAAGGCCCGGCTTGCCCAGGTCCTTCACAGCCTGGATGGCGTGGGGGTTTCCTTTGGCCAGCAGGATTCCCTGCTCCCTCCGGCAGAAATTGACCACCACAGGCAGACGCCCCTCCAGCTCCTGTCCGGCGAACCCGAAGTTGTAATCCTTTTCAGAATCATCCAGAAGATGGCTCGTGGCGATATGGCAGAGATTCCGGCGCAGGGCCCTCAATCCGCCCATGCTCCCCAGGTTGCCGAACACCGCCACCTGATCGGGGTACAGCCGGTTGAACAGGGCCATGGTCTTGTCAAGAAGCAGGTCGTTGCTCCCCGTGATGATCAACAGGCCCTGGTATGACGGAAGCTTCTCCCCCTGCTCGGGGTAGTTCACCGTGTTGTTCTCGATCCACTGGGTGACGAGCTGCCTGGGGAACAGCCATTTTCCCGTGACCTTGGAAGCGGGCAGCCCCTTTTCCGAAATCAGGGTGTAGACCATTTTCTCGTTGATTCCCAGAAGTTCGGCCACGTCTTTCGTGGAAAGCAGATGTTTCATAAGTCCCCCGGACTGGAAGAAATGTTTAGTTTTTTTTGACGATCTCTGTCAACAGATGTTTCAGCCTGATACTTATACCAACCATAAATAACCCAGAACAACCCTGATGCCAATCCTTTTTGCAAACCTGAAAGCGACGGGAATTTTAAGATTTTCATGAGGCTCCTCCACCTTTCTCCACTTTTTTCTGTCACCGCCGCCCCCCTCCACCTGTCACCACATCCACTGTTTTTGCCAAGCCCGTCCAGAGGATAAACCGTTTTTTTACGGTTCGACCCACAATACCTTGACGCTTTTACTTACCAAGCCACAACATCCGGAGGCGGGCGGACTATTTTGATTTCTCCTGACTCCACTTTGAACCACTAAATATAACCACCATTAATTATTAAAAATAATTTATTACGGACCATTTTTGTCTTGACTTAAACAACGAAAAGAGTACGTTAGTATCCTATATGTGGAGCAAAGTGGATGAGAGAGGATAAGAATGCAGAAGACGTTCCGAGGCAGTTCATCCCATATCTGTGACCCGAAAGGAAGGCTGATCGTCCCTTCCAGATTTCGTGAGGTCATCGTGGATGAAAAAAAAGGAGACGAGAAGGCCCGCGTGTTCATCACCGTGGGACCGGTCCCCTGCCTCTACGTCTATACCCCAAGTGAATGGGATGTGTTCGAGCAGCAGCTCACCGATTCCCAGAGCCCGAACAGCAGCGAAATCCGCCGTTTCTTTCTCGGAAACGCCCAGGAATGTGACTGCGACAACCAGGGCCGCATTCTTATTCCCAAATCCCTGAGGGACTACGCGGGCATCGACAAGGACATCATGGTTGTCGGCATGCGCTACCGCTTCGAAATCTGGTCCCTTGAAAACTGGAACCGTGAAAACGAAAAAATCATCCAGTCCTTCAACAGCGGCGACCTGAAGAACGAACTGGCCGCCTTCAAGGTCTGATCATGGCGTTCACCCATGTTCCGGCCATGCTGGATGAAGTCCTGGCGTATTTAAATCCCGGAAAAGGCGAGATCTTCGCCGACGGAACTCTGGGAGGCGCCGGCCACGCCGGAGCCATTGTCGAGAGAATCGGTCCTTCAGGCGTCCTGATCGGTGTCGACCAGGACATCAACGCCATAAGGAACGCCCGTGAGAAATTCAAAGGCACAAAGACCCGGGTCCGTCTCCACCACGACAACTTTTCGGCACTTCCGGACATCATGGAAGAGGAAGGGATCGACGGTTTCGACGGCATCCTGATCGACATCGGCCTTTCCCAGCACCAGCTTGCGGAAAGCGGCCGGGGGTTTTCGTTCATGAAAGACGAGCCCCTGGACATGAGGATGGACACACGGAACCCTGAAACAGCGGCGGACCTGGTGGCCACCCTCACGGAAAAAGAACTGGCCGACCTGTTTTTCACCCTGGGTGAGGAGAAATTCTCAAGACAGGTGGCCCGTGCCATCTGCCGGGCCAGGGAAGCGGCGCCGATCCTTTCAAGCCGTGAGCTTTCGGATATCGTGGTTTCGGCCATTCCGAAAAAAGCGGCGGCCCAGCAGAAGATCCATCCGGCCACCCGGGTGTTCCAGGCCCTGAGAATCCGGGTGAACGACGAACTGGGAAACCTGCGCCGTTTCCTCGACAGCGTGGAAAGCCTGCTTACGCCCGGCGGAAGACTCTGTGTCCTTTCCTTCCATTCCCTGGAAGACAGGATGGTCAAAGATAAGTTTCGGGATCTCGAAGGACGCTGCACCTGTCCATCGGGGTTCCCTGTGTGCGTCTGTGGAAGGAAACCGGTGATCCGCATCCTTTCACGCAAAGCGGTGAGACCCTCGGAAGAGGAAGTGACGAGAAACCCTATGGCGCGGAGCACGCGCCTGAGAGCCTGTGAAAAGCTATGAGCAGAACGTCAAAAGAGCATAACAAAGCCCGTGAACCCATGAACACCACCGTGACCTGGGTTGTGGTCCTGGTTTTCCTGACCCTGGAGCTGTTCGCCTTCACCTGGAGCCGGGTTCAGTGCACGGCGGTGGGCTACGCCCTCACCCATGAGCAGGAAGTCCACAACGAACAGGTTTCGATCAAGAAAAAACTGATCATCGAGAGAGCCCATCTCAAGGCTCCCGACAGGATTTCTGCCATAGCCCAGGAACGGATGGGGCTCAACATCCCTGAACAGAATCAGATTCTAACCCTCAGGTGAAGCCATGACGACACTGAAAAAGAAAAAAATGTTCATCCCGAAAAAAGAAGACAAAAACCTGGGCACGCGGCAACTGGTGGTCGGTGTCTGTTTCAGTGTCCTTTTCGCCATCATCGCGGGCCGGGCCGCCTACCTCCAGATCTTCAAAAGCCAGTGGCTGGCCCAGAAAGCCCGGGAACAGTACAACAAGACCATGGTTTCCTGCGGGAAGCGGGGCACCATCTACGACGCGAAAAACCAGGAACTGGCCGTGAGCCTGGCCGGTCACTCCCTGGGCGCCTTCCCCACACGGATGAGCGACAAAAAAGACGTGGCCCATAAACTGGCCAAGATCCTCAGGATCAACGCCGGAGCCCTGCATAAAAAACTCAAGGACGCCACGGCCTTCATCTGGGTGAAACGAAAGATCACCCCGAAGGAAATGGCGGAAATCAAGAAACTGGGCATCCAGGGCATTGAATTCGTGGCCGAACACGACCGTTTCTATCCCAACCGGGGCCTTGCAGCCCATGTGATCGGCTTCACCGACACCGACGGCAAGGGAATCGAGGGCGTGGAATTCCAGTACGACAAGGATCTGTACTCGGCTCCGGACAAACTCATGGTGGTCCGGGATGCCAGGGGCCGCCGCTTCAACGCCGCAGACGGATACAACCAGGCCACCCAGGGCAACAACGTGGTCCTCACCATCGACCGTCAGATCCAGTACCTGGCGGAAAAAACCCTGAACGAGGCGGCATCCGAATTCGAAGCCCGCTACGGCACGGCCCTGGTGATGGACCCCAGGACAGGCGCCATCCTGGCCATGGCCCAGTACCCCGGCTTCAACCCCAACTCGTTCACCAAATACAACAAAGACCTCTGGCGGAACCGGGCCATCACCGATCCCTATGAACCGGGTTCGACCCTCAAGGTGGTCCTGGCGGCGGCGGCCCTTGAAAGCCAGATGATCACCCCGAACACCTCGTTCTACTGCGAAAACGGCTCCTACCGGGTGGGCGGAAACAGGGTCAACGACACCCATCCCTACGAATGGCTGACCGTCCAGCAGATCATCAAGTACTCCAGCAACATCGGCGCGGTGAAAATTTCGGAAATCATCGGAAAGACCATGCTGTACGAATCCCTGGTCAACTTCGGTTTCGGCCGGCTCTCCGGCATCGACTGCCCCGGTGAATCATCGGGAATCCTGTCCAATTGCAAACGATGGCGGCCCATCGACACCGGGGCCATTTCCTTTGGTCAGGGTGTTTCCGTCACCGCCGTACAGCTGCTTACAGCCATCAGCGCCATCGCCAACGGCGGCGAACTGATGAAACCCCATATCGTAAAAGCCGTGACGGCCCCTGACGGAACCCTGGTCCGGAACTGCGAGATCCAGAATCCGAAACGGGTGATCTCACGGGAGACGGCTGAAAAGGTCAAGAGCATGATGGCCACCGTGGTCGACGATGGCGGAACAGGGATGAACGCGGCCCTTTCCAAGTACACGGTCTGCGGAAAAACCGGGACCGCCCAGAAAATCGATCCCAAGGGCGGCTATTCCGCCGACAAGTACAACTCGTCTTTTGTGGGTTTCGCTCCGAAAGCCGATCCCAGGGTGGCCGTCCTGGTAATTCTCGACGAACCGAAAAAAGCCCATTACGGGGGAACGGTGGCAGCTCCGGCGTTCCGGAAGATCACCCATGAAACCCTGAACTACCTGAACGTTGAACCTGAAAACGACAACAACGAAGAAACCATTCTTCTGGCCCAGCGCTTCGAAACCAAAAGGGAAGAAAAAAGGTGAAACTCACACGGATAACACAAGCTCTCGCACAGTTTCTGGACATCTCCGGCGAACCCGAACCCGGGGCGGCTGTTCCGGAAATCCTTTCCATTCACTACGACTCCCGGTCCGTCACACCGGGAGGTCTGTTCGTGGCGGTTAAAGGCCTTAAGTCCGACGGACACCGGTTCATCGCCGACGCTGTGGCACGCGGCGCAGCAGCCGTGGTGGCGGAAAACGGCGCTTCTTTCGAGACCCCGGACGTGCCCCTGATCCTCACCAGTGATTCACGGAGAGCCCTGGCCATTGCCGCCGGGGAGTTCTACGGCCACCCGTCCACCTATCTCCATCTCACCGGCGTCACGGGAACCAACGGCAAAACAAGCACCACCTACCTCCTGGAATCGATTTTCCGGGAAGCCGGATTTGCGACAGGCGTGATCGGAACCATCAACTACCGATACGGAGGCCGGACTTTCCCCAATCCCATGACCACGCCCGAGTCCCTGGACCTTCAGAAGATCCTGGCGGACATGGTCGAGGCCGGCGTCACCCACGCCATCATGGAAGTGTCCTCCCACGCCATCGACCTTGACCGGGTCTTCGGCCTGAGTTTCGATCTCGGGGTGTTCACCAACCTCAGCCAGGACCACCTGGATTACCACGGCTCCATGGAAAGTTACTGGGCCTGCAAGAAAAAGCTGTTCACCGAGTACCTTCCGGATTCGGGCAAAGATTCAAATGCGGTGATCAACATCACCGACAGCGAGGGAACCGAACTGGCTTCGGCGGTGAGCGTCCCCACCTACACCACCGGATCGGACACCAGCGATATTTTCCTGGAAAACGCCCGGATCGACATCCGTGGCATCGAAGGCGACCTGGTCACACCCCTTGGCCGGATCACCATCTCGTGCACGGGCATCGGCCAGCACAACATCGAAAACATCCTCTGCGCGGCCGGAGCCGCCCTGGCCTCAGGCGCCACATTGATCCAGATCGGAAAAGGCATCGCCGAATTCAACGTGCCCGGACGCCTGGAACGGGTGCCCAACAGCCATGGCTTCCACGTGTTCGTGGACTACGCCCACACTCCGGACGGCCTGCTGAACGTCCTTGAAACCCTCCGCCCCCTGACCAGGGGCCGCCTGATCACCGTGTTTGGCTGCGGGGGAGACCGGGACAAAGGGAAAAGGCCCAAGATGGCCGCCGTGGCCGAAGAGTACAGCGACCTCGTCATCGTGACCTCGGACAATCCCCGGACCGAAGACCCTTCGGCCATCATCGGCGATATCCTCGAAGGCCTCACCTCCCAGAAACTGGAACCGTCGGATTTCGACGATGATATCAGGCCCAGGGGCTATGTGGTGGAACCGGACAGACAGTCGGCCATCGCCTTTGCCATCCAATTTGCCAAGGCCAACGACACGGTGCTGATCGCCGGAAAAGGCCACGAGACTTACCAGATACTGAACACAGGAACCATCGATTTCGACGACAGGATCGAAGCAGCGAAAGCACTGGAGAACCATGGCTGAAGAGACCCGGGACATAGCACCCCTTGCCTTTTCAGGCGAACGGGTGGTCAGGGCCACAGACGGCAGCCCCTCGGCATCGCCCGAAGGGTTTCTGTTCCGGGGCGTGTCCATCGATTCCAGATCTGTCACAGCCCGGGACCTGTTCGTGGCCATACGCGGAGCCAGTCACGACGCTCACCGTTTCATACCCGACGTGATTGAAAAAGGCGTCCGGGGATTTCTGGTGGAAAAACGCCAGCTGGAAAACCTGACGCCCCTTGTGGGAAACCGGCAGGACATTCTCATGGTGGCCGTGGACGACACAGTCCGGGGACTCGGGGCGCTTGCCGCGTCCCAGAAAAAGGAGGCCGGGGTCCGGCTGGCCGCCGTCACCGGGTCCAATGGAAAAACATCCACACGGGCCATGACAGCTTGTGTTCTTGAAACAGGGTTCAACGTGCTTTCCACCCGGGGCAACTTCAACAACGAAATCGGCCTGCCCCTGACCCTGCTCCGCCTGGGACAGGGGCTGGACTGGGCCGTGACCGAAATGGGCATGAACGCCCCGGGTGAAATCGCCCGGCTGGCCGCCATCGCCGACCCGGATATCGGCATCGTCACCAACGTGGCCGAAGCCCACCTGGAAGGCCTGGGCTCCCTTTCGAACGTGGCCCTGGCCAAAGCCGAACTTCTGGATGCACTTGCCCCTGAAAAGACGGCGATTCTCAACCTGGACGACGCCATGTTTCCTGAACTTGTGAAACACTGCCGCTGCCGCGCACTCACCTTCGGAACTTCCGAAAAAGCGGACATCCGGGCAAAAAACACGCGGCTTGTAAACGGCCGGGTTTCCTTTGACCTGATCACGGACCGGGGCTCGGCGCCCGTGACATTGAACACCCCGGGACTCTTCATGGTTCACAACGCCCTGGCCGCCGCCGGTGCGGGACTTGTGGCCGGGCTCGGACTGGACCTTATAATAAAAGGACTGGAAGCCTTTGTCCCGGTTTACGGTCGGGTCCAGGTTTCGAAAAGCGCCCGGGGATTCCATGTGATCGACGACACGTACAACGCCAACCCCCAGAGCATGATGGCGGCCATCGACACCCTTCGGGGCCTTGCCGGTTCCAGTCCCGCCTTTGTGGTACTGGGAGACATGAAGGAACTGGGAGATCGTTCCGACGAGCTGCACCGAAAAATCGGAGCCTATGCGGCGGCCCGGAACGTGACCGCGATTTTTACACTCGGAGAGAAAGCCCGACTGATCGGGGATGAAGCCATTCGACAAGGTTTTGACGAAAAATCGGTCTTTACAGGATCAAAAAAAGAGATCATAGAAACGCTTCTGGAAAAACTGGGGCCTGAAAAAATGGACGCCTGGGTTCTCGTCAAGGGGTCCCGCTCCATGGCCATGGAAGAGATAGTCAAAGACCTTTTGGACACGAACGGAGACCATTAAGAGACCATGCTGTACCATCTTCTGTACTCACTGCACACGGACATTTCCGCGTTCAACATATTCCGCTACATCACGTTCCGGACCATCTGCGCCATGGTCACGGCCTTCCTGATCTGTTTTATCACCGGCCCTTACCTGATCCGCACCCTTCAGCGCATCAAAATCGGGCAGTACATCCGGAAAGAAGGCCCCCAGAGCCATTACGACAAGGCCGGGACCCCCACCATGGGCGGCGTGATGATCATGGGTTCCATTCTCGTCACCACCCTGTGCTGGACCAACCTGACCAACCGCTACGTGTGGATCACCGTCCTGGCCATGGTCGGCTTCACCATGGCGGGCTTCATCGACGATTACAAAAAGCTGACCCGAAAGAAAAACGAGGGCCTCTCGGCCCGTGCCAAAATGTTCCTGTTGATCGTTTTCGCCGGACTGGTGGGCTGGCTGACCTACACCACCCCGGGTTTTACAGGCAAGATCACCTTCCCCTTCGTGAAAAATTTCGCCCCTGACCTGGGCGTGTTCTACATCCTGTTCGCCGCCTTCGTGATCGTGGGCACCTCCAACGCCGTCAACCTCACCGACGGCCTGGACGGCCTGGCCATCGGGCCTATCATCGTCAGCGCCATAACCTACATGCTGTTCGCATACGTGGCGGGACATTTCAAAATCGCCCAGTACCTCCAGATCACCTATGTTCCCGGCAGCGGCGAACTGGCCATTGTCTGCGGGGCCATGGCCGGAGCCGGCGTGGGTTTCCTCTGGTTCAACGCCTATCCGGCGGAAGTGTTCATGGGAGACACGGGTTCCCTGCCCCTGGGCGGGCTCTTGGGGACCATCGCCGTGATCACCAAGCAGGAGATCCTCCTGGTGATCGTGGGCGGACTTTTCGTGATCGAGGCCCTGAGCGTGATCCTCCAGGTGGGTTACTTCAAAATCACCCACGGCCAGAGAATCTTCCGCATGGCCCCGATCCATCATCATTTCGAGTTGAAGGGCTGGCCCGAACCCAAGGTCATCGTCAGGTTCTGGATTATTTCGATCATCCTCGCGCTCGCTGCGGTGAGCACGCTTAAAATCAGGTAGCAGGTGGCTATGAAACTGAACGGAAAACGAGTTCTTGTTGTCGGACTGGCCAAATCAGGGGCCGCCATGGCCCGGTATCTGAAACGCAAAGGGGCCCTGGTCACCGTGACGGATAAAGCCACGGAAGCCGAACTCCGGGAACTGGCCGATGAAATGGACCGGCTGGGCATCGCCAAAGAACTGGGCGGTCACAGCCAGGACCTTTTCATGAACCAGGACCTGATCGTGCTGAGCCCGGGCGTTCCCCACACCCTGCCCCAGATCAGGCAGGCCGAACAGTTCGGCGTCCAGGTCATCGGGGAAATCGAACTGGCCAGCTGTTTCATCAAAGAGCCCATCGTGGCCATCACGGGCACCAACGGAAAAACGACCACCACCACCCTGGTGTCCCTGATGCTGGAAGCCTCGGGGCTCACCGTGTACACCGGCGGCAATATCGGAGATCCCCTCACCAACTACGTGGACCAGGAGATGAAGCGGGACGTGGTGGTGGTGGAGGTGAGCAGTTTCCAGCTCGACACCATCAAACGGTTCCGGCCCAAGGTGGCCGTGCTTCTCAACATCACCGACGATCACCTGGACCGTTACGCCGACTTCAACGCCTACGCCAGGTCCAAAGGCCGGATTTTCGAGAACCAGGAACAAAACGACATCGCCGTGATCAACGCCGATGACCCGCCTTCCCTGGCCATTGGAAAAATCCTCCAAAACAGGGTTCTCCTGTTCGGATCCAAGGGCACCGGCTACAGCGCCCGCATCGAAAAAGACAAAATCGCCCTGAATCTTCCGGAACGTGAGATCCGGAGCCTCGACCTGACAAAGACACGGCTCATCGGCAGCCACAACATGGAAAACATCGCGGCGGCGGCCCTGGCGGCCCTTTCAGCCGGAGCGACCCAAGAAGGTGTCCAGCATGTGATCGACACCTTCCCCGGCCTGCCCCACCGCATCGAGTACATCGACACCGTGGGCGGCGTGGATTTCTACGACGATTCCAAGGCAACCAACATGGACGCCGTGCTCCGGGCCCTGGACGCCTTTGACCGGAAACTGGTCCTGATACTCGGGGGACGGAACAAGGGCGGGGACTACCTCCAGCTCAAAGACGCCATCCTGCGTTCGGTGCGTTCGGTGCTGGCCATCGGGGAATCGTCGAAGGAAGTGAAAACCGTGCTCGGCCCTTACATCCGGGTCACGGAAATGCCCAGCCTGGAAGAGGCGGTCAGAAAAGGACTGGAAGAGGCCCGGACCGGCGAATGCGTGCTGCTGTCACCGGCCTGCTCCAGCTTCGACATGTTCAGGAATTACGAACACCGGAGCCAGGTCTTTGTGGACGCGGTCCGGCAACTGAAACAGCGGCAGGCGTAAAGGAGCGCTCCGGACATGGCCACAGCCAGACACAAGGTTGAAACATACTCCCAGGGATTCGACACCCCCCTCCTGCTTTCCGTCCTTCTTCTGACAGGAATCGGCATTGTCATGGTGTACAGCGCCAGTTCGGCCATCGCCAACAATTCTTACGGCAACGGCTACCTGTTCATCAAGAAGCAGGCCATTTCCGCGGCCATGGGATGTTTGATGATGCTGGGGACCGCCATGACCCCCTACCGTGCCTACCGGAGGTTCGCCTACATCTTCATCGGCATCTCCGCCCTCCTGATCATCCTGACCCAGATTCCCGGCATCGGCCATTCCGCAGGCGGTGCGTCACGCTGGATCAAGATCGGCGGATTTTCCGTTCAGCCGTCTGAAATCGCCCGTCTTTCCATGATCATCTACCTGGCCTACTCCCTCACCAAAAAGCAGGAGTTCATCAAGGATTTCTCCATCGGGTTCCTTCCCCATGTGATTTTCTTCCTGGTTTTCGCCATCCTGATCATGTTCCAGCCCGATTTCGGGTCCGTGGCCATTCTCGGCATGATCACCTGGATCATGATGTTCGTGGGCGGGGTGTCCATCGTCCACCTGGTTCTCTCCCTCCTGCCCGCCATTCCCGTGTTCATCTTCGTCATGGTCAGCGCCAGTTACCGCATGGAGCGGCTGGTCAGTTTCCTGGACCCCTGGAAGTACCGGAGCGACGAGGGATACCAGATCGTCAACTCCCTCATGGCCTTCGGGTCCGGAGGAATCCTCGGCAAAGGGCTGGGCAACGGCTACCAGAAACTGTTCTACCTGCCCGAACCCCACACGGACTTCATCTTCTCCGTGATCGGAGAGGAACTGGGGCTCTGGGGCGTCCTGGCCATCATCACCGTGTTTGCCGTGGTGATCCTGCGGGGCATCTCCATCGCCCGGAACACGGAAGACCGTTTCGGCTCCCTTCTGGCCACCGGGATTGTCACCAGCCTGGGTCTCCAGGTCTGCATCAACATGGGCGTGGCCATGGGTCTTCTCCCTCCCAAGGGCCTGGCCCTTCCTTTCCTGAGTTACGGGGGAAGCTCCCTGATCATCAACATGGCCGCCACAGGCATTCTGATCAACATCGCAAGGACGGGTAACCATGGCTGAGCGCGCTGTCCACATCATCATCGCTGGCGGAGGAACGGGCGGACACCTGTTCCCCGGAATCGCACTGGCCCGGTGTTTCATGGCGCGTCATCCTGAAAACCGGGTCCTTTTCGTTGGAACGGACCGGGAATTCGAAACAAAGACCCTGGCCCGGGAAGGTTTCGACCATCTGGCCATCCGGGCCGCGGGCATCAAGGGCCTGGGGCTTTTCAGCAAAATGAAGGCCGCCTTCAAAATACCCGGAGCCCTGTCCCAGAGCGCCGACATCATCGAATCGTTCAAGCCCGACCTCGTCATCGGCGTGGGCGGATACTCTTCGGGCCCCGTGGCCCTTTCGGCACGGCTCCAAGGCATTCCCGTGGTGGTCCAGGAACAGAACATCCTTCCGGGCATCACCAACCGGATCATCGGAAAGTTCGCCACAAGAGTCCACGTGTCCTTTGACGAAAGCCTGCCGTTTTTCAACGGGAAAAAAGTCAGGATGAGCGGCAACCCGGTCCGTCAGACCATTCTCGACGCCCGTCAGCGCCGGGAAAACCGGAAAACCCAAGGCGAATCCAGGGACTTCACCCTTCTGGTGGCCGGCGGCAGCCAGGGCGCCCACAGCATCAACCAGGCCATGGTCGAAGCCCTGGCCCACATCGCCGACAAAGACCACCTCAAGGTCATCCACCAGACAGGGGACGCCGACCAGGACGTTGTCCGGGAAGCTTATGGAATGCAGGGAATCAGGGCCGACGTGGCGGCTTTCTTCACGGACATGGACGAAAAGTACGAACGGGCCGATCTGGTGATCTGCCGGGCCGGGGCCACCACCCTGTCGGAGATCACGGTGATGGGACTCCCCTCGATCCTGATCCCCTTTCCCTTTGCCGCGGACAACCATCAGGTAAAGAACGCCCTGGCCCTGGTGAACAAAGGCGCCGCCGAAATGATTGAAAACAGCGATCTTTCCGGTTCGTTCCTGGCTTCCAGAATCTCCTACTACCGGGACAACCCGGACGATCTGTGGCGCATGGAAAAAGCGTCCCTGGCCTACGGGAAACCCCTGGCGGCCGAGACCATCGTGGACGACTGTTACGACATTCTCAAGATGGATACCCAGAAACCATGAACAAAGGGGGAATGACGAATGGCTGCCGAAATCAGAAAGGACACCAGGAAACGAAGATCATCGATGGACAGAACCCAGCCTCTCCACGGAGACTGGCTCCAGTGGATGATGTGCATCGAACACCGACTCGACCAGGACACGTCACCCGGAATGCCTTCCCCGGTCTTTCCTGAATTCACGAACCTGAAAGGCGTATCGGTTTGATAAACCAGCCGGCCCCACCGTGGGAACCGGCGACATAACCATTTAAAACGAAAGACAGTTCATGTATCAGAAACAATACCATATCCATTTTGTCGGCATCGGCGGCATCGGCATGAGCGGCATCGCCGAAATTCTCGTCAAGCTGGGCTACACCGTGTCGGGTTCCGACGCCAAGAAGACCCAGATCACCCAGCGACTGGAAAGCCTGGGCTGCACCACCTACGAAGGCCACAAGGCCGAGCAGGTGGAAGGGGCCAACGTGGTGGTGACCTCCACGGCCATCAAAAAGGACAACCCGGAAGTCCAGGCCGCCAAGAAAGCGGGGATTCCCATCATTCCCAGGGCCGAAATGCTGGCCGAGCTGATGCGCCTGAAGTACAGCATCGCCGTGGCCGGAGCCCACGGCAAGACCTCCACCACATCCATGACCGCCTCGGTACTGGAAAAGGCGGGGATGGACCCCACGGTGGTCATCGGCGGCGTGCTGAAAAGCGCCGGAACCAACGCCCTGCACGGCATGGGGGATTTCATCGTGGCCGAGGCCGACGAAAGCGACGGCTCGTTTTTGAAATTCTCCCCGTCCATCGCCATCGTGACCAACATCGACCGGGAGCACCTGGATTACTACGACAGCCTGAACTCCATCAAGAAAGCCTTCGTGAATTTCATCTCACGGGTGCCTTTCTACGGACTTTCCATCCTTTGCATGGACAGCGAATCGGTCCAGGATATCCTGCCGGAAATCAAGGGTCGCTACGTCACTTACGGGCTGAACACCCGGGCCGACTACCAGGCCCGAAACATCAGCTTCGAAGGGACCACCAGCCGTTTTTCCGTGTATTACCTGGAGGAGTTTCTCGGTGAAATCAGCCTGAACCTTCCCGGCGTCCACAACGTGACCAACTGTCTGGCGAGCATCGCCGTGGGCCTTGAACTGAACATCCCCTTCGCCACCATCAAATGCGCCCTGGAAACCCTCCAGGGGGTGAAACGCCGTCTGGAACTGAAAGGCGAGATCGATGGGGTCACCGTGGTGGACGACTACGGCCACCATCCCACGGAAATCAAGGCCACTCTCCTGGCCGCCAGGGAATGCTGGCCGGAAAGGCGGATCGTCACGGTGTTCCAGCCCCACCGCTTCACCCGGACCCAGGCCCTGTTCGACGAGTTCACCCGTTCGTTCTACAACACGGACAAACTGCTGGTCCTTCCCATCTACCCGGCCGGTGAAAGCCCCATCGAAGGGGTCTCCAGCGAAAGCCTCTGCGCCAAGATCAGGGAACGGGGACACCAGAACACCGGCAGCGTGGACAGTCACGAGGACGTCCTGGCCCTTCTGCTGGCGGACTTAAAAAAAGACGATCTCCTGATCACCCTGGGAGCCGGCAACGTGTACCGTGTGGGTGAAAACTATCTGAAACTGAAACAGGACGCGTGACAGGGAAAGCCATGGCACGGACGGCTGACACATCGACTTTCAAAAACTGGCTCAAGGACCAGTGCGGGGAGTGTGTGTCCTTCGACGAGCCCATGAGCCGCCACACCTCGTTCAAGGTGGGGGGCCCGGCCGAGATCTTCGCCCGGCCCCACACCATGGACATGGCCTGCCGGATTGTCCTGAAAGCCAGGGAAACGGGTGTCCCCGTGTTCATGGCCGGAGACGGAACCAACCTGGTGGTCGCTGACCGGGGTATCCGGGGCCTGGTGTTGGTGCTTCACGGCATTCCTTCCGATGTGAGCTTCGAGGAACAGACCGGAGGAACGGTCCTGGTCACGGCCCACGCCGGGGTACGAACCCGGACCCTTTGCCGGTTGGCCATCGAACGGGGCTTTCGGGGAATGAACTTCGCCCTGGGGATTCCGGGCACCATGGGAGGAAACATCGCCATGAACGCCGGAACCCATCTGGGGGCCATGGACCAGGTGGTTCACAGCATCCGTGTCCTGCTGGACAATGGAGACACCGAAACTCTGGACCGGCAGGATCTCCGTTTCAGCTACAGGAAGCTGGACTACCCGGCCCGGTTCGGAGCCGACAGCAGCCCCGTGATCGTCGGGGCCAGCCTGCTTCTTGAAAAAGGAGACAGGGAACAGATCCACCGGGAGGCCCAGGAGATTCTCCAGAGGAGAACCGCAAGCCAGCCGGTCAGCCTTCCCAATGCGGGCTGCATTTTCAAGAACCCGGAAGGCGGAGATCCTGCGGGAAAACTCATCGACATGGCCGGTCTCAAAGGCCGTGTCAAAGGCGGCGCCATGATATCCGACAGGCACGCCAATTTTATCGTCAACACAGGAAACGCGAGAGCCGAAGACATTCTGTCCCTGATCGAACTTGCGCAAAAAGAAGTGTTCGACCGTTTCCGTGTCGAACTGGAAACCGAGGTGAAACGTGTTGGTCTATAACCACAAAAAATCCATGCCGACGCCTCCCCCCAGACGGTCTGTCCGCCGGAGGGAAAACGGCCCTGTGATCCGTCTGCGCCATGTGTTCTCCCTCTTGGGAGCCATCGCTGTTTGCAGCATTTTGCTGTTCGTCTTCATTCTGATTTACAGCGGCATCACCCAGTACCGGGGATTTTCCGCGAACAAGGTGACGGTATTCGGGACCAAACGCCTGACTGACCCGGAAATCCTGGCCCAGGCCGATGTGCAAAACGGTGTCAACATTTTCAGAATCAACCTCGACGTGGTCCGCCAGAGGCTTCTGGCCCACCCCTGGATTCACAGCGCGGAAGTGACCCGGGAAATCCCCGGTTCCATCACGATCCGGGTGCGTGAGCACGAACCCCAGGCCATTGTGGAGATGAACAAAAGGTACCTGATGAACACAGAAGGAGATGTATTCAAACACTTTTCAGGAGAATCCGATCTTTCGCCCGTGTCAACCGGCGAGGGAGAGGCGGAAGGCCCGGATCAGGGTTACCATGAAGGCTACCCTCTGATCACCGGATTTTCACCTGAAGACATCCAAGTCGCCGGGAGCCCGATCATGAAAAACGAGACCAACCCCCACAAAGCCGTAATGAACATCATCCAGCTCGCCAAAATACCCGACAGCAGCCTGCCCCTTTCCCAGATCAAGCAGATCCTGGTGGACCGGGAAATCGGCCTGACCCTTCTCACCAGCGGCAGCATCCGGACCGTGAAGCTCGGATACGGGGATTACGGTGAAAAAGTCAGACGGCTGGGAGAGGTTTCGAAGTTTTTGAAGGAAAAAGCGCGGCTCCAGGAGATCGACACCCTCGATCTCCACAACCTGGAACGCATCGTGGTAAAACCGGCTTCAGGCCGAAAAACAGCTTAGTGTTTCCCTGACCGGAAAAGGAGGTTTTTTTATGGTAGCCCAGGAAGATATCATCGTAGGCCTTGACATCGGCACAACGAAAATCTGCGCCGTGGTCGGCGAGCGTCAAGGCAACATGATCAACATCATCGGGACGGGGACCCACCCGTCCATCGGCCTCAAGAAAGGCGTGGTCATCGACATCGAATCCACCGTGGATTCCATCAAGAAAGCGGTGGAAGAGGCGGAACTGATGGCCGGCTGTGAAATCACCTCGGTGTACGCCGGAATCGCCGGCGGCCACATCATGGGGTTCAACAGCCACGGCATCATCGCCATCAAAGGGCGTGAAGTCACCCAGAGCGATGTGGACCGTGTCATCGAAGCAGCCAGGGCCGTGGCCATTCCCATGGACCGGGAAGTGATCCACGTGCTGCCCCAGGAGTTCATCGTGGATGACCAGCGGGGTATCCAGAACCCCATCGGCATGGCCGGCGTCCGCCTGGAAGCCAATATCCACATCGTCACCGGCGCGGTGGCCTCGGCCCACAACATCATCAAGTGCGCCAACAAGGCGGGGCTCGACGTGGCCGACGTGGTCCTGGAATCTCTGGCCTCGGGCGAGGCGGTCCTCACCCCCGAGGAAAAGGAGCTGGGAACGGCCCTCATCGACATCGGCGGCGGAACCACGGACCTGGCCATCTTCGCGAACAACAACATCCGCCACACCTTTGTCCTGGCCATCGGCGGCCACCAGCTCACTAACGACGTGAGTGTGGGGCTTCGGGCCACCAAAATGGACGCGGAAAAGATCAAAATCAAATACGGCAGCTGCCTGTCCGAAGGCATCTCACCCGGTGAGACCATCGAAGTCCCCGGCATGGGCGGCCGTGAATCCCGGACCATGCCCCGTCAGGTCCTGGGTGAAATCCTGGAACCCCGGGTGGAGGAGATCTTCGCCCTGATCAAACGGGAGATCTTCAAGATCGGACTCGAAAACTCCATGAACGCGGGCATCGTGGTCACCGGCGGCTCGTCCCTGCTCGAAGGGCTCACCGATCTGGCCGAATCGGTGTTCAACCAGCCCGCGCGCCTGGGCAAACCCCAGGGCATCGGCGGCCTGGTGGACGTGGTGAACAACCCCATGTACGCCACGGGCGTGGGCCTGGTCCTTTTCGGAGCCAAGCACCAGTCGGAAAACAAATTCCGGATCCGGGACGAAAACATCTTCAACCGGGTCATCAAACGGATGAAAAAGTGGTTCAGTGACGTGATCTGACCTCTGTGACAAAGGACCGGCGCTGCCGTGAAAGCCCTCAGGGAAAGGGCGGGCAGGCCCCTGTTCCGGGAGACATGAACACCGTCCGGACCACACCCGGCGTAACACATTTGTATGTTTAGGTTTTTAATTTTTTACTCCAAATTGTGATTTTATACTTGATTAACCACAAAATATTGTGCATAGTTGCGATGAAAAAAATTCAAACGACACCGAAGGCCGCCCTCCGCATCCAGCCGGAACTGGCCCATGTTTTTCGGAGCTCTGCTGGAATCAGTCGATACAATTACGCACAGGCAATCCATACCCATGGGTGGTTAAACCCTCCGAGCATAGACCGGCATGGTCATGCTTCCGCTGGATTGCGCCCATAAAGCCGCATCGTCAGCATCGGGCGGCAACCGTTCTTCACGGCTCTGTTTCGGGAAGGGGTTTGAAAGCATCAGGACCTCCGGTTTCGGAGCCTGAAAATAATTGAAATCTCAAAACGTTATTAAAGATATCACATGGATCTAAAAACTGCCCAGGCGTGGGTGGTTTGAATACAGGGGAAACCCGATATCACCAGGCGTTCATCAAATTTTTTACTCGGAGGTGGGAAATGACTTTTTCTTTCGTTGAACCTGAAAAAACAGCAAGAATCAAGGTTATCGGCGTAGGCGGAGCCGGCGGAAACGCCATCAACAACATGATCGAAGCCAAACTCGTGGGTGTCAAGTTCATCGCAGCCAACACCGACGCCCAGGCACTGGACCAGTCCAAGGCCGAAACACGGATCCAGATCGGCGCCAAGATCACCGAAGGCCTTGGGGCCGGAGCCAACCCCGACGTGGGAAAAGACGCGGCCATCGAAAGCATCCAGGCCATCCGTGAAGCCATCGAAGGCAGCCACATGGTTTTCATCACCGCTGGACTTGGCGGAGGAACAGGCACGGGAGCCGCGCCGGTTGTGGCCGAAATCTGCAAGGAAATGGGCATCCTCACCGTGGCCGTGGTTTCCAAACCCTTCTCTTTCGAAGGCAAAAAACGCATGGCCCAGGCTGAAGTCGGACTCCAGGCGCTGCGCTCGTTCACCGACACCGTGATCACCATTCCCAACGACCGCCTGAGAAGCCTGGCCCAGAAAAAAGCCACCATGATCGACATGTTCCGGAAAGCCGACGAGATTCTCCACCACTCTGTCAAAGGCATCACCGACCTTATCATGGTTCCCGGTATGGTCAACCTGGACTTCGCCGACGTGAGAACCACCATGAGCAAAGCCGGCATGGCCATCATGGGCATCGGGATCGCCTCGGGTGAAAACAGGGCCAAGGAAGCGGCGGAAAAAGCCATATCCCATCCGCTCCTGGAAGACATCTCCATTGCCGGCGCCAAAGGCGTTCTCATCAACATCACCAGCGGCAGCGACCTCACCCTGGATGAAATGACCGAAGCCGCCGACCTGATCTACAAGGAAGTGGGCGAAGAAGCGGAAATCATCTGGGGCCAGGCCATCGACGACACCATCGGAGACGAGATGAGAGTCACTGTCATCGCCACCGGCATCGGCGAGAAATTCAAGGCCGCCACCGTGTCCAACTTTGCGGCCGTCAAAACAAGCCATGCCAATGCCAACACCTCCGCCACCCTGGGCCGCATGCCCGAACGGCAGCAGGTCCGTGGCATGGTCCGCGACCTGACCCGTGCCGAACTCGAATCGGGCATTGTGGACGAACCCGCGTACATCCGGAGAAACATCGCCGTGGGTGAAGTGGGCAACATCACCCACCGTGGCATCAAAGGTGTCTCGTTTCACAGCGACGACCTGGAAATTCCGACCTTTTTGAGAAAAAAGGCTGATTGATCTTTGAGCAGAAAAGCAGGCCGAACGCCTTGGGATTCTGAAACAGGCGCCATCCGGAAAAACTGGTCCGGAAAAATCCCCATCGCCCTGGTGTATCCGAACACCTACGCGGTGGGGATGGCGAATCTGGGTTTTCAGAGCGTTTACCGCCTGCTGAACGATGACGAGGAAACGGTCTGCGAGCGCGTGTTCCTCCCGGAGAAAGGAAAACCGGGGAAACCGCTCAGCATCGAGTCGGGCCGTCCTTTGAAGGATTTTCAGGTCATCGCGTTTTCCCTGTCCTTTGAAAACGACTACCTGAACGTCCTTGACATCATCCATCTTGCGGGCCTCCCCCTGCGATCGAACGCCAGAGGAGATTCCCACCCCCTTCTGATCGCAGGGGGGGTCGCCTGCCTTTTAAACCCGGAGCCTCTCGCCCCATTCATGGATCTTTTTCTGATCGGTGAGGCGGAGGCTCTTGTTTTTCCCTTTCTTGAAACCCTGCGGAAACACCCGTCCCGCAGGGAACTCCTGGAGCACCTGGCCGCCGACGTTCCCGGGTCCTACGTTCCATCCTTTTACGATCCCGCGTACCACCCTGACGGGACCCTGGCCTCCTTTACAACTAACAGAAGCGGCGTTCCTGAAAAAGTCAGGCGGATGTTTCCCCCGGACATTTCAACGAGTCCCACGTCCACCGCCATCCTTTCCGAGGCCTCGGCCTTTGAAAGCGCCTTTCTCACCGAAGTGAGCCGGGGCTGCACCCACGGCTGCCGTTTCTGCAGCGCGGGGTTCATCTACCGGCCTCCGCGGTTCAGGTCCAAAGACTGCCTGATGGAAGAATGCCGCAGGGCCTCGCAGGTCACGAACCGGATCGGCCTGGTGGGCACGGCCATTTCAGACCACCCCCACATCACCGAGGTCTGTCTCCACCCCAATTTCGACGGTCTAAGGTTCGCCTACTCCTCCCTCAGGGCCGACGCCGTAAACCCGGACCATCTGGCCGTGCTCGTGAAAAGCGGCGTCAAAACAGCCACCATCGCCCCTGAAGCCGGCTCCGACCGGATGAGGACCATCATCAACAAGGGCATCACCGAGGACCAGATCCTTTCCGCCGCCCAGAACCTGGTCCGGGCCGGAATCCTGAACCTCAAGCTGTACTTCATGATCGGCCTGCCCGGAGAAACCCCGGCAGACATCGAGGCCATCGTCCTTCTTTCACAGAAAATCCGCGCCGTCTTCCTTACGGAAAGCCGGGAGCGGGGCCGCATGGGCCAGATCACCGTGGGGGTGAGCAGTTTCGTGCCCAAGGCATTTACCCCGTTCCAGTGGGCGGCCATGGACAGCCCGGACGTTCTGAAAAAAAAGATCAAGGTCCTCACATCCGGCATCAACCCCGTGGCCAATCTCAGCCTCACCGCCGACAGCCCTCGCGGGGCCGTGATCCAGGCCCTCCTTTCCCGGGGAGACCGGACCGTGGCCGACCTCCTGGAAGCCGCCTTCGAAAACAACGGCAACTGGGCCAGCACCCTGAAATCCGCGCCCCACGCCACGAAACGCTTCATCACCCGGGAACGAGACAAAGACGAACTCTTCCCCTGGGATTTCATCGACAACGGCATCCTGAAATCCTTCCTCCGCGCCGAATACGAACGGGCCCTGTCCGTCAGGACGTCCCCCCCCTGCCCCATCGTCCACTGCTCCCGCTGCGGCGTCTGCCGGGGTTAAGGGGTTTCGAAAATCCCTTCCGAATAAAAAAACCATGAACATCGAACATTCAACGCCCAACATCCAACATCGAATAAAGGATAACTCCTTTTTTTAGTTTTTAAGTCACTCAAATGCGTCTCCCCATGCGGGAATGATGGAATGGCCATCCATTCACCATTCGATGTTCTGTGTTCGATGTTCGATGTTCAAACAATGCCGCCAATCGGAATTTTATTCTGGCAATCACCCTAACATCACACATGAATCCCATACTTTTTCATCCGTTTCCAGACCGTGACGCGGCTGACGCCCAGGAGTCTTCCGGCTTCGCTCTGGTTGCCGCCGGTTTTTGTCAGGGCCTGGATCAGGCTGTCCCGTTCTTCCTGCCAGGATTTTTCAGGACCGGCCGGGATGGTGACGGTCTGTGGCGGATGGGTGAGGGTCAGGGGAAGGTGTTCTTTTCCGATCAGGTCGCCGGTGCACAGGACCAGGGCGTATTCGATGACGTTCCGAAGTTCCCGGACGTTGCCCGGCCAGGACCATGAAAGAAGGCATTCCAGGGCTTCGGGGGTGAGGCCGGTGACCCTGCTCCCCTCCCGGGCCTGGGCCTGGTCGATGAACCGCCTGGCCAGGATGGGGATGTCGTCTTTGCGTTCCACCAGGGACGGGCAGAAAATGGGGAACACGTTGATCCTGAAATAGAAATCTTCCCGGAAGGCCCCGCTCAAGATCAGGGCGTCCAGGTCCTTGTTGGTGGCTGACACAATGCGGACATCCACGGGAATGGGCTTGTGGTCTCCGACTTTTTCAATTTCCATCTCCTCCAGGACCCGAAGAAGCTTGATCTGGGTGGAAAGGGGGATGTCTCCGATTTCATCGAGAAAAAGCGTCCCGCCGTGGGCGGCCTCGAAACGCCCCACCCTGTCCCTGTCCGCCCCGGTGTAAGCGCCGCGCACGTGGCCGAACAACTCGCTTTCAAGAAGGTTCTCGTTCAGGGCCGCGCAGTTCACCTTGATGAAGGGCATGTCTTTTCGGGGGCTCGATTCGTGGATGGCTCTGGCCACCAGTTCTTTGCCGGTTCCGCTTTTCCCCCGGATCAGGACAGGGGCCTGGGACCGTGACACACTGACGATCAGGTCGTAAAGCTGGCTCATGGCCTCGCTTTTTCCGATCATCCCGAAAAACCCTTCGTCCATCCAGAGGTTTTTCCGGAGGTACATGATCTCCTCTTTCTGGCAGACTGATTCGGAGATATCGGTGAGGGTTTCCACCACCCCGATAAGCTGGCCTTCCGCGTCGACCATGGGCACGGCGGACTTGATCACGTGCACCGCCCTGCCCTGGCTGTTGGTGAGAACACACTCCTTGTTTTTGGACTTGCCCGCCCTGAACAGCTCACACCAGGGCTCACCGTCCCTGCCACCGATGACCTTGCATCCGGTGCAGTTCAGTACCCGGCAGGATTTCCCCACAAGTTCCCGGGCCGTAAATCCCATCATTTTCTCCATGGCCGGATTCACCGCCGCAATCTTCCCCGACGTGTCCACCACCAACAGTCCGTCCCGGACATTTTCAACCACCGCCTGCCAGCAACTTCCGAATTCCATACCCCACCTGTTAACCATTAACACCGTTAATTAACATTTCGTAAATCATTAACACAACCGTTAATACACCGGGGTCCATTTGGCAACAAAAAACTGACTAACCTCCTGAAAAACAATCATGTTCAATACAATGATGCAAGAAGGATTCCATGGCACACGTGTTGCATCACCTTGGGCGTCGGCCTGTGTAAAGCCATGTAAAGCAACAGTTGTTAACAGGAAAACACCTGCATGAGAAACGCAGGATCAACCCTAGGTGGCATCATTAGATAGAGAGGAGAAGAACATGAAAAAAATTCAATTCGGACGCGCATGGCAATGCCTGATCGTCGGACTTGCCTTTCTCGGCCTGGCCGTGTCCGCCCCGTGCGTCTGGGCGGAAGACACCGAGGCCCTGAAACAGCAGGTGGATGAGCTGAAAAAACAGGTGGACGACATGGGTGAACGCCTGAACAAGGCGGAACTTCACACAGCCACGGACAAACTGGCCCTGGGATTCGAACTGAAAACCACCGGATGGTCCGTTCATTTTGCGGACGCCCTGACCGCTCCGTCAAGCCTGGTCAACGGGTTCTTCGCCGATTACGACGGAACCCCCACGGGCGGCTTCAACGGCGCGACCCTCGCCCAGTTCCAGGCCGCCATGATGAACATGGCCATGGGAGGCATGATCCCGGAGGCTGAGAAATACGACGCGGACAACGACATCCTTTACACCACACGGTTCCGGATGAACATGAAGGCCAAGGTGAACGACAACCTGAACTTCATGGGACGGCTCGCCGCATACAAAGTCTGGGGCGACAGCACCGGCGTGAACTTCAACCACGGCAGCATGGGCGACGTCACCCTGGACGGCACCTCGGCCAGCGTGCCCAGGGGAGACACCATCCACCTGGAACGGGCCTACATGAACTACAAGAACGACATCGGTTCCATCCCCTACAACCTCTCCCTGGGCCGCAGGCCTTCGACAGACGGTCCTCCCCTGGAATACTCCGCCAACAGCATGGAAGGCGGATCACCCTTCGGCGCGGTGATCAACTGGCAGTTCGACGGGGCGTCCCTGGCCTTTTCCCTCGAGGATGTCACAGGGATTCCCGGCGCGGAGTTCAAACTCTGCTACGGCATGGGATTCGAGAGCGACTACGGCAACAGCGGGTCCATGTCGTCCAATCCCCAGGTTGACGACGTCCACCTGATGGGTTTCATCTCCGAGCTGTACAACAACGACATCACCAGCGTGGGCCTGATGTACGCCTACGCCCCGGACCTCACCGACGGCTTTGCCGGAACCACGGTGATGCCCTTCATCGTCTCCAAGATGGACACCAACGCTGACGGCGTCTCCGAATACTACTTCGAACCCAATTCCGGCGGCTTCATCAGCCGAATGGAACCCTCGGCCAACATCGGAGACTGGCAGGCCGCATCCCTTCTCATCAGAACCAACGTGGAGAAACTCAACAACGCCGACCTGTTCTTTTCAAGTTCCATGAGCTACACCGACCCCTCCCAGATTTCAAAGAACCCGTTCTACGAAATGATGGGCATGGGTCTTCTCAGTTCCAACGGTAACCTTGAAAGCCATACCGGATACAGCCTCTACGCCGGCTGCCTGATTCCCATGCCGGGCAACGGCAAACTGGGCCTCGAGTACAACTGGGGTTCCAAATACTGGTTCAACTTCACCGGAGCCGAGGATTCCATGGCGGGCAGCAAACTGGCCGCCAGGGGCCAGGTTTTCGAAACCTATTACCATCAGCCCATCGTCAACGACAACTTCTTCCTCACCCTGGGCGGACGATACTACGACTACGATTACACCGGAAGCGGCAATCCCCTGGGCGCGCCGGTGAAAATCAAGGACGTGATGTCCACCGACGCCCTCTTCCCCGTGGCGGACAAGGTATGGGACCTTTACCTGTCGGCGAGCATGAAGTTCTGATTCGATTTGGATGGTAACGCCGATGCTTCTCCCGTCCCGGGTCATTCCGGGACGGGGGAAGCGAAGCGACAACCGATTTAAAAAACAACGTCAAACACTGACCCATAAGGAGAAAACCATGAAAAAAATCACACGCACCGCCACCCTGATCGTCGCCGCCCTTGTCTGCTTCGCTTTCACCGTCCACGCCGAAGACGGGGACAAGCGCAAAGGCAAATACACCTACAGGAACGTGTACAAAACCTGTCATGCCCAGAATGCGGCTTCACCTGCAAAACCTCCGTTAAATCCCGATTCCAAAACCCAGGCCCAGTGGAAGAAGATGTTTGAAACCAAGGATTTCGCCCAGTTCGGCTGCAAGGATGTCTGGGCCAAGCTTTCCCAGGAAGATCTCAACAACATCTGCGCCTATCTCGTTTCCGGAGCCGCCGACTCTCCCACGCCGGCGAAATGCAAATAGGCTTGACACAGCGGCTCATCCCTCCAACAGGTTTGATGCCGTCTTCCCGGAACAGGCGGCGGTGTCAAACCTTTGATAGACAGTGCGCCCACGGGGCCTGAAAGTGACGCGACAAGGGGATTGGAAGATGGAGATGAAGAAAACGGAAACAGAAGCAACCCTGGTTGTTTCAAGAAAACTGAAATACGCCGTCGTTGCCGCAGCTGTTCTTTTTCTGGCCGCCCTGCCCGTGGTGGGAAGCGAGGAAAAAGCAAGCAAAAGCCCTGCGGACTGGATGATCAAAAACGAAAGGATCAAGCTGGCTCACAGCACGTATCCCATCCTTCAGCAGGATTTCAAGTCAGGCGACGAGATCACCAAAGCCTGCCTTTCCTGCCATACCCACGCAGACATGGACTTCAGGAAGACCATCCACTGGACCTGGCTGGCCCCCGGCCCTGACAAGGACACCCCCATGGGCAAAAGCGGGTACTCCATCAACAATTTCTGCATCTCCACCAACAATATGAACAGCGAAAGCTGTCTGGCCTGCCACACCGGCTGGAAAGGAAAGACCGGAGAGGTCAACTGCCTGGCCTGTCACGGTCAGATCAATTTCAATTTCAGCGAAGCCTTCGAAGACATCCCCTACTTTCTTTCCATGGGTGACGAGGAGTCCAAGGGCATGGCCACGGATCTCATGGCGGACATGAAAGATGCGGTTCACTCTGTCGGGCTGCCTGAACGGAAGAACTGCGGAGAATGCCATTTCAAGGGCGGGGGAGGTAACGGCGTGAAACACGGGGACCTGGACCTGTCCCTCACCGATCCGCCCAGGGACCTGGATGTCCACATGTCCAAAGACGGGGGAAACTTCACCTGTACGCGCTGCCACACCACCAGCATGCACGCCGTGGCCGGCAGGGCTTACACCAGTCCGGCGTCCACCACCCGGAAAAGCCTGATCGAAGACGACATGACCCCCAAAATCACCTGCGAGTCATGCCACAGCGCCACACCGCACAAGCAGAACGCCAAACTCAACGACCACACAGACAAGGTGGCCTGCCAGAGCTGTCATATCCCGACCTTCGCCCGGGGCGGCTATCCCACCAAAATGTGGTGGGACTGGTCCAAAGCCGGAAAGAAGGACAAAGACGGGAACAAAATCAAGACCGAGGATTACCTGACCATCAAAGGGGAAATGCGCTGGGCCAAGGACGTGAAACCGGAATACTTCTGGTATGACGGACGGTTCAAGATCCTGACACTGAAGGACACCATCGATCCCTCGGGCATCGTGAAAGTCAACGAACCCCTGGGCGACATGCATGACCCGAACTCCCGTATCGCCCCGTTCAAGGTCTTTTTCGGGAAACAGCCCTACGATAAAAAAACAAACACGATGCTCGCTCCCCTCTTGTCAGGCAAAGAAGGCTACTGGGAAACCCTGGACTGGAAAAGCGCCTTTGAACGCGGCATGGCCGACATGGACCTCCCCTTTTCCGGTGAATGGGATTTCGTTAAGACCTCGTCGGTCTTCCCCACCACCCACATGGTGGCCCCTGCCGAAAACGCCCTGGCCTGCGTCGAGTGCCACAGCCGTAACGGTCGCCTGACCCAACTCACCGGGTTCTACATGCCCGGAACCGGTCGTTCGGCCCTTGTCAGCTACGCAGGCTGGCCCCTGGTCATCCTGACCTTTCTCGGCGTGCTCGGGCACGGAATTCTGCGTGTGGTTTCGAAAAGGAGGCCCTCATGAACACGGACACCATGAAAAAAATCTACCTGTACACCCGTTACGAACGTCTATGGCACTGGCTCCAGATGGTGTTCATCGTCATGCTCATGGTGACCGGCTTTGAGGTGAACGGACTCTACACCCTCTTCGGGTACAAGACGGCTGTGGCCATCCACAGCTTTGTGGGCCTGGCCTGGCTGATCTCCTTCTTCGTGTTCGTGTTCTGGCTGCTCACCACCGGAGAATGGCGACAGTACATCCCCACCACAAAAAAGATGGCCGATGTGGTCCGCTACTACCTTTACGGGATCTTCAAAGGCGAGCCCCACCCCGTCCCCAAACGGAAGAACGCCAAGCACAACCCCCTCCAGCGTTTGAGCTACCTGATCCTGGCCGCGGCTCTTTTGCCATTGCAGATGGTCACAGGTTTTCTCTACTGGCGCTACAACGCCTGGGAGGCATGGGGTTTAAATCGTTTCCTGACGCTCCAGGCCGTGGCCTCGGTTCATCTGGCCCTGACTTTCGCCATCCTGATGTTTGTCATCGTCCACGTGTACATGATCACCACCGGCCACACCCTGACCGCCCACGTCAAGGCCATGATCACCGGCTGGGAGGAAGCCGAGGACGAAACGGCGAAAAAAACCGAAACGACCTGACGTCGTGCATACCATAGTCAGAAGATTAAAGGGTTGACGCCCTGCCGGCTGCCCAAAGGAACGCCGGGTTGAACCCGGCCCGTGTGCCGAGTGCAACTCGGCGTTCCCAATACCGCCCTCCTCCTCCCCCACCCTTCATTGCCTCTCCCCTCCCGGGGCCACCCTATCCAATCACCCCACACCGCCCGTTCCCCCCATTCGACGTTGGACGTTGGGCGTTGGACGTTCGATGTTCATCCCTTCAAAGCCTTCATTGCCTCTCCCCTCCCGGGGCCAACCTATCCCATCACCCCCACACCGCCCGCTCCCCCCATTCGATGTTGGACGTTGGGCGTTCGATGTTCGTCTTTTCTCCCTATCCCTTGATCCACCTCTCGATCCTCTCCGCGATCCCACCCGGATCAGGCATCATGGCATTCTCCAGGTTCTTGGCATAGGGCACGGGGCATTCCGGGGCCGCAAAACGCAAAGGCGGGCGCTTCAGCAGATGGAACCCGGCAAGAGAAACACGGCTGATCACTTCGGCTCCGATGCCGCCGGTGGCCGTGCCTTCCTCGAGGGTGACCAGGGCACCTGTCCGTGAGACCGATTCAAGAATCGTGGCCGTGTCCATGGGGTACAAGGTCACAAGATCCACGATCTCCACCTCGATGCCCTGCCCGGCCAGACGTTCCGACGCGTCCAGGGCTGCGGAAACTCCCAAAAGGTGGGTGACCAGGGTGAGATCCCGTCCCTTTCGGACAATCCTGGCCTTGCCCAGGGGCAGGGTGTAGTCGCCTTCGGGAACCGGTCCGCTGTTGGCGTAAAGCAGCTTGTGTTCGAAAAAAATCACCGGGTTGTCCGAGCGGATCGCCGATTTCAGCAGACCTTTGGCCGTGTACGGGTCCGAGGGTGCCACCACGATCAGGCCGGGGATCCCGAAGAAAAACCGTTCCATGCTCTGGGAATGCTGGGCCGCCATGCCGATGCCGCTGCCCACCGGCGTCCTCACGGTCAGGGGCATGGTCACCTGGCCGCCTGTCATGTAGCGCAGCTTGGCCGCCTGGTTCATGATGGGGTCCATGCAGCAGGTGAGGAAATCCCCGAACAGGATCTCACACACCGGGCGGAGACCGGTTATGGCCGAGCCCACCGCACCGCCCACAATGGCATTTTCGCTGATGGGTGTGTCGATGATCCGATGTTCCCCCAGCGTTTCCACCAGGCCTTCGGTGACGCTGAAGTAACCGCCCAGCCGCACGTCCTCTCCCCAGAGAAACACCCGGCTGTCCCGCTCCATTTCTTCTTGGAGGGCGCTGTTGATGGCCTGGGACATGGACATGGACGAACCTTCCGGCGCGACATCAAACGTCCCCTGGTACAGCACGGAAGGATCGGGGCTGTAAGTCCGTTCAAACAATCTGGAAAGCTCCGGTTCCCCGGCTTTTTTCGCGAACGCCACGGCCTCCTGTATCCGGCGGTCGACCTCGGATCGTATGGCGGCAAAATCCTCCGGCGTCCCCTGGCCCTTTTCCACCAGCTCCCGTTCGAGCCGGACAAGGGGGTCCTTGGCCATGTACGCTTGTTTCTCCTCAAGGGTCCGGTAGCTTTCCGGCTCCCCTTCCATGTGGCCGTGCCAGCGGTAGGTCATCAGTTCCACGCCCCGGGGTTTTCCGTCTTTTCTCATCTCGCCGATGATTTCTGCCAAGCGGGCGTGCACCGTGGCCGGATCGTTGCCGTCCAGGCGCTCCGACCTGATGTTGTAGGCTTCCATCCGCTTCCGGATGTCCGTTTCCGCCGAATGGCGTTCGATGGACGTGAATTCCCCGTAAAGGTTGTTCTCGATGACCACCAGGAGGGGCAACTGGAACACCGAGGCCATGTTCAGGGCTTCGTGGAACATGCCCTGGTTCACCGACCCGTCTCCGGCAAACACCACGGACACATCGTCCCGGTTCTGGTAGCGGATGGTCTGGGCCGCGCCAAGGGCCAACAGGTAACCGGCCCCCACGATGCCGTTGGCCCCCAGGATTCCCAGGCTGCCGTCGGTGACATGCATGGAGCCGCCTTTGCCTTCGCAGAGCCCGTCGGCCTTGCCGTAAAGTTCGGCCATCATCCGGTTGAGGTCCGTGCCCTTGGCGATGATGTGGCCGTGACCTCGGTGGGTGGTGTTGATGTAATCGGTGTGCCTCAGGTTCAGGCAGACGCCCGCCGCCACCGCCTCCTGGCCGATGGACAGGTGGATAGCCTCGGAGGGGATGTCTCCGTTCCGGAATCCCTCGGACAGATGCTGTTCAAACGCCCGGATCGTCGCCATGGTTTGGTACAGATCCATGGCTCCGGCCTGACGGTTTAATGATTCAGCGGGCTGGACATCCCGCGGCTTTTCCGTGAGGTCCAGGGGAAACACGGGGATGTTCTCCATGGAAAGAGCCCTCCGGCGTTTCATGAACGAGGGCAGGGTCAGCCATGTTTTCCTGGCCCTGGTTTTTTTGTCGATGGCCAGAAGATCGTTCCGTCCCAGCTCCAACAGCACCTGGGGGTAGATGGAAAACGCGGGTTTCAGGGCGGGAAGGAGTTTCAACGCCTTGGTCACCGAGCCCTTGGCCACGATCTTCCGGCCGGCCAGAGCCAGGGGCACGTTGAGCTTTTCCATCCAGAAAAGGTGGCCCGTATCCGAGGCTATGATCATTTCCACATCGGGCGCGAGGGGCTTTTCAGGGTCCCACAGCACCTCTTTACGCCCATCGCCCACCACGATGAACATCCGGGTTTTCAGGTCGGTGAACCTGAACTCCACCGTGAGGGACAGGTCGGAGAGTTTGTCCACGATGTCGGCGGTGGTGAAAATCTTTTCCCAGAGACGGGTGAGAATGGTCTGAAGCTCTTTGGTGTCACGGTACACGGCCATGTTTTTTCTCCTTTATAAAATGTGGCTTTGCGATATTTCAGGCCTCCGGCGGCCCTGCCGGGGGCCAAACTTTTGAAAAGTTTGACAAACGAATCGGGAAAGGGTGAGCTCTACGCTGCAATCCAAACCCATTTGTCCAGATTTTTAAAATCTGGTCCCCCGGAAGGGCCGCCGGAG
>CAZWTY010000035.1:0-7115 GCA_964637565.1 uncultured Desulforapulum sp.
CCCGAAGATTGCTTATGCGGCACAGTGTTAATGTTTTTAATTGCCGGTTTAATATGTTAATTTTACATGTCTGAAAGAACAATCATTCATCCACGCCTCTTGAACGGGTTTCCATAATCTGTTCCGATTCAAGCCTTCGGCGACCTTGCCGGGCCATGCTGTTGACTTGGCCCTCCCGGGGGCCAGCTTTTGCAAAGCTGGGCAAACCGTTTTTTTGATGGGAAGGGTCATCGGAACGTTACGGTGAAACCCCAAAACAGTCACCCTGTTTACATTCCATTCTCCAAAGGGAGACGGCCATGAAGACCCTGTCCACCCGCGATACCAAAGATTTCCAGAAAGATGCTTCCCGCCCCAAAGGGGCTTTGTCCAAAACAACCGAGATTCCCCTTTCAGTCTACCTGTTTCTTCTCATCGCTTTTTTGACGGGGATCCAGGCCTTCGCCACGTACAAAACCACACGGAACGTGAACAGGATCGCCTCCGAACTTGGCGTCCTCCAAACAGACCAGCTCACCCTTGAAAAATCCAAGCAGGAGGTTATGGACCTCCGAATCAAAAACGAATCCCAGGGTCTTTTCATCAGCAGTCTTTTCAGCGCGGTGGGGCCTCTGGCCACGACCCTGGTGGCCCTGATGGGAACGTTTCTCGGTCTGCGGAACTACTTTGACACCCGGAAGAAGGACCGTTTGGAAAGGGCGGCTGGCGATCTCAAGGATCTTCTGATCCATACCGCCGACGACAATGCGCGCCTTCGGATCGTGGGCGTTGTGGGGCTTCAGCATTTTTTCATGCCGGAAAAAAAAGAGTACCACCTTCAGGCCCTGTCGTCGCTGGTGGCCATGGCCCGTCTCGAAAAAAACGAGGAGGTGCTTCGGAATATCAAAATCGCGGTTGAAAAGGCCGTACAGAACCTGGATCTAAACACGCTCGCCCAGGTCACCTGGCAGGGCGTGTCCCTCAAGGACGTGATCTTTGCCGACCGGGATCTCAGTGGCCTTGATTTCAGGGACGCGGTTCTGGATGATGCCGATTTTTCACGCTGCGTCCTGAATCGTTGCCGGTTTGTCAACGCACGGCTGAACGGCGCCTGTTTTCAAGACGCCACCCTCATGGGTGCCGATCTCACCTATGCCGATCTGGCGGGCGCGAATCTTGAGAATGCGAACCTCCGGAACGCCATCATGAAACAGACCCGGGTGCTGAGAATGACCATCCGCAACGCAAACCTCCGGGGATCGCTGTTCGACCTGGACAAGTTGCCATGGCCCCTGGTCCACGGATGGCGCGATGCCTTTTTCGATGAAGGTGTCAAGGAAACGCTGATCGGAATCCACGGCCCCGCACCCAGCGGCATCAAGGTGCTGATGCTGCTGTGGGAGGTCACGCCCTTTGTGGCCGGAGGCACATGGACAGCCGCCTTTCATCTGGTCAGGAACCTCAAAAAACGCGGGGTCCGGCTCACAGTCATCGTTCCATGGGACGAGGAAGCCATCATGCCCAACCCCTTCAACTGCGGTGTGGAGGTGGTGACCATGGGCATTCAGCTCATGGCCCGGGAAACCGCGTCGCCTTACCAGAGGCCCTGGTCACCCTACGGAAGCGCCGGGGATGTCTATGGAAACGGATGTTCGCCCTACGGCCAGGGCCTTTCCCCCTACGCCAGGGTGGCGGACTCAATCCAGACGAAAAAAGGAACGGGGATCCTCCGCCTCATGGAAGAATTCAAACGGAGGGTCGTTTCCTTCTGCCGTCATGAGGAGTTCGACCTCATCCACGCCCACGACTGGGTGACGTTCAGCGCGGCGGAAGCGGCGTCCGAGCTGAAAAACAAACCCTGGATCGCCCATTTTCATTCCACGGAACAGGAACGCCGGCCGTCGGCCATGGACCCGGTCCTCGCCCGCATGGAACAGAAAGGGGCGGAACGGGCCGCCTGGGTTGTGGCGCCGAGCCGGACAACGGCCGAGGTGATCGCGTCCTGTTACGGGGTCAAAAAAGACAGGATCGCCGTCATGCCGAATCCATTGTCGGACGAGGAGATTTCACCCGTGGATATGGGAAATTTCGAATCCCGATCGGTGGTGTTCACCGGAAGAATCACAGAGCAGAAACGCCCCGACCTTTTCATGCGGATCGCCGACCGGCTCTCCTCCCTGATGCCGGCCATCCGTTTCTGCATTTTCGGAAGCGGTGAACTTCAATCCCTTTTTCCCATTTATTCAGGACAATACGAGCTTAAAGGCCAGCTTCCCTGGGAAAGGCGGGGGGAAGCCTACAGAAACGCGGGGGCCGTTCTGGTCACGTCCAGGGCCGAACCCTTTGGCATGGTGATTCTTGAAGCCATGCAGCATCACGTGCCTGTATTCTATCCTGCGGCGGCGGGAGCGGCGGAAGTCCTTTCTTCCGGCATCACAATCGATCCGAAAAACATCGACGCCACCGTTGACGCTATCAAAACCCTGATGGAAAACTGGGAACTTTGGGAGTCCGTCGTGGAACAGCAGGTCGAAGAGATCAGGGCCTATAAGGACCGGGGCTACGAACGCCAGATTATATCGCTGTGGGACAGGGTGCATGACACGTTCCAGCGAAGGGAAATAGTCGAGGGGGTGTCATAAATCTGTTCCGAATGAAAAACTGAAGAACGTCGAACATCCAACGCCCAACATCGAATGAAGGATAACTCCTTTTTTAAACAGTGAATTTGAACACTGTTTTCTTTCCATGCGGAAAGGGTGAGACGTGAACCCATTCATTATTCGATGTTCATAAAAATGCGGCAATCGGAATTTTATTCTGACAACCACTATATCTGTTCTGTTCATGACGTTTCATGAAAAAAACAAACCTATTTGTCCAGATTTTTAAAATCTGGCCCCCAGGGAGGGCCGCCGGAGGCTTTGAGCTTCTTTAGAAAACTGGACTTTACACAGTCCAATTAATTGCCGGTCAAATCAACTCGGATTCCAGGCACTGAAGGGTCCGGGGGACCTGGTGGATGCTGTCGAGGAGCAGGAAGTCACCCCGGTAGCTTTCCGGACCTGACAGGGCGTGGGGGATCATCAGGCAGGTGTGGAGCCCGGCCCGGTTGGCGGCAGCAAGGCCCCGGGCCGAATCTTCCACCGCGACGCATTCCCGGCCCAGGACTCCGGCCCTGGCCAGGCCCTTCAGGTAGGGCTCGGGGTGGGGCTTGGTGTTGTCGCATTCATCGGAGGTGATCACAAAGTCGAAATAATCGAGAATCCCTGTTTTTTCGTGGATGATGTCGAAATGGACCCTCAGGGAGCTGGTGATGATGCCCATGGTGTAACGGCCGTGAAGCCGCTCCAGGGTTTCCCGGACCCCGTCGAACAGGGTGTCTGCTGTTTTCAGGTAGGATGAGTACAGGTCGTTTCGCCGGATTCTTAAAGGTTCGCAATCGATGTCGGTCAGGCCTCCGGCCCTGAGGTAGTCGCAGAACCCGTAGCCTTTCACCAGGGAATATTCGATGAACTGCTCTTGGCTGAGGGCGATGCCCAGTTCGGCCAGAACGTCCTGGTTCGCCTTGAAGAAATAGGCCTCGGTGTCCACGAGCACCCCGTCGTTGTCCCACAGGATGGCTTTGATCATCAGTTTCCCCTTTCTCCTTCAGGCTCTTCGTCCACCGTGCCTGGCGCAGGCCCGCTTCCTGCGATGTACAGGTTGATCCCGGCGTTCTCGATGACGGTCATGAAGTCCTGAGACGGCGGGCTGTCGGTGAACAGGGCGCTGACCTCGGAAATGTGCCCGATCCGGGCCATGGCCCCCCGGCCGAACTTGCTGTGGTCGGCCACCAGGAAAACCCGCCGGGAGTTGGCCATGATGGCCCGGGTCACCCGGACCTCGTTGTAATCGAAGTCGATGAGGGTGCCGTCCGGGTCGATGCCCGCCACGCTGACGATGCCGAAATCCACCTTGAACTGCTTGATGAAATCCACGGTGGCGTCGCCCAGGATGCCCAGGTCGTGGTTCCGGACCACGCCGCCGGTGATGAAGATCTCGAAATCCTCACTGCCGGAAAGGATGGACACCACGTTCATGTTGTTGGTGATCACCCGAAGTCCCGACTTGGATAAAAGGGCCTTAGCCACCTCCTCGGTGGAGGTTCCGATGTCGAGGAAAAGGGAGGCGTTGTTGGGGATGTGTTTGGCCACCAGCCGGGCCACCCGGGATTTTTCCACGGACCTCAACACCCGCCGTTCCGAATAGCTGAAGTTGCTCACGCTGGTGTTGGGGCCAGCTCCGCCGTGGTACCTCCGGAGCAGGCCGTCGTCGCTGAGTTTGTTGATATCCCGGCGGATGGTCTGGGGCGTGACATCGAAATGCTGGGACAGCCTTTCAATGGAGATGTAGCCTTTTTCCTCGACCATGCCGATGATCTGTCTGTGCCTGGGCGGCAGTTTTTTACCCACGGTCAGGGCTCCTTGTTACGGTTTCAGGGCCGCCCTGGCTTCTTCCAGGGTCTCGAAAATATGGGGTGACACGTTGCGCTGCTTGAGCGAGTCGCCCAGTTTCATGCTCATGAACGAACTGGTGGTGTAGCGGGTCACGTCGATGTAGAAATCCTCGATGATGCCCTTGACCACGTCCATGTACTCGTCGATGAGCTCCGGGCTGATGTCGAAGTTGTCGTAGTTGACCACGGCGTTGACCCGTTTGCCCAGAGGCGTGAGGATGTTCGAGACAGCTTCACGGATGGCCCGGATGTCGTCGGAGGACCGGATGACCAGGCTCTCGAAGTTGACGAAGAACAGGTTGTGCTCCGGATCGTAGGAAAGGCGGTCGGGGATGGGAACCGAGAGCAGTTCGGTCTTCAGACCCATGGGGGCCGGGTTGAAAATCCTGTCGTCCATGAGTTTCGGGGGCTTGGGCACCAGGGGCGCGAAGTCCATTTGGTCCAGGATGTCTTTTTGAAGATCCACGCCCGGAGCGATTTCCGTGAGGACCAGGCCCTGTTCGGACAGTTCGAACACGCAGCGCTCGGTGATGTACAACACTTTTTTACCGTCTTTGGCCGCCACCTGACCTGAAAAGGTGATCTGCTCCACGTCGGCAAGAAACTTTTTGGCCTTGCCCTCCTTGAGGATGACAAGCTTGCCGTCTTTGACGGCGATCTCCAGCCCGCCAGCGGTGAAGGTGCCGACAAACACGACTTTCATGGAGTTCTGGCTGATATTGATGAACCCGCCGCATCCGGCCAGCCGGGGACCGAACTTGCTGACGTTGAGGTTGCCGAAACGGTCGGCCTGGGCCAGTCCCAGGAAGCAGACGTCGAGGCCGCCCCCGTCGTAGTAGTCGAACTGGTAGGGCTGGTCGATCACCGCGTCCACGTTGGTGGCGGCTCCGAAACTCAGGCCCCCTGCCGGAATGCCCCCGATGACACCCGGTTCCGCCGTGAGGGTCATGTGGTCCAGGACCCCTTCTTCGGCGGCCACGCTGGCCACGCCTTCAGGCATGCCGATGCCCAGGTTCACCACACTGTTGGGGATCAGTTCGAAGGCGGCCCGGCGGGCGATGATCTTTCGCTCGTCAAGGGCCATGGGCTTGATCGACGAGACCGGAACCCGGAACTCGCCGGCGAAGGCCGGGTTGTATAGGGTGTCGAAGGTCTGCATGTGGTACTCGGGACGGCTGGCCACCACCACACAGTCCACCATGATGCCGGGGATTTTCACGGACCTTTGGGACAGGGCGCCCCGTCCGGCCATGCGTTCCACCTGGACGATCACGAGACCTCCGCCGTTTTTCGCGGCAATGGCAAGACTCAGGCTTTCCAGGGTCAGGGCTTCTTTTTCGAAAGTGATGTTCCCGTCGGTGTCCGCCGTGGTGCCCCGGATGATGGCCACGTCGATTCGTTGGGTTTTGTAGGACAGGTATTCCCGGTCGTCGAAGGTGATCAGGTCCACCAGGTCTTCGGTGGTGCGGGCGTTGATTTTTCCGCCCTCCACACGGGGATCCACGAAAGTTCCCAGTCCCACCCGGGTGATGGTTCGAGGTTTGTGGGCTCCGGCGTCCCGGAGCATGTGGGCCAGGGTCCCCTGGGGAAAGTTGTAGGCCTCGATCCGGTTTTCCATGGCCAGGGCCTGCATTTTCGGCACAAGACCCCAGTGTCCGCCGATCACCCGTTTGATCAGGCCTTCATGGGCCAGATGGTTGGCCCCCCGGTCCACGCCGTCGCCCTGGCCTGCGGCGAAGTACAGGGTGAGATCCCTGGGGTTGCCTGTTTCGAGAAACCGTTTTTCAAGGGCGATGGCGATTTCCTCGGCGAATCCGCTGCCCACGAAACCGCCGGTGGCGATGGTGTCCCCGTTCTTGATCAGGGCTACGGCCTGCTCGGCGCTGACCTGCTTGTTCTTGTGAAGCGCACCCGTGCCAAAGCCTGTGTTCAGGGGATGGAACAACGCTTTTTTGCTCATGGCGATCTCCCGTATCTTGGATGGGTTGATTGAACCGTATGGATGTTGGACGAAAGGCAAGCGCGGGCAGGTGTGGCCCCCTGTTCTTTCATCCCTGATATGGCTATTCATAAATCATCGGACAGGGAAAGACAATCCTTCAATCAGGGCCATCGCATGTATCATCGTCATGGATTTTAACCATCGCTATCGCTATCGGGTTCGCTATCGAAATGTTCTGACTATAGAACCCGATACCGATACCGATTAACCGGAAACCATGCCCGAGAAAGAGGTAGCCCTCGATTTGCATAGGGGACTTAGCCCATGTCGGCGTGGATTCCGGGTCGGCTTCGACTCTCGAATGGTTTCGTTTTGCCAAATCCTGAAGATGTTTCAAACACTCCATGATATCGGAGGCCGCCCGGAATGACAAGGTTGGGAGCTTCGGCTTAGCATGACATGGCGGTATGATCCTTACATGCGATCGCCTTGATCCCCTATGACGGTCTAATGAAAGATACAGGTATGAATTATCTCTCAAATCGCTATCGGTATCGCTGTCGCTATCGAATGGTCTGGACGTCAATGGCGATACCGGTGCCGATAGCTGGGGCTATTCCGGATCTTTTTCCCCTTCCTGCTTCAGCTTGCGCCACAGGGCTCCACGGCTGATGCCCAGAACTTCGGCGGCCCGGG
>CAZWTY010000035.1:7215-36791 GCA_964637565.1 uncultured Desulforapulum sp.
TTCAGCTTGCGCCACAGGGCTCCACGGCTGATGCCCAGAACTTCGGCGGCCCGGGTCCTGTTGTTGTCCAGGGCTTTCATCACTTTCTGGATGTGGATTTTTTCAAGCTCGGCCAGGGAAAGCAGGGGCTGGGTTTCGAATTCGTCGACGTGACGGATCGGAGCCCTGAATTTTTCCGGCAGGTGACGGATTTCGATAGACTGGCCGTCGAGAAGGATCACGGCCCGTTCGATGAGGTTGGCCAGCTCCTGGACATTGCCGGGAAAGGCGTAGGCCGAGAAGGCCGATAACACGTCGTCGGCTATGGACTTCACGGGCTTGCCGTATTCCTTGCCGAATTTGTCCATGAAATAGCTGCACAGGGGGGCGATATCGTCCTTCCGCTCGCGCAACGGGGGGATGGTGATGACGAAACCTGCGAGCAGATCGTAGAAATCCTGGTGGAAAGCGGTCCCCTTCAGAGTTTCGGTGACGGACTCCGGGCAGGCCGCCATGATCCTCACATCGGCGTGGATGGGATCTTTTCCCCCTTTGCGGGTCATCAGGTTCAGGGAAAGAACCCGGGCCAGCTTCTCCTGGGTGGATGGACTCATGTCCTGGATGTTGTCCAGGAAAATCGATCCTTCGTGGCAGCTTTCAATGAGGCCCGTTCTCGCGGGCTTGCGGTTTTCCACGCCCCAGAGTTCGGTTTCCAGGGTTTCGGGGGCCATCATCCCGCAGTTGACGCCGATGAAGCGCCTGTTCTTTCTCTGGCTGAGGCTGTGGATGGCCCGGGCCACGATTTCCTTGCCCGTTCCGTCCTCTCCGATGATCAGCACGTGGCTTTCGATCATAGCCGCGTTGGCGATTTTCTTTTTCAGGGCCTCCATGGAGCCTGTTCCGCCGATCAGCCAGTGGGAATCCCGGTTGTAGAACTTGTTTTCAGGAACGATCAGGTCAAAGGGGTCGGGGTTGCTTTTGGCTCCGGAAGGTTTTTTTTCCGGAAGCCGGTCGACGGGAGCGTCTTCCTCCTGTCTTGGCGGTTCTTCCTGGCCGGGATAGGGAAAGAAAACGGCCTTGTCCGACTCGTTCATTTTCCGGATAAAAGACCAGAAAAGACGCATGTTGTCTTTTTCGAAATAGGCGGAGTGAAGGGCGTCGGCAGCCTGGCGCATTTTCTTGTTGCCGTAGCCGGTGAGAAGGACCGTCTTGATGTCCGGCTGGATTTGCCGAAGCCTGGAGATGGTTTCCAGGCCGTCGACTTCAGGCATATGGAAATCCACAATGGCCAGATCCACATGGTGGGATTGACACATGTCCAGGGCTTCGGTGCCCGACATGGTTTTGAGGGGGATGAACCCCATGAGTTCGATACGCTTGGAAAGCGAATCGAGAAAACCTTTCTCGTCGTCGACGATCAGAATTTTTTTCCCGCTGAAATCCACTTCAATTTCCTGTTGTTATGTCGTTTGGTATCACGTTTTGACGCCGTTCCTCAAAAAAACCGGAAGAGTGTAACCATAACTATCGCTACTCAAATCGTCATGGACAAAGGGTCAACCGCGAATGGAACACTGCGCCGCGAATTTTCTGGGATCCGGTCATCTTTCGGAAGAGAGATGGTCCCGTGGATGCGTCTGTCATCTCGAACGAACTGAAAAAGGCGGTAACCGCTTTTCCTTTCGGGCGAAACGACAAAACCTCCGGTCTGGGAACATGATCCTCGGGACAGGCAGAACGCCTGTCCCGGGATTCATTATCTTTTTTTACCTGAATTGTAAACGCCGATCCGGTTTATTTTTTCTTGTTCGGATCGATTTCCATGGCGTCCTTGATATCGCCGCCGTGGGCCATACCCACCGCCGCCATGGTGGTTTCGAATTTCCGCATCGCGTTCTTGATGAAGCCCCAGAAGCTGTTCATGTCGGCTTTGTCGAAGTATCCGGCTTCAAGGGCGGCCGAAGCTTCTTTCAGCTTGTCATCTCCGTAGGCGGTGAGAAGAACGGTCTGTACATCTTCATCGAGCTTCTTGAGTTTGGAAACCACGTCAAGGCCTTCCATGTCGGGAAGGCGCTGGTCCACGACGGCCACGTGGATCTTTTTGCCAGCGGCCGCTGAAACGGCTTCCGATCCGGTGGTGGCGAGAATGGGACTGTAGCCTTTCAGGCGGACACGTTCGGCCATGGATTTGAGGAAGGTCTCATCGTCATCCACCAGAAGGATGTTGATGGTGTCGATGGGGAACCTCATCAGGAATTCCCAGAATCCGCCCATGTTGTCCTTTTCAAAGTAGGCGGTGTCCAGGGCCTTGGAGGCGCTTTCGATCTTGTCATCGCCATGGGCGGTGAGGAGAACCGTCTTGACCGACGCGTCCTGTTTCTTCAGCTCGGCCACCAGGGAAACGCCTTCGGTGTCCGGGAGTCTCTGGTCGATGATGGCCAGGTAGATTTTGTTGTTTTTCGCGATGTCCAGGGCTTTCCGGCCGTCGGTCGCGGTGAGCGTGCTGAAACCTTTGAGCTTTATTCTTTCTGCCAGTGAAAAAAGAAACTTTTCGTCGTCGTCCACCAGCAGGATGTTCAGATTTTCCTTAGTCATGATAAACCCTCCTTCTTGGGCTTTTTGAAATCAAATTCAGGGTCGGGCCGCCGTTCCGGCCGCTCATCAGTGGCCGCCAGATCCGAAGATACCGGATGCCGCCAGGGTCAGTACGACGATTTCCGTCAGGCTGATGGCCGCGTAGATCCAGTCTTTCTTTTTAATGAACCCGATGAGGAGCACGATGAAACACAGGTTGGTCAAAAGGGCCAGGATACCGAATCCCACATAGTTGAGGAAATCGCCTTTACCCAGAAGATAGAGCCATCCCCAGCCGCTGGGTGTGTTGGTGTTGTGGAGGTAGGTCTGGACACCCTGGCCCCAGTTTGCCGTCAGGAGCTCGAAGCTCACATGGGGCTGGATCACGCCGAAAACGTAAAGGCAGTAGAAAACCACCATCATAGCCAGGCTGCCCCATACGCCCACGGTGAGAATGTTGGCGTAAACAATCTGTTCTGCCGGTGTTTGAAGTCTTGCATCGTCTTGTGTTGTCATATGAGATACCTCCTTTATTAACCAAGTATTCCAAGGCCGAGGCCTTTGTCAATTGCTTTGAGTCCCGCGAAGAAGAGAACGCAGATAACCATGATCCGGATCATTTTCGGTTTGGCCACGGCCAGAAGCCGGACGCCCACGAGAGATCCCAGCATCAGGCCCACGATGGAGGGTACGGCGATCAGGGGAATCACGCAGCCTTTGTTCAGGTAGATCCATGCGGCCGAGGTGTCGGTGATGGAAAGGAGGAATTTGCTGGTTCCCACGGCGATTTTCATGGGGGCTCCCATGAGGAGGTTCAGGACGGGAACGTTGGCCCAGCCCGCGCCGAGGCCGAACATGCCGGCCAGCATGCCGATGAGGATGAAGAGGATCAGCCCGGGGAGGGTCCGGTGGGTTTTCCATTCCACGATTTCCTTGGCTCCGTCATCCCAGTAAGCTCCGCTGAACCCTAAGGCCATGCTGATGGCGTCCTGTTTGGTCACCACGGGTTTTTCGCTGTTCTTTGAAAACAGGAGAAGGCAGGCGATACCGGTGATGGTGAAGCCCAGGCAGGTCTGGATGATGTTGGGGTCCAGGTGGGACAGGTACAGGCCCAGAAGGGCTCCCACAATGGCAAACGTCGAGGCGATCAATGCCACCGGAAGGGCCAGCCTCAGGTTGGCCAGGTTCCTTCGAAGAAGACCGGGGCCTGCGGCCAGGGCGCCTGCCAGGGCCACCATGAGCCCCACGCCTCGAACGAAGTCGATGTGGAAGGGAAAGAAACCGCTGACCAGGGGCACGTAGAGCACGCCGCCACCCACGCCGGCCATGACTGCCACGACGCCCAGGACGAAGCAGAACACAAGCAGGATGATGGGCCAGACCCACCAGGGTTTCGTGGATGTGGTAACCGCGATATCAGCCGCATTCTCCGCTAATACCGGGCTCACATTCATCAGGACTGTCATCACCGCTGCAGCGAAGCAGAAGAATTTGAGCTTTAAGTTCTCCATTTAAACCACTCCTTTTTTTAACATTTCTGTTTACAAACGAACCATCTTCATGTATTTGTGTTTATATATTAAACAAACATCGGGGTCAATACAAAAATGCGTTCTAATTTGAAACCAAATGTCCTGATCATAGACGATGAAAAGCGGTTTGCCACCATGTTGTCGAAAAGGCTTTCCCTGCGAGGCTATTCGTGCGAAGTGGTGTATGACGGTGAATCCGGGCTCGAAGCCCTTCCCCGCCATCCTTTTAAGGTGGTGGTGCTCGACCTGAGGCTCCCGGGTCTCAGTGGGGAAGAGGTGCTTGAGCGTATTAAAATGGAACAACCCGATTTACCGGTGATCATTCTCACAGGGCATGGTAATGAAAAGGAACGGGCAAAGTGCATGGGGCTCAACGCCCATTCGTTTTTGAACAAGCCGGTTGACCTTTCTTTCCTGGTGGAGCTTTTCGAAGAGATCCTCGGGGAGGGGTCCGGAAAACAGACAGGAAGTGCGGGCGGGTCATGATTAAAAACAGAAGCACGCGGTCATTTTTCGTTCCACGGCGCTGGGTGCCGCGACCCGGTATGAAGAGTTATTTCACCTTCGGCAGCTACCGGCGGGTCTGGATGATTTTGATCGTTTCCCTGTCCCTGACCTGCCTGATTCCCCTGTCCATCATTACGGCCATCCATCAGCGGAACGTGGACAAGGCCATGAACGTGGAGCGGATCCTCCGGTCCGAACGGGTGGCGTCCAACGCCAGACGATCGGTGGGCAACTTTTTGGCCGAGCGCATGGACGCACTTCGTTTTATCGTGAACGAACTGGATTACGGGAAACTGAGCCATCACGAGCAGCTGGTCACCCTCCTGAGGAACCTCAAAGTCGGTTTCGGCGGGATTTCTGACCTGGGCGTGATCCAGGAAGACGGTACCCAGGTGGCCTACGTGGGACAGTTCGACCTCAAGGGAAGAAATTACAGTAACGAAACCTGGTTCAAGGAATGCATGGAACAGGGTGAGTACATCAGCGATGTTTTCAAGGGTTTCCGGGGTGTTCCCCATATCATCCTCTCGGTCAAGTCCAAAACCCCATCGGGAGACAGCTTTATCCTCCGGGCCACGGTGGACACGGCCAAACTCATCGAGACCGTGAATTCCTACCAGTCCAGCGAATACGCCGATCTGTTCCTGATCAACCACGAGGGCGCCCTTCAAACCCCTTCCACTACCTACGGAGAGGGTGACGGGATCCGAAAGGCCCGCTTCGACGTACCCCCTTACGCACCCCGGACCCAGGCGTTGGAAATCCGGGATTACAGCGGCGAACGTTACGTCCTGGCCTACGCATACGTGTCCGCCGGCCTGACAAAAACCCCTTTTATCCTGATCAACCTGAAGCAGTACGCCCCCACGGGAACGGTCTGGCAACAGAGCAAAATCCAGGCCCTGCGGATTTTTTTTGCCAGTGTGTTCGTGATTCTTCTGATTGTCTATTTGGCCGCCACTTACATGATCAACCGGTTGTTCATGTCGGACAGCATCAAGGCCAACACCCTTAAGGCCGCCGAACACAAATCCCAGCTTGCCTCCATCGGTCAGCTGGCCGCAGGAGTTGCCCATGAGATCAACAACCCTTTGGCTGTGATCAACGAAGAGGCCGGTTACCTGATGGACCTGATCTCCATGGGAGACGAGCCACCGGACAGAGCCGAACTCTCCGAACACATCCAGTCGGTCCTTGATTCCGTGGAACGCTGCGGGACCATCACCCGCCAGCTTCTGTTCTTCGCGCGGCAGTTCGATGTCCAGATCGTAAGTTTTCATCCTGCGGACATCATATCCGACATTCTCAAGTTTTTTAAAAAAGAGGCGGAGTACCGGAACATCACCCTATCCGTGGATGTGGCCCCGAAAATCCCCGTCATTGTGTCGGACAAGGGGAAGTTCCAGCAGGTGTTCGTCAACCTGATCAACAACGCATTCCAGGCCATGGGGGACAACGGGAGTCTGTCTATCGAAATGAGTCCCATGGAGCCGGACATGATCTGCATCATGGTGCATGACACGGGCTGCGGAATTCCCGAAGAAAACCTGTCGAAAATATTCGATCCGTTCTTCACCACCAAAGGGGAGAGTGAAGGCACGGGTCTGGGCCTGTCCATCACCTACGGGCTGATGCAGAAGCTCAAAGGCAAAATAGAAGTGAAAAGCAAGGTGGGAGTGGGAACGTCATTCAAGCTGATCTTCCCCCTGACCATGCAGGGAGAGAAAATAACATGAAATTACTGCTTGTGGACGATCAAACCCAGTTCGTGTCGGTTCTGACGCGTCGTCTGAATATGAGGGGTATCGACGCGACCTGTGTTTTTTCACCGGACGAAGCCCTCAAACTTGTGGAGACCGCTCATTTCGATATTGCGGTTCTCGATCTCAAAATGCCGGGACTTTCCGGTATCGAACTTCGCCGGATTCTTCACCAGAAGAACCCTGATATGAAATTTATCTTTCTGACCGGTCACGGATCGGAAGCGGATTACAAAGTCGGTTCGGCCGAGGCCTCGTTTTTCCTGCCCAAGCCACTGAACATCGACAAGCTCATCGAGGCCATCCGTGAGACATCCGGCCAATCCTCGTGAGCTATAAAAAAAACGAAAGGTGACTTATGGAAAAATTTATCGAACTTTTATTTGAAGAAGGGCTCTCGTTCTTCGGGCAGATCAACGCCAGCATCTCCCACGAACTCAAGAACATCCTGGCCACCGTGTCCGAAACCTCAGGCTTGATCAGCGACCTGATCGAGGTGTCGGAAAACGGGAAACCCCTGGACGTCCAGGCCATCAAAAACAGCAGCCGTGAAATCACCGACGAGATCCAGCGGGGGTTTGTCACCATCAAGCAGATGAACATCTTCGCCCACAGCGTGGACAACTCCTTTGGCGAGATCACCCTGACCGACACCCTTGACCTGGTGATCAACCTGTCCCAGTTTCTCAGCTACGCCAGCCAGGTGGAGTTCTTCAAACAGGAAAGCGCCCAGGTCAAAGTGTTCACCTGTCCCTTCCTTCTCCAGGATCTGCTGTACCAGGCCCTGACCTTTGCCTACAAGATCGTGGGGCACAAGGGTGTGGTCAGGATTTCCCTGGTGAAAGAGGAAAAGGAGACCACCATCGTGTTCGGCAATGTGCCCCTGGAAGAGGAAAAACCCTTTCCGGAACTCCGGGCGCGCATGGAGAAAATTGCCGAAGTGCTCGAGATTTCTCTGGGCTCTCTCCCCAACAGGACGGGTTTTTTCATCAAGATACCCCTGACCATCAAAACCATGTACAAACGGGGAGCGTAAAGCGGAAAAAGGGGGCGGACCATGAACGAGGACCAGACCATACGGCTGCTGATCGTGGACGACGAGGAAGCCTTTCTGAACGTCATCACCCAGAGACTGCGGCTCAAGGAATTTGATGTCACGGCGGCATCAGACGGAGAACAGGCCATGGCCGCGGCCCTTGAAAAACCTTTCGACGTGGCTGTGGTGGATCTTCACATGCCCGGCATGAACGGCCAGGAACTCCTCGCGGCTCTGAAGGACCGGCATCCCTTCCTGCAGGTGCTGATCCTTACCGGCCAGGGAACCATGGGCGCGGCCATGGAGTGCATGCGCATGGGGGCCGCCACCTACCTCGAAAAACCCTACGATTTCGACCAGCTGGTGGAAGCCATCCGGGACGCCTACACCGCCAAGCTGATCAGCCGGTACGAGCACCAGGCCCGTGAACTCAAAGCGTTGGATCACGGAGCCGGAGGAGATCCCTCCGGGGCTCTGAAAGCCTTGAAAAATCTGGATGAACAAAGCTGAAGACGATATCCGCCTGACAGTGGAGTCCGTCTTCCTGAAAAAATCACACGCCCCTGGCGAATTCCTCGATGGTTCTTCCCCTTAGGGCTTCGGCGATTTCAAACACGTAATCGTAGATGTGAAGCCCTTTGGATGCGGCGATGATCTCTCCGTTCTCCACACCGATGGCTTCGGCGCAGTACTGTTTCATCATCTCGATGGCGGCCAGGTTGGCCGGAAACCCTCCGTAAAGATCCCAGGACCTGAAATAGGGAAAGAAATGGAGTTTCCCGTCCTGGATCCGCGTGTCGATATGCCGGAGGCAGGGCGGATCGACCAGGGTCATGTCCGAGGGCTGGCCCACCTGAAGGATCATCTGGTTGTTCCGGTGCCCCTTGTTTCTGTACGTCCAGATCATCAGCTCCATCTGGTTGAGATAGTACCCCTCATCCGTCTTCACGAGAATTCTCCTGTCCGCCCAGACGTCGCTGTCCTGGATCAGGATATCCTTCATGGCCCGGTACTCCTCGGGAAGCGTGTTTACGGGAAACCGGCAGATTCTCTGGCCGTATGTGTAGGATTCCCCTTCCTTTTCCTCTCCGGTCATCAGGTAGGGGAGATAGTCGTCCAGGTAGTCGTCGGCCACGGGATTGGGAAAACCGAACGCCGGGCTTACCTGGGGAAGAAGCGGAAGGACTGAAGGGTATCGGATGTGTAGGGTGATGTAGTCGAATTCAAGCCGCTTCTGGCCTTCGAATGAGCCCCGGTCGATGGTGAAAGGTCGCCCTTTTTCCACACAGCGGTAAAGGGTCTGGAACCATGCGTCGGAAAGGCTCGTGGCCTCGATGTAAATGGGTTGCAGCATAGGAGGCTCCTTGTTTTTTGTTCCTTGGCCGGACGATCACTGACCGGGCATGAGTTTCAGGGTTTCCAGGACGCCATAGATCGCCCCGGTTTTTGTGAGGGAGCTTTTCACCAGTTCCATGGATCTGACGGAAAAAGACGGGCCTTCAAGGTCTGTAACCGTCTGGAAATCACGCAGGTCCAGAACGTCGCATCGTCCCAGGGTCATGTGAGCCATGAAAGGGCGTTTTTCCGGTTCGAAACCGCAGGAGACCGCCGCCTGCTCAACCGAAGCGGCCAGACTCGAAAGCTCCGGACTGGGCCGGAAACCCAAGGCGATCACCCGGGCTTTTGAGGCTTTGGGCAGAAACACCGGGTGCGACAGGACAAGGTCCAGCTCCTTCCATGTTGCCGAAGAGGCCCTGAGAGCGTCCCGAAAGCGGAGAAACCGCTCGTGATCCGTGTCCCCAAGAAACCGGACGGTCAGATGAAGGTTTTCCAGGGGCGTCCACCGAACACGGCCCGGCCAGTTCAGGTGTTTCAGAGACTCGAGCAGGGGCCGGAAGGATTCGAAGAAAGTCCGGTCCGGAACGATGGCGGTGAACAGCCTGTTGCTCTTTCCTGTGAATTCGGCCCGTTCCATCAATCACAGCCCGGGGTGTTCCGAACAGCGCGCCAGCCTGTCGATGGCCACTTTGAGGGCCGCCTTGTGAAGTTCCGCCGCATAATGGACCGGGCTTTTTCCGTACATCACATCCCATCCCGCCGGGTTGGCCGTACAGAAAAACTGGGTTTTGAGGCCGTAGTGAACCGGTGCGTCGTTCACCGGAACCCCGATGGTTTCCAGGGCCGCTTCCCAGGTCGCTCCGCAGGGGGCGCCGTGTGCCACGGAAATTTCCGCGATCAGACCGTCCTTGACCTTGACCTCCAGTTCGGGAGCCCCGAACAGTTTTCCGTATTCTCCGAGTTTTGCATGGCCGGGGAGGGCGCAGCACACACGGGGGGTCATGGCCCATGACCCGGTGGTTTTTTTGTTGGAGGCCACCACGGGAATGCCGAGTTTTTCGCACAACAGCCAGAGGTCGTTGGACAGGTCCAGGTGCTTCAGGTAATCCAGCACAAGATCGGCTTCGATGGATTCGGGCAGGTAGTCCCGGCCGTGTTCGATGATGGCGGGAAGGGGTTCGTCAATGTCCACGGTTTTCAGGTCGAACCGGCCCCCGCCGAACGCCTGGATGCCGCGGATTTTGTTGAGTCCGCTTCCCTTTTGCTGGAAAACGATGATGCGCTGCGGTTTTTTATTTAATTTCAAGTGGTTCATGGAAAAGCCGCCCTTTTTCCCAATCAGGGGTGAAGATATTTTTTAACAGAAAAAAAAACTCTTTTTTTTGTTCCTGCGAGTCATGTATAGTGGTTTTCGTAAAAGACAGTGATACAGCTTTCCAAGGATTTCGACGAGTATCAAATCATAATTCAGACGAAATTGAAAGAGTCATGGCATGAATCGCAGGACATTTATTTGCTCTTTCGCCACGGGGGTGGCTGGGGCTCTTCTTCCACACTCCGCCGACGCGGCGATTAAAATTTTCCGGCAGGGGCGGAAGGGCGTCCGGATGGATGCCCACGTCAGGGACTACCTGGCAAAAATCGAGCATTTCGACGAGCCTCATCCCAACGACCTCTACCTGGACGAAAAAAGGATGCCCCTTCTCAAATCCACCTTGAACCGGCTCGACAGGGTTCAACGGACCGTGGGGCATGGTTTTTTCTCTCTGATCAGCATTGACAGGGCCATTCATATCGCCTCGTCTTACTCTTCCATCGGCGCCTTTACCCGGGAGGAGATGGATTTTCTGGAAATGCTGTTTTACAAGGATGGGGCGCTGTACGGTTTTCTCGGGGAAAAACCCCTCTACAAGTTTACCGATACGATTCCGACCCATGAGGCCATCAAGATACCCGGCACGGGAAACTACCTGTTCAAAGGCCGCTCCGCCGAACTTTACCAGACCATCCGGAAGTCCATTGGCCCGGATCTGATTCTTACCTCGGGAATCCGCAGCGTGACCAAACAGTTCATGCTGTTTCTCAACAAGGCTGCGAAGTGTAACGGGAATCTGTCCATGGCGTCACGGTCCCTGGCGCCTCCCGGGTATTCCTACCATGCCGTGGGCGATTTCGATGTGGGCCAGGTGGGATTCGGCAAAGGGAATTTCTCGAAAAGATTTACGGAGACCCGTGTGTTCAAGGACCTTGTGGAATCGGGATACGCCACGCTCAGGTATACAAGGACCAACAACCTGGGAGTCCGGTTCGAACCCTGGCATATCAAAGTGGCCTGATGACACAGAGCTGTCACATATAAGTATTTACCGCCGGTCATGTTGAGCCACAGCACCCACCGTGTCATTCCGGGCGGCCTCCAACATGGCGGAGCGTTTGAACCAGTTTCGGACTCGGCAGAAACCACGGGCTTGAATTCCGAAGCCGACCCGGAATCCACGCCGGCATGAGCATCCGTTCCCGAAAATTCACGCGTCAAATCGTTTGCGGGCATGGATTCCGGATCTCCGCTTTGCTCCGTCCGGAATGACAGGCTGGGGGACAGAGAACTGGTTCGGGTATTGTTTTCTCAGCGGTTAACCGCTACTTTCATATAAAATTTCAAAATGGAATGGGGCCATCGGGGTGACCGAGCCCTCATTTCGAGTTCAGCTTGGCCATGATGCATTCCCCCAGTTTATGGACGTCGATCTGGGTGAATGCCACGGCGAATCCTGTTTTTTCGACACGAACCACCTTGCCGGTGGCGTGAAGGAAGATGGGGGGATGGCCTCCCGGATGAAAGTCGATTTTAAGATCCACGTCCGTTCCGGAGGTGATGTGCTCCTCGGTTTTGATGAACATCCCGCTGGAACCCAGATTGTCCACGCCGGCTTTGAAACGGACGAGGCTGTTTGACTTCAGGGCGGCTTTGTCGCGGAAGGTCACATGGACTTCCGTTTCAGGCCAGACCTTGTTTCGGGTGCTCTTTCTTTTTTTGTCATGCATGGTGAGTCAATGACCTTCCCCAGCGACTGCGTCAGGGCCTGACGGCGTGGACAAAACCACAGTCGTTCCTGTTTTTGAAAACCTGTTCAAATTCGTCTTTTCTGTCCGGATAAAACACCACGACCCTGTCTCCGCTGCTCCAGGCTTCGGAACTGGATTTGATGGTCCAGTACCAGGATGCTCCGCTGGATGGGAAGTAGGGCCGGCTGTTGTAGAGGATGGCCAGTTCACTGCTGTCCGGCAGGCGCCAGTCCTTGTATCCTCCTGTCGAAAGGTTGCGGACGTACTGCCTGGCCTGGTCGAAATTCATGCAGTTCCCTTCAGACCCATAGGAATCCACCAGACACCAGGTCAGGCCGGTTCGTGTGTCTGTCACGGTTCGGTCCGTGTTGACCCTGAATCTTGAACCGGCATCGGCCAACGCTCGGGTCATGCTCCGGGCTTCCTCGACAAGCCTCTGGTTCCTGGCGGTTCTCTGGCTTTCAGTTTGGCGGATACGGTCCCGTTCCTGCTGAATCCGGTCCCTTTCGGCCTGGATTTTGGACATCCTGTCCCGTTCTTCCCTTTCCCGGAGGATTTCAGCCATTCTGAACTGGCCGACCCGTTCTTCCTGCTTCAGGTCACGCATCAGGGTATTGGCCTGACGTCTGTACAGACCTGAGGAGTCCCTGTCCATGTAGTCTTTCAACTCCCGGATTCTCTGGGAAATGTCGAACTGAGGGTTCCGGCAGTAGTTCAGCGTTTCTTCCCATTTGGCCTGAAGTTCGATTTTTTCGTTCAGGAGGGCGATCTGTTCACGGATTTCCTTCTTTACCGTGGAATCGTTGCTCGCACCAAGGTAGTCGATATACATCTTTTTCGCGCTGGCAAAGTCCATTCCCGCTGTCTGGGATTTCAGATTTTCCAGAGCGTAAAGATCGGCCATTTTCTTTCGGCTCTCCGCCACGGAAGCCGCTCTCGAGTCGTCAGGGAAATCACGGAGGAAGGCGTCGCAGAGACGGACGCAGGGGTCCCATTTTCTTGTTTTTGCGCAGGCGTCCGAAGACTGGCTGAGCTCGGCATAGGCTTCATCGGAAAGGGCCGCCATGAGGTTCTGCACGATCTGCCGGTTGCCGGAATCCGGGTAGTTCTCCATGAAGGCTTTGTAAGCCTTCATGCGCTCACCGCGGCTTCTTCTCTCCATGGACGAAAGTTTTTTGAAGTCGTAGGCCTCGAGATTTTTGGGGATCTCGATTCGACGCTTGTCGATGTAGTCTTCAAGAAACGTTCCCCGGCGTTCGCTTAGAAACCGGTTGTAGTAACCCAGGGCTGTGTCCTTGTACTGATCGTCGAGGGACATGGCCTTGATGGTGTTTTCGATTTTGATGAGTTCGTCGATATCGTTGACCTTGGAAACGGCGTCGGCAATGTAGCGGGCATCGTCGGACTGGGCGTTGATGTACGCTCCAAGAACGCTCTTCATGGCTTCCAGGTCTTTCTGGGATTTGGCCTGGTCGATGATCCGGTTGTAGTTGCTTTTTCCGAGATACACGCCGTAAAGATAAAGACTTCCGAAGATCAGCCCTGCGCAGACGGCGATGGCCGTTCCCATCCGCCGAATCCGGGCCCACAGGGAAAGGGTTTGTTTGGGCGGCTTTTCGTCCTCGTCCTCAAAAAACACAGATTCCGCACCCATCGCGGATTTTTCTTCGTGAACCGTCAGGTCGCCTGCAGATCCGGCCATGGTGGCGGGTATCCGGGGCAGGTCTGGGGGGATAACCGGAGGAACCGGCGGTTTGTCCGCCATTTTCAAGGGTTTTTCCGTGCGTTCGCCGGAGGATGCCGCCGGGGCGACCGAAGGGGGCGGCTCCCCTACCACAAACTGGGAGGCGATCTGGTCGTCTTTGCTCTGGTAGGTGTCCGGGTCGAATTCGATTTCCAGTTCCCTGGGCTCGACATCTTCCGCAATCCCTCTCTGGGCGTTCTTTTCGTCCTTGCGTCTCAATCCCTCCATAAGCACGCTCATCAGGGGGATCTTGATGTTCTGGTTTGGGATCGGCGCATTGTCGATGATGATCACGGTCTTGTTCCAGCTGAGGATCTCGTATGCCGCTTCCACATTGGACAGGTGGCCTGTTTCCGCTGCAACCAGAGCCCCGTCTTTCATGTACAGGTACCCGATGTCGTCGTTGGAATAAATCTTCAGCGTGCAGGTGGTTTTATCCATGTTCACGATCTGGAGGAATGACCCTAACGATATTCCCTGAATCTGGCCGCCAACTTCAATGTCCATGTTACGACATTCCTTTCACAAAGGCCGTGTATGGGTTCCGTCGCCGGATTTGGACCGGACGACGAACCGTTTCATCATGAGTAATTTCCGGATCTGTAAGGATTTTTCACCACAGGACAGAGGGACCACCCTCGATCCACACCTTTTCACGTTTTTTCTTGCTGACCCGGGTTTGGAATGAATATCAGACCGCGACATGCCGCGTTGATGGAATAAACTATCAAAGCAGATTGTTAGTGTCAATTGTTAGTTCGGGCGCCACAGGCATTCATTTACTTCCAGTTTTACTTTCAAATTTTCAGGAGCAGAAACGCACAGGCGTCCGACCTTCAGCGGAAGGTGCCCGAGGCTACTTCAGCCACCTCTTCTTGTGTTTCTGGTCGATTCCTTTGGATTTCACGGCCCGGATTCCTTTGTTGATCAGATACAGCAGCGCCGTGTTACCTTTTTTCACGGCGATTCCATAGGCTTCGTGATACGGAACTGAAAAATCCAGGTCATTGTTTTCCGGTCCTCCGATGACCACCGAACCGATCACCGCGTCATACCGGTCATCGGCTAACCCTGTGAACATATCTTTCCGGGTCGTGTTCTGGATAATGACCTTGAAACCCGCCTCCGTTGCGATGGCGTTCATCACATCGATATCGAAACCGACAATGTGGAGGTTGTGGTCGAGCATGGCCATGGGTGGGCTGGTGGCGTCCGTGGCCACGCGGATCACCAGTTCCTTTTCAGGCTCGGCGGCGGCCAGGGCGAATCCGGCCATGAGACATGTGAGGATGAGACAAAAGGTTGCGGTTCGAATGTTTTTCATGATCCCTCTCCTTTTTCTGTGCTGATTTTGGATCATGGACCATCGGCAAACGGATTGTCAAACAAAAAAGGGGTATGACCACCGGATTATGGATCACATAGGGTTGAAAGAATTATGCGTTCAATAATGTTTTTGGGAATGGATTTTCGAGACAAGCGTGGAAGTCGGTGTGCTCGAACGCTAACTTTTCACAGGGGAGGCGGAGGCCTCCCCTGTGAACCGAGCGGTTTAGTTGTAGTTCGCCCTCAGGACCTTTTTGTCGATCTTGCCCACCCCGGTTTTGGCGATGGTTTCCACAATGGCGATTTTTTCAGGCACCCCGTATTTGGGAATCGTTCCGGCATCGGCGAATTTCATGAAATGCGCCTTGAGCTGGTCTTCGGTGATTTTGCCTTTGAAAGACTCTTTGAGAACAACCAGGGCCATGGGCCGTTCCCCCCATTTCTCGTCCTTGATACCGATGACGGCGCTTTCACTCACCGCCTCGTGCTGGCTGATGATGTCTTCCAGGGTCAGGGACGAAATCCATTCACCGCCTGTCTTGATCACGTCTTTCAGGCGGTCGGTGATCTGGAGGTAGCCTTCGCTGTCGATGAAACCCACGTCGCCGGTGTGGAGCCAGCCGTTTCGCCAGAGGTCTTCACTTTTTTCCGGTTCCTTGGAGTAACCCTGGGTCAGCCAAGGCGTTCTTACCACCACCTCGCCCGTGGTTTCCCCGTCACGCGGTACGGAATTCCCCGCATGATCCACGATGTCGAGCTGGACATTGGGAATGGGAATGCCGGTGCGGCAGCGGATCGCCACCTGATCCTCGGCAGGCCAATCCAGCATGTGGGGCTTGAGAATGGCCGCGGTGAGCAGGGGGCAGGTTTCGCTCATGCCGTAGGCCGAGTAGATGTTGATCTTGTGTTTCATGGCCGCCTGGCAGAGCCCTTTGGGCAGGGCCGAACCGCCGATGATCACTTTCCAGCCCGACAGGTCGACCTTGTCGATCACCGGGCTGTTCACCAGCATGTGGATGATGGTGGGCACACAGTGGGAGAAAGTGACCTTTTCCGTCAGCACCAGCTTCAGGATCATTTCAGGTTCGTAGCGTCCGGGATAGATCTGTTTGGCCCCCAGCATGGTCATCAGGTAGGGCACGCCCCAGGCGTGGACATGGAACATGGGGGTGAGGGGCATGTACACATCCCCTGAATTGATGACGGCCTGGCTCCTGAAACCGGCTGTGGCCGAGAGGAGCCCGTAGGTGTGGAGCACCAGCTGCCGGTGACTGAAATACACGCCTTTGGGGTTGCCGGTGGTCCCCGAGGTGTAGAACGTGGTGGCCATGGTGTTTTCATCAAAATCGGGAAAATCGTAACCGTCGGCCGCCGCGTTGACCAGCTCGTCGTATTCACCGGCGAACGGGATTTTCGATTCGGGCCGTGCTCCGTCCTCGCTGATCAGGATGAATTTCTTCACGGTGGTGATCTTGTCCGCGATGGCTTCGAGAAGGGGCAGCAGCATGGAGTTCACGATGATCACATCGTCTTCGGCGTGGTTGATGGTGTAGAGGATCTGTTCCGGCGAAAGCCGGATGTGGATCTTGTGAAGCACGGCCCCCATCATGGGCACGGCGAAGTAGCATTCCAGGTAGCGGTGGCTGTCCACGTCCATCATGGCCACGGTGTCGCCGGGTCCCACACCCAGGCTTGTCAACGCGTTGGCCAGCTGGGACACCCTGCGGTTGAAATCGGCGTAAGTGTAACGGAACCGGTCGCGGTACACGATCTCCTGATTGGGCGAATACATGATGGCGGTGGGAAGCAGGTTTTTGATCAGCAGGGGATACGAGTATGCGGACGGGGTTCGTGGGACAGTTCGTAAGGCCATGGTTCCTCCTTGAATGGGGTTGCTGTTCAAACGGGTCACTGAAAGAAGAAAAGGCTGTTTCCTTCGGGCCCTCGTGTCGAAAGTCAAACCGTCAAATGCGATGGCGCTGTCAAAATCCCCGAGCCGGGTCTTTTTCCACGACCATGTTCATACGTTTCAAGAATGCATCAATGTCTTTTTTTTGTCTGTCACGTGCTTCGATGTGCTGACCGCAAGTGTCTTCGCCGGTCCGGTACTGAAAACCCTCCGGTCTTGGGAACCGGAGGATTGATGTGCTTTCTGGTGTGTTGACTAGAACGATGTCAGAAAGTTTTTGTTTGGGCAACCGTAAAATGGGCCCCTCTGTTTTTTTTACAGGTCTTGAGGATTGTTCAAGGGGGTGTTATAGCTTTTCATTATCATAGACCGACCAACCCATCGGAGGCGTTATGACCCCTGGTTTACTGATCCGGATCACCGTGGCGCTGGCCCTTGGCGCCGTTCTTTTCGCCTGCGGAGCGGAGGAAAAACAGAGCGCAGACCTTTCCGTTTCCGGCCATGTGGTGCTTCGGGAAAAATCAGCCAATCCCGGCGGCCCGCTGTTCGTTGCTGTCCTTGACAGAAGTCCCGCCGAAACAGGGGCATCCATCACCGATGCCCTGGTTTCTGTTCAGACCGTGAACGCCGAAACCCGGTTTTTTTCCGTCGATCTCCGCGAAAAGAACCTCACGCCGGGAGACCCTGTGTACCTCATTGTTTTCGCGGACAAGAACTACCAGGGAGGCATCCCCTCGCCCGATCCGGGGGACCTGGTGGGGTTCTACCTTGATGAGGAATCCCTTTCTCCGGCCCTGGTTCTTGAAAAGGGCGGCAACAGGAACATCGAAATCCGCCTGGACCGGGAGGTATTCGACTACGACGCCTCGGTGGGAGGAACCGTGGACGGACAGGGACAGGGCGACGTCACGGTGTTCGCCTACGCCGGGGACATCCGTACTCTTGATATCGGAGGCCTGGACCGTTCGGCGATCCTGGGCTACATAAAGGTATCGAAATCTACCGGCCCCGCGGAATACAGGCTCCCCATCCTTCCCTACGGACGAAACGTTCCCATTCCCAACGTGACGCTGATGGCCTGGCTTGACAAAAACGGCAACGGCCGTCCCGACGCCGGGGATCGCCTGGGTTTCCACAGCCCGGGCGGCGGGTTCCCGGCTTTAATCACCCTCGACAGCGGCCACCTGCCCGACTGTGACATCCGCCTTGGCCTGGACATTCCCGAACCCTCGGGTTACGAGCTGTCCATGGAGGGGACCGTGAATGTGCCCGGGAACCTGGAACCCCTTGACCGGAATCTTTTTATCCTGGTGGTACGGGCCTCCGACACCTTGGACCTGAAAGCCCTGACGACCGGTGATCTCAGCTCCGTGGCCGGTTTCGCCAGGCTGGACCCGGGGCAGCGGGATTTTTCCATCGATCTTTCACATAGCGGCCTGGCCCCCGGAGACCGGGTCATGGTGCTGGCCCTTTACGACAGACAGTTTGCCGCGGGCTTTCCCCGCATGGATGAGGGAGACCTGATCGGCTATTTCCAGGACAGAGCCGCCATGGCCGTGGATGTCACCCTGAAGGAAGGCGTAAACCCTGTGGAAGAGACAGACAAAACGGACTTCTCCCTGGGCCGGGTCCTGGTGACCCATGACTCGTCCCTGGAATTCAGGCTGGATGACAGCACCCTCCGGAAAAGCCTGGGAGTGCGTCTGGACCCCGGCGAACATGTGACCGTGGTGGCTGTGTACAAAGACGGGGTCCACATCGGCCAGGATCCGGTGATCGACATGGATTACATCCTGGGGTTCGGTTCCTGCACCGTCCCTGAAACAGGCAACAGCGGCCACAGTTACGCCATGGACCTGCTGCCGGCCCTGGACCACCGGGTTCCTGTCCAAAATCCCTTTGCCATCGACGGCGTTTACGTGTTCGCGATTTTCGACGGCAACCTGAACAACGGACCGCCTAAAAACAACTACATCGGTTATTACTGGAAGCCCTATCTTCTGTTTTTCACGGCACCACGGGAAATCGCTCGGCTGGCCGACGGCGTCACGGTACTGGACCAGACCGTGAGGTTCACCACGGACAAGCTGTGATCTGGGTGGACGCCGCGCTTCATCAATTGGTTATCTTGACATTTGTAAAAAACACATGTAACCATCAGGCGATGGATATGGATGAACGTTCATATCCCCTGTATCATGAGTCATCCGCGTTTCGAAAGACCTGATAACTGGCAAAAACCACAGTACACTGATCCGAAGGATGGTTCCATGGACCGATGGATTGAACGGCTTCTGGCGCATTACAAGACGGTTCTGGCCGTTCTTTTTGTTCTCACGGTTCCCTTCGTGTACTTTTATTCGAAGCAGACTTATTTCAACCACATCAACGTGTTCTTTCCGAAGGGCGATCCGGAAATCGCCTATTACGAAGCGTTCCAGGACAAGTTCGGCAACGATGAGGTGGCGGCCGTGGTGTTCAAAACCGACGATGTCTTTACGGAAAAGAACATCGACCTGATCCGTCGCCTTACCGAAGCCGTCAAACCTTTTGCTGGGGTCCAGCGGGTGATGAGCCTCACCGAAGTCGAGGTCGCCAGGGGTTCGGAGGACACGGTGGATTTTCAGAAACTCGTTCCCGATGACCTGTCGTTCACATCGGAAAACCTCGCCGCCGTCAGAAGGGAAGCGGTCGGTCATCCCATGATCGCGGGGGCGCTGATTTCCCGAGATGCCAGAACCACGGCCATTGTCATCGAGCTGGCCCCCACAGAGTCCAACGAGGCGAAACACGAGCTGCTGAATAGTATAAGGGACACGCTGGACCGCATCGCGGCCGGTGCCGTCAGGCTGCACTATTCAGGCGGGGCCTATCTCGAGGTGGAGATCAGCGGGCTCACCCATTCGGACAACAGGATCTTCACGCCCATCACCTTTTTCATCATCATCGCCGTCGTCTATTTTCTGCTCCGGAACCTCACCCTGTCCATCCTTGGACAGCTGAACATCGTGGTGATCCTGGTCTGGGGAGTGGGGCTTCTCATTCTGTGCGGCGAAAGCATCAACTCGGTGACGGTGGTCATTGCCCCGATCCTTCTGGCCATTTCCATCTCGGATTCCATTCACATCCTGTCCATTACAGCGACCGTTACCGGGCCAACGGCCACGATCACCCGAAGGCGGTGAAAGACGCCATCCACGATTTCTGGTACCCCTGCCTTTTCACCAGCCTGACCACCTTCGCGGGCTACCTGTCCTTTACCACCGCCACGGTCCGGCCCGTGATCACCGTGGGGATTTTCACCGCCCTCGGCGTCATGATCGCCTACCTTATGACCATGGTGTTCGTGCCGTCCCTTCTCATGGCGTTCAGAGGCATCGTGCAGCGGACGCTGCCGGATCTGAAACCGGAGTCGCCCGGTGGAGGCAAGAACCGACTCACCCGTTTGATGGCATGGCTGGGCTCGGGTGTGGCCGCCCGGCCGAAAACCGTCTGCCTTTTTTTTCTTCTGCTGACAGCCCTGGCCACCTGGGGCGTGAAAGACCTTCGTTTTGAAACGGATTTTGTCAGCTACCTGAAAGATTCCAATCCCATCAAGCAGGACATCCGTTTCATCGAGGATAACATTCGCGGCACCGTACCAGTGGAGCTGGTGATCCGGGCCGTGTCGCCCGAAGATGATTTCACCCGCCCGGACAGTCTGAAAATGCTGGAACGGGTTCAGCGATCCCTGATGAAATACGGGGATGGCCATTTCACCAGCAGCTTTTCCGTGGCGGACTACATCAAGGAAATACACGGAGCCTTTACCGGCGGAACAAGCGCGTCGGCGGCCATTCCGGAACGTCAGGTCGACATCGGCGACTATTACGAGCTGGGGGATGGGGAGATTTTCAAACAATACGTGTCCCTTGACCGCATGGAGGCCCGGGTCAGCGTGGCCTCGAAATTCGGGTCGTCGAAAAGCTCGGAAAAGTTCACCCGCTTTCTCGACAGTGACATCCGCCCCCTTCTGGGAGACCGGTACAACCTCCATTTCACCGGTATGTCCGCTCTTTACATCACCATGGACCGGAACCTGAAATACAGCCAGGCCTGGAGTTTCGCCTCGGCTCTCGTGGTGATCAGTCTGATGATGTTCTTCGTGTGCCGCAACGTGAAACTCACGGTGATCAGCATGATTCCCAACCTTTTTCCGATCTTCGTCACCTTCGGTGTCATGGGCTGGTTCGGCATCCCCCTGGACGCCGCCACCATCATGATCGCCAGCATCACCATCGGCCTTGCGGTGGACGACACCATCCATTTCATCACCTGGTTCCGGAGAAACCGAGAAGCCGGCCTGGACACCCGGGAGTCGGTGGTCAAGACGTTGAAGGATGCGGGAAAACCTATCTTGATGACGTCGGTGGTGCTCTGCCTGTCCTACCTCGTCCTTGTCCTGGGGTCGGTGAAGCCCATCATCGCTTTTGGCGCCCTGGCCAGCCTCGCCATGTTTTTCGCCCTTCTGGGAGACCTGTTCATTCTTCCGGCCCTGATCCTGATTTTCAGGCCGGAGATCAAACCAATCCGGTGTTTTTCCGAAAAAGACGAGGAAAAACAAGGGGCACCGGATGCGGCACAGGAACTGGCAGAGGCTCTGGAGTGATGGAATGACCGGCAGGAAAAAAACGCGGATTTTTGTTTACGTGTCGTGCCTGGTTATCGGCGCTGTTTTTCTGGTCGTGTCCCAAGCCATGGCCGATGGGTCGGAAGAGATGGAAAAAGGCGTTTCATTTTCCGGGTTTTTTGAACTGGAAAGCCACCTGAACACCCACCGGGACCAGGAATTTCACGATGCGGTGAAGAAAAACGAGCTGCGTGGAAAATTCAAGGTCCGCTGGGGAGAAGACAACGCCCATGTTTTCATCGCGCCGGACATCCGCCTCTCATCAGCCCTGTTCTCATCCGAAGACGACTCCTGCGCTTACGCCGACGAGCCCGGGGTGGGGAAAAACGGCAGGCTGTCGGACAGGGGATACGACATCGCTTTCAACGAAGCCTACGTCCATGTTGGCGGGAGCCGCACGAGGCTCCGGATCGGCAACCAGATCTACGGCTGGGGCACGGCGGACGTGTTCAACCCCACCGCCTATTTCAATCCCTACGACATGCGTGAGACGTTCTTCAGGGACGAGGACGGAATAAAACTGGGCGTGCCGTCGGTGTCCGGCATGGTGTTTTTCGACCAGCTCACCTTGGAAGCGGTCTGGGTTCCGGTCCACCTTCCCGGTCTTATCGCCGGAGACGGGCGTTACTGGTCTATCCATTTGGATAACTACCAGCTTCCCATCGTGTTCGACGAGGTGAAGGCCCTTGATTCCGATGTTGAAAACAGCGGCTTCGGCGTCAGGGTCTCGTCCACCGTCCTTGGAACGGACCTGTCGGTCAGTCTGTACCACGGGCCGGACAAAGATCTGCTCTACCGTCCCACAGAGGTTCTCGTGGAGCCTGGCGAACCTCTGGCCGTCCGGGTCGTTCCTGAAAGTTATCGTGTGTCGTACCTGGGACTGGACATGTCGAAATCCCTGGACAAGCTCGTGATCCAGGCGGAACTGGCCTTTTCTCCTGACAAACGGGCCTGTCTGGAACAGGATACCCGAAATCCCTCGGATATCCGTTTCCCCTACGATGTCAAACGAAGCGCCTACATCGCCTGCGCCCTGGGTTTCAACTATTTCATTCCGCTTCATCAATGGATCGAGGACCACGAAGGGGATACGGTCCTGACCATGGAATGGTACACAGCCAGGTTCCTGGAAGGTGGAAGAGCAGACCCCGTGATTTCTGATTTTGTTTCCGCACGATTCGAAGACACTTACGCCAGTGGTCGGGTGCCCGTGAGCCTGACCTGTCTCGTTTCCGTGGACAGGCCCGGATACGCGATCTGGCCAAAAATCGCTTACGATTTCCAGAACGGGATTTCCACCAGCCTGTCCTACATTCACCTGGACGGCCGGAGCGATTCGGCAAACACGTTGGAATCGTTGTTCTATTACTTCAGGGATAACGACACCCTGGTCTGGAACATTCGCTATGATTTTTGAAAAAATTCACAAGGAGACTTTATGAAAACCCGCGTAAGCTTCATTCTTGTTACACTTCTTTTTTTTGCCGCGACACCGTCCTTCAGCCTGACGGCCCGTGAAATCATGGAGAAAAGCGATCAACTGGCCCAGCCGAAAACGACCGTCAGCGAGGTGTCCATGAAAATCGTCAGTGGCAAAGACTCGGTGGACAAGGCGTTCACGCTCCAGGGTTTGAAGCTGGGGAAAAACGACACCCGGGCTTTGATCACGTTTACCAAGCCCAGCAAAATCAAGCTTCTCACCCACACTCACCCGGACCGGGAAGACGACCAGTGGCTGATGATGACCTCAGGCAAGGCCAAGCGCATCACTTCGTCGGGCAAGGACAAATCTTTCGTCAATTCCCATTTCTGCTACGAGGATCTTTCGTCCCGGAAACTGGACGATTACGACTACAAACTGCTGGCGCCAAAAAAAGTCCTGGGGGCCGACTGCCATGTGGTGGAGGCTGTGAGGAAAAAGGGCGTCCAGGTCTATGACAAGGTTGCCCTTTATGTCCGGGCATCCGACTGGTTTGTGGTGAAAGCGGATTTTTACAAAGACGGCAAATACGCTAAAACCCTTGAAAACTTCGACATCAAAACCGTGGACGGCATCATCACCCCCCACCGAATGGTGATGACCATGGCCGACACGTCGGAACGCACCGAACTCACTGTCAGATCCGTGACGTACAACGGCCCCATGGCCGCGTCCACGTTCAACAAGGAAGCGTTGCGATAATCATGATGTCATTGTCGTGTCAGTCAACAGCTCCCAACCCTGTCATTCCGGGCGGGCTCCAACAGTCAGGATGGAAAAAAAGCGACGGGTCTCACAGAGAGACAAGGCCCAAAATCCGGAGCCGACCCGGAATCCACGCCAGCCTGAAAAAGATCACGAAAACTCATGGAGCCCAGCTTTCGCGGGCATGGATTCCGGGTCGGATTGCATGGCGATCAGTCTGAATTAGTGGGATGCCCGGCAGAATATGACCCTTCGAAAAAAACAGGGCCGCCGGAATGACAATGCCTGGAACAGTTGTCTGTATCGGGACTCTGGGTCACTCCATGGACGTGAACACAAGAACCGCCTCGGCTGTGGCAGATTTCTTCTTCATGATCAGCCCCCGGGTGGCTGACAGGGCCGACCCGGGTTCGCTGGCCAGGGGCCGGCCTTTTTTCGACAGGCTGTCGGAAATGGTGTAAAGGCCCGTTTCCCTGTCAAAAAAAGTGGGAGGCACGCTGTTCACCAGATCCTCGGTGGAGGCCACCATCTGGAGGGTCTCCACCCCAAAGGGGGCCACCACCTCGAAGTCTCCCAGCTCGATCCAGCGGTTGGCCGAATCCCCGTCCACGTAAGACACGAATTTTCTGTTTCCCTGCTCTTCGGAAAAATTGATGATGTACGAGTAGTTGTTTTTCTTGAAATTGTGGCTGACCAGGTAGAAGTACCCGGGTTTGTTCATCTTTACCAGGATTTTCAGGGAATCGCCTTTTTTGAACAACAGGTCCGATTTGCCCTGGGTGGTCCGGATGTCCACCCTGAAATCCCCGGACACCACATGGCCTTCGGACACCAGTTTTTCAAAATCAAGAGACACCGGTTCCACCTGATAGCTTTTGTACGCGTCAGGTGTGAAGAACACCACGCTGGAGGCGAGAATTTTGTTGTTCAGGTCGGTGAGGTTGCATGTCAGTTCAAGCCCGTCTTTCAGCAGGGTGTAGGTTCCGGTGAGAAAGGCTCCGGCCTTGTCCGGATGGGTCACGGTTTTAAGCTGGGCGGCCAGGTGGTCTTTCACCGCGCTGCCGAAGGACGTGACCTCGCTGGAGTTCCTGGGCGTGGGGGGATAGACGTAGATGTTTTTTGCCGTGATGTTTTTTGCCAGTATTTTCGCGCCAAAGGCGAGGCTGTCCGCTTTTTTCTCCAGTTCGGATAGGCGGGCCGAGATGTCTTCCGCTGTCACGGAGATGTCCGGGATATTCTCACAATGGAGGAACTGGGCCACGATGCGTAAGGAATAGTACTGTTCGACCTGGGTGAGAACCCCCCTAAGGAGATCGCCTTTGATTTCAGCGGAGGTGGCGCTTTTAAGGCTGTCCAGGTTTTTCGCGATCTGAACCGAAAGGGTCTGGAGTTCCTTTTCATAAAGAGGCGCGGAGGCGGAGGTGAGGACGGCGTCGACCATGAACCCTTGTCGTGCGGACAGCTCGGAGAACTGGACTCCCAGGATGGGCAGGTCGGACTTCAGCCGGATGGCTTTGGATTTCATCTCGTCCAGGCTTTTGTTTCTCTGGGTCTGGAGGCTCAAAAAACTGCTTTTCACTTCCACCCGGATGTTCTGTCCCAGCTCGGCCAGGGCTTCTTTCCTGGCTTCGTCGGGGGTTTTTCCGTAACCGGTGCCGCTGACCCTGAAGGCCCAGGCATTGGAAACGGTCATCAAAACAGCCAGGGTGATGGAAAGACAGACGAAGATTTTAAGCGAACGACGGGTTGTCATGGTTTCTCCTCCGTGGCAGGCGCACCGTTTGATCAGGACAAAACCTTTGCGGAACAAAGGGTTTTGAGATACACAGGGATCATGTCGTCAGAATACCAACCGGCGGCCCCGCCGGTCATTGTCGCTAAACTCATATGGCTGGAAATTATAAATGATTCTGAAAAAATTTCAACCCGCGATCGTGGCTCTCCTGTGCCTTCTGGTCCCTGCCTTTACTTTTTCACCCGGAGCCCGGGCCGCCGAACCGGCCGGGCCCCTGACCCAGTCCAACCGCTACCCGCTGATGCTGATGGTGATGACCCCCGTGCCACGGAGCCCCGTATTGCCCGAAAAAAGGTTCCAGTTCCGGCTGAAAACCGATTACACCAGCGTCCATATCGACAAGGCATCCCAGAATTTCGAGCTTCTTACCGACATGGAAATCGGGGCGGTGACCGTGGAAGGGGAGGCAAGGATCGGAGAGCGGCTGAGCCTGGGTTTCAGCCTGCCTTTTGTCAGCTATAACAGCGGGTTTCTCGACGGGTTTCTCGAAGACTACCACGAGCTGGGGAATTTTCCGGAATACGGACGGAGCCTGAGGCCGAAGAACGAGTTCGCCTGTGTGGTGAAAAAAGACGGTGAGACCTGGTTCGAAGCCGACCAGCACGGGCTCCATCCGGCAGATGCCAGGCTCGACCTGATCTACGCCTTTCCGGCCGGGGAACGTTTCAGATCGGCCCTTATGGCCAGCCTGAAACTGCCCACCGGCGACGAGGACAAAGGCTTCGGCAGTGGAAGCTGGGATGCGGGCCTGACCCTGCTAACCCGGTTCAGTTACAGAAGCCTGGCGTTTTACCTGAACCCGGGATTCATCGTTCCTCGGGACCCCGAGACACAAGGCGCGGACATCCGCTACAGGACCATGGCCACCCTGTTCGCCGGCCTCGAATACGTCCACAGCCCGGCCTGGAGTTTCATGGCCCAGCTGAACACCTTCACCTCGCCCCTGAAAGACACGGGCATCAGCACCCTGGACGATCCCAGCGTGGAACTGGCCCTGGGTTTCACCCGAAGCTGGGGCCGGACCAAAGCCTCGTTTTCCTTTTGCGAGGATCTGTCCGGCCCGGCTCCCGATTTTACGGTCCATGTTGGAGTGGAAACCGGTTTCGATCTGTAGGGCGGGTTTTCGCCCGCCATGGGTAACGAACCTGGGCGCGACCCGAAATGGCCGGCCCGGTTACAAGGGCCTGTCGCAGATGGCCCGTGCCGCCATCCGGCCCATGAGCACGCAGCTTCCCAGGAAGGTTCCTTCGAGGGAGCCCAGGCCGTGGATGCCGCCTCCGCCGAAACCGGCTGTTTCACCGGCGGCGTAAAGCCCTGGAATGGGCTGGCCTTCCGGGGTCAGCACACGGCAGCTCAAATCGGTCTGTGCCCCGCCCAGGCTCTTCCGGCTGAGGATGAACTGGCGCACGGCGATCAGGGGGCGGGCCTTGGGATCGTCGATCGCCTGGAATTTGCACATGCGGATCTTGTCTCCCCGGTAGGTCCGGAAATCCGCGATGCGCCGGAGCTGGTCGTCGTTGAAATAGGCTTTGCCCCGTCCGATGCGGCCGTCGTAAGCCGCCACTTCGGCTTTCACCGTTTCAGCGTCCACCTGATACTCGTTGTCCAAGCCGTTCATCTTCCGGACCAGCTCGTCCAGGCTGTCCGCCACTACGAAATCTTTGGATTCCCGGATCAGCCGTTTCACCAGTTCCGTGTTGCCGAGAAGCACGTCTTTCACCAGCTTGAACTTGTTCCTGTAGCGGAAGGCCTTCATGTGCTCGCTGCCCGAGACAGCCAGCTCCTTGATGGCGATTTTCCAGTTCATCAGATGCCAGGAGTACTGGCCGGGCTGTTTCAGGATCTGTTCGACCAGATGGCGGGTGTCCGAGTAGCTGACCAGGGGGCCGGGGGCCATGATCCTTTGACCCAGGGCGTTCAGCCACAGGGCCGACCGGGGCGGCACCAGGCTGAGACCCTTGTTTTCCATGTCGGCGTTGGGGTAGCGGATGCCTCCGGCGTAGTGCCACTGTTTGTCCAGATGGGTGATGTTGCCGCCGGCCGTTTCGATGGCCCGGTGAACCGTTCCGTCGGCGTAGGGGTGGGAGCCGTTCAGCAGGATTTTCGGCGGCGGTCCCCAGGGCTTGTACCAGTTCGCCCGAACCATGGACAGGTCTCCGCCGCACATACCGCCCGCCGCCGCCACCACGGCTTTTCCTTCGGCCCGGAATTCGGTGCCCGTTCCTTCGAGAACGCCGTGACAGCCCGTGACCGCGCCGTCCGTGACATCGAGCCCCTCCACCCGGTGACCGCAGTGGATGGTCAGGTTTTTGATCAGGGGATGGGCGTTGAGGTCTGCGAGAATCGCCTCGATGATCCCGTAACCCGTGCCCCAGGCGATGTGCCAGCGCGGCACCGAGTTGCCGGGCACGTAGAGCCCCCGTTCAGGCCAGTTCACCACGGGAAGGAACGTCACGTTCCGTTTGGCCAGCCAGTCGTGGATGATGTCCCTGGAACGGGTCACGTAATGTTTCGCCCATGCCTTGGGCCACAGGGCGTCCTCGTCGAACCGGGCGTAACTCATCCAGTCGGCCAGGGCCAGTTCGGGGCTGTCCTTGATCCCGTTTTTCCGCTGAAGGGGCGTGTCCACCATCATGATGCCCCCGAAGGAATCCTTGGCCAGTCCGCCGAGTTTCTCCTGGCTGTCCCGTTCGAGGATCAGCACCTTCTTGTTCAGGTCCAGAAGTTCGTACGCCGTGACAAGACCCGCCAGCCCGCCTCCGATGATGACCACATCCGCCGTGTAACGCCTGCCTGTTTCCGCCATGGAAATGCTCCCTGTGTGGTGGTTGAATGTTTAAAACAAACTGTTCGGTATGTTTTTTAAAATATATGCACAGGACAGGGCCTGGAAGTCAAGTGGTTTTATTGCTGAAGCTCGGTTTGATATGGTACACGGCAGCCGACACCAGGGCGGTGAGAGGGGCCACGGTGATCACACCGAAACTTCCCACCAGGATGTTGAGGATCTCGGCCGCGATAAACGGGGCGTTCAGCAGGTTGTAAACAGGAAGGCCTTTGGCCAGAAACACCATGAACATGGTGATATGGCTTCCGGAATAGGCCAGAAGAAGGGTGGTTGTCATGGTTCCGGTGACGGCCCGTCCCACCCTGAGGCCCGAGGCCACATGATCCACGAGGCCGATGCCGGGGTCCCGGACGATCAGCTCGTCCATGGTCGCGGCGATGTCCATGGCAAGGTCCATGACAGCCCCCGAACAAGCGATGAACACGCTGGCGATGAAGATCCCGGTGAGGTTCAGGTCGTAGTGCCCCGAGTAAAGGAGCATTTCCGCAAAAGGCCGGACCGCGCCGTGTATCCGGAGAGTGTTCACGAAAAGCCAAGCCAGGACGCAGGTGAGGCCGAGGCCCAGCATGGACCCCAGAAAAGCGGCCACGCCCCGTTTTGTGAGTCCTCCCACGGAAAAACAGATCACGGCGGTCAAAAGGGCCACGATGGCAAGGCCTGTTCCAAGGGGCGGATAGCCCATCAGAAGCAGGGGGAAAAACAGTTTCCAGAGGACGAGAACGGAAAAAGCGAAAGACAGGGCCGCCTTGAGACCGGTGATTCCGGAAACACCCAGGAGAACCGTAAAAAAGATCACGATCAGAAAAAGTTGCAGACCCAGGCGATAGTACCCCCGGGCCACGGCGTTGGCCGGTTTTCCTTCGACCTCGGCGTATTCCACGAGAATGGTTTTGCCTGTTTCATAAAACTCGTCCATTTCCAGTTTTCCGGTCAGCATGTTGACCACCTGCATCTCCTGGCCTTTGTGGGGACCGTTCAGCAGCCTGACCGTCAGGTACTGGGCGTTTGTCTTGACGATCAGGTTGATCCGGACCCGGCTGTTGTCCACGCCGGTCACAAGGGCTTTGGCGTGGATTCCTTTGGGAGCCGATGGAATGTTTCCGATATCCAACGAGAAAACAACGAGGCAGATCACGAAAATGACACAGGAAAACAGAAGATCCTGGCGGAGGTGTGACATGGATATTCCTTTTTATTGTGATGTGGCTACATTCCAAATGTAAAAAGTGACGAACGTCGAACATCCAACGCCCAACATTGATGGCTTCGTAAAAAGTCCGATTTCTGCGTTGCGCTTCATCCCTCGTC
>CAZWTY010000036.1:0-36079 GCA_964637565.1 uncultured Desulforapulum sp.
TGTCTAGACTTGATCCTCATTCTATTTTACGAACAGTGTTTTATTTGCGATGAAACAGCATCATTATCACATCGTGCGATGGAGAATGTGTAGATCAAAGTGGTGCGGATGAAACAGGCCGTCCTGGATGTGAAATCAGTGACCGATGTCGATATTCATGGAATCCGCAAGTGAAACAAGCTCTTTTATGGCGGAAGCGAATTCCAGGTTGCTGATGTGACTGGCGAGATGGCTGGCTTTCAATCGCACTTGGGGTGAAAGATGGGTCAAGATGACCTGCAACTGGGATTCGGCTTCGAAACTGTTGTTCTCCAACTTCTTTTTCAAATCTGTGAACAAGAAACAGAGTTCCGATTCATCGATTGGGGTGGAAGGGGCTGCTTGTTCTGAGTCGTTCTGGCCGACAGATGATATGACGGTCTCGACAAAACGGGCCGATTCCATGACTTCAGCCAAATCATTTTCCAGCTGCGCAAGGTGTTTCTCCCGGAGTGAATCATCCTGAACAACCGATTCCAAGGATTTGGCTGATTGAAAGACCCGGGTGGCTCCGATATTTCCTGCAACACCTTTGATCGTGTGGATAAGCGATGCGGCGTATTCCATGTTGCCGTGGGACAAGGCCTTCCGGATTCTCGCCAGAGAGTCGGTATTTTCGGTCAGAAATTCTTTCAGAAGGGAACAGTAAAGGTATCTGTTGCCATTGATCCGGTTGAGGCCGGATTGGATATCGAGACCTGGCAGGGAATCCGGCAGTTCGATATGAAATGACAGGGAAACAGCCGGAACCTTTTGATGTCTTTCCTGGTGGATTTCAGTGGATATGTCCGTTCCTGATGGAGGGTCCATGGAGATCCAGCGTGAAAGAACGAAAAAAATCTGACGGCTTTCAATGGGTTTGGAGATGTAGTCGTTCATTCCCGCACTGATACATTTTTCCCTGTCTCCGCTCATGGCGTTCGCCGTCATGGCGATAATGGGAAGGCGGTTCAGATGCAACTCGTTCCGGATGATCCCTGTGGCTTCGATGCCATCCATATCCGGCATCTGGATGTCCATGAGAACGGCATCGAATTTCATTTCTTTAAGAATTTCGATGGCTTCCTGGCCGTTACCTGCTTTGTGGATGACCATGTCCGCCGAGGTGAGAATTTCCGTGGCAACCATCTGGTTGATGGGGTTGTCTTCGACCAGGAGAATCTTCGCACCGGCAAGGTTCTGGGTCTGGGCATTGTAAATGATGTTCTGGCCCATTTTTTCGGCCCTGTATCCAAAAGCGTTCATGATGGTGTCGAACAGGACGGATTGTTTGATCGGCTTGGTCAGAAAGTTTTCGATGCTTTCCTTCCCAAACCGGTGAACGTAGTTCCCGTAATCCGACGCGCTGATGAAAATGATGGGAGGGGACTGCTGACCCCTGGCTTTCAGTTTTTCAGCGGCGGTGATCCCATCCATGTCGGGCATTTTAACGTCCATGACGATCAGATGGTAAGGTTCACTTTCGTTTATGGAGCGGTCGTATTTAAGGATGGCTTCTTCCGCCGACATGGCCAGGTCGGCATAAAAACCGAAAGAATCCATGAATCGCTTGATCACGGACAGGGTCGCGGGATTGTCATCCACGATGAGAACCCTGATCGACTTCAGGGCGTTGGGAATCATGGATCTCAAGGAGACTTCACCGGTCTGGTATCTGAACTCTGCTGTCACGGTGAACGTGCTTCCTTTTCCTGGCTCGCTGGCAACATGAATATTCCCGTTCATCATGTCCACGATATTCCGGGTGATGCTTAACCCCAGGCCCGAACCGCCGTGTCTTCGTGAACTGGAGGAATCGGCCTGAAAAAAAGATTCGAACAGCTTTTCAAGGCCGTCCTGGTTCAAGAGATGGGACGGAATTCCAGACCCCGTGTCCCTGACACTGAACTGAAGCACCGCACGATCGTCTGTTTTGCTTTCGCAAGTGACGGAAATGCAGATTTCCCCGTTGCTCGTGAATTTGATGGCGTTGGAGGTGAGATTGACCAGAACCTGTTTGAGCCTCAAAGGGTCCGAGATTAGCCTCTGGGGAACGTTCGCGGCGATATCGATGATAAACTCCAGATCTTTTTCCTGGATTTTGTCACGGAACATATCGGACACTTCATCGATGACTTCGTTCAGGACAAAAGGAACTTCCTCGAATTCCAGTTTTCCGGCTTCGATTTTCGAGAAATCCAGGATGTCGTTGATCAGGGAGAGCAGAGCCCTGGAAGACGAACGGATGATGTTCAGGTATTCTTTTTGTTTGACGGTCAAGGCCGTGTTTCGTATCAGGTCGCAGACTCCGACAATGGCGTTCATGGGCGTCCTGATCTCATGACTCATGTTGGCAAGAAACTCACTTTTCGATCGCGTGGCCGCTTCGGCCTTGTCTTTTGCGACCATCAGTTCCTGGTAAGCTTTTTCAAGTTCCCGTGTTCTTTCTCTGACCAGATCTTCGAGCCGGTGGCGGTATCTTTTCAGCTCCTGTTCGGATTCGATCCGTTCCGTGATGTCGTCGAAAAAACTGATCGATGCCGGTCTGTTGTTCCAGGATACTTTGACGGAATCCACTTCTATCCAGCGGATTTGGCCATTTTTTGTCAAGAACCTGAAGACCTGCTTGCTGTTTCGGGAGTTGCTGCTGAGGGTCCTGAAGTGACGGGTGATGGCGGCCGTGTGTTCATCCGCCGGAAGAAACTGCAAGAAGGGCTTCATCAGAAGTTCTTCAAGGGTGTAGCCTGATATCTCCACGGATTTGGGATTGGCGTACTGGACGCGTTCATCCTGGATGACGAAAATTCCTTCCGAGGCATTTTCGATGAGAAGGCGGAATTTTTCTTCACTTTCACGAAGCCGTTTTTCCGTTTCCATCAGCATGATGTAGTTTTCTTCCGTCTCTCTGAGCCGGGACTGTTCGATTTTGAGTTCGGCCATGCGCATGTAGGTGTTTTCAAGCGCCATGACAAGGATATTGGCCACGATGGAGGCAAAAAGGGACATCACGAAATTTTCGTGATAACTCCAGAACGTAAGATCAAAGTCAGGATGCAAGTGCCGGAAAACCGTCAAGGCCGTGAACCATCCGATGAAATTACCCACCGGAAGTATGTAGAATTTACTTAAAAAGCCGTATATGAAACCGCACAGAGGCATGGACATGGCCCAGAAGGGGAGGTCTGTGTTTAGAAAAAACAGATAGTTGAACAGAAAAGGAAGAACAAAGCAAAGGGTGGCTTGGTAATAAAATTTTCTGGCGTACCCTCTGATCCCATGTTTCAGTATCACGAGATAGGATGCGAAAAATGAAAATGCGATAAAACGAAAACCAGGACTTTCCGCATAGCCCACAAAACGAAGGTACAGGAAAAAAAAGATGTTTCCTGCGCAGCCTGCTGCCACGATGGCCTGCATGAAGCTTTCGGTGAACGTGTATGACGGGTTCAAAATCAGGTGGATAATGGATCTGACTTGGGAAGAAATCATCAGGCTGGGGCTGTCCAATCTTTTATGTTAAGGAAAGACCATGGTTTCGTCGATTATCTGACGGCTTCGTAAAAAGTCCGTTCTTAAGCGTTACGCTTCATCCCTCGGCACTGCGGCGTACCTTAAGTACGCCTCATTCCTCGGGATTCGCAAGCCTTGACCTCGAACTTTTTCCGAAGCCGTCTGAAACGTGACTTTTTTACGAGACCATCATTATCTGGCCGTTCAAAAAATCTGTTCAACAGGCGGAGCGGAGAGTCATAAATCGGATGAATCATGAATCGACGGGGTCATTATAGGGTTAAAATCAAAAAAATTCAAAAGGAAAATAACGGCTTGCCGGAGAGTTTCAATCGTTTGCGATGAGGCATGTCAAAGACCTTTGTCGTGAAAACTGTTGAAATTGAATATATAAAATTATAATATTCACCATTACTTATGTTTTTTCATGGATTCTTGACCCGATAAAGGGTCGGTAACCTTTCTAACCACCCTGATATTCGTTCAATCAACAGACATGTGGCGGGTTCGTCACAACGTGGAGGATACCATGGATGTATCTGGAATAATGGAAACCCTGTGGGGTAAGGACAGTTTTTTCGCACAGGGAATGGATTACATGACGGACAGCTTTCAGCGTTCCGTTCTTTTCATGGATGTTCTGCGGGACAGGGGAAATATCTATCTCGACCACAACGACAAAGGGCAGCCCCCGGTTCTTGTTTTCAGTTATGAGATCATCATGGACGGGAGGACTCTGGAGCGTCCCGCCAATTACGCCCTGGCCCGGATCATCGACAAACGTAAATACGACAGAGACGTTCCCGACGGAAAGGAAAAGAGAAAAAGTCCCGATCTCAAATCGGGAGGTGAAGAAACCGACAAAAGGCCCATCGTCATTATCGATCCACGGGCGGGTCATGGCCCTGGCATCGGGGGATCCAAGCAGGATTCGGAAATTGGGCTTGCCCTCAGCAAGGGACACCCTGTTTACTTTATCATGTTTTTTCCCTTTCCTGTGGAAGGGCAGGTTCTCGCCGATGTGAAGAACGCGGAGATTGCATTCCTGGAAGAAGTCAGGAGGCGTCATCCCAACGCACCGAAACCCACGGTGATTGGCAACTGCCAGGGAGGATGGGCCGGCGCCCTTCTCGGAGCGGACCGACCCGACCTGGTGGGGCCCCTTATCTTGAATGGCTCGCCTTTGTCGTACTGGTCCGGCGTCGGGGGAAAGAACCCCATGCGCTACAAGGGAGGTCTTCTGGGCGGAGTATGGATGAACACACTCCTTGGAGATCTTGGGCACGGCCTTTTTGACGGAGCCAATCTTGTTCTGAACATGGAGCTTTTGAATCCGGCCAACACATTCTGGAGCAAGCAGTACAACCTCTACGCAAAAGTTGACACCGAAGCCCAGCGCTTCTTGAATTTTGAAAAGTGGTGGGGTGGCTTTTTCATGATGACCACGGAGGAAATCCACACCATCGTGGACGGACTTTTCGTAGGAAACAGACTGGTTCGGGGGACCTTCGAGCTGGAGAAGGGCAAGGCCATCGACCTCAAGCATTTCAAGGATCCCGTCGTTGTCTTCGCTTCGGAGGGGGATAACATCACCCCGCCTCAGCAAGCCCTGAACTGGATCGCCAAAGTTTATCCTTCTGTGGAGGAAATCAAGAGAAACCGTCAGATCATCGTGTACATCGTCCACCCCGAGATAGGCCATCTGGGTATTTTCGTGGCCACGTCCATCGCCAAGAAAGAACAGAAAAAAATCATCGGAAGTGTGGAGATGATCGAGTTTCTGTCACCCGGTCTTTATGAAATGGTCATTGTGGAGAACCCCAGCAAGCCCTGGATGAACGACTACAAGGTGAAATTCGAAGAACGGAAAATCGAGGACATCCTGGCTTACGACGATGGCGATGAAGACGAGGAGGCCTTCAAGCACGTCGCCGTGATTTCCGAGCTGAACGACAAATTTTACCAGGCTTTTTTCAGGCCGTTCATCAAGCCGTTTGTCACGAAACATACCGCAGCCGTCATGCGGCAGCTTCACCCTTTGAGAACCCAGAGGTACATGGTCTCGGATCTGAATCCCCTCACCATTCCGGTGAAAACCCTGGCGCCCTATATCCGGGAAGCCAGACACGCGACCCGGGAAGGAAACGTTTTCACCGAAATGGAAAAGATGGTTTCCCGTCTGGTGGAAGACGCCTGGGATCTCTACAAGGAAGCCCGTGACCTCACCCAGGAGGCGACTTTTGTCACCATCTACAAGAATCCTCTCCTGCGGCTGATGTTCCCCGACTCCATCGATTTGAAGAACACCCCGGAAAAAATGGAAAGGGATCGGAAACGCATGGCGTTCGATGTCAAAAAAGACAAGAAAATGCTGTTGAACTCCGTGACCGAAGGCGGGTACAACGAAGGCGTGATACGGATGATGGTGGCCATTGCCGGCGCGGACGGCAGAATCGAAGACGCGGAATTCAAGGTGGCGACCCGGATCGTCCAGAAGCACCAGCGTCTCCGGAATATCAGCAACGAAGAACTGAAACTGATCACCCGTGACCAGGGACGGATCCTCCAGACCGATTTTGACAAAGCCATCGAAGCCCTGCCTTTGCTGATCAAAACAAAAAAGGAAAGGGAAAAAGCCCTGGTTTTCGCCAAGGAGATCGCTTTGGCCGATGAGGTTGTGGATGAAAAGGAGCAGGCCCTGATCGACCGGATCAAGGCTCTTTTTGAAGCGGCATAAGCGGTAATTCGTCGCTATTGAAAATAAAAAACCCGGCGGAAAGTCCGCCGGGTTTTTTGTTTCAAGAGATCAGGGTCTATTCACCTGTGAAATTCGGTTCACGTTTCTGCATGAAGGCCATGAAACCCTCGATGGCGTCTTTGGAGGTGGCCACCAGATCGCTGCCCTGGCTTTCCACCAGAAGACCCTGGTCTTTGCCTTCGTATTCACCTGCGGACATGGCTTTGAGAACGCAGCTCACCGCAAGGGGAGGCCGTTTGGCGAGGGTCTCGGCCAGTTCGAGGGCGTCCTCGAGAACTTTACCCGGTTCGGAGATTTTGTTGACAAGACCGATTTCAAGGGCTTCCTTGGCGTCGACCCGTTTGCTGAAAAGGATCATGTCAAGGGCCTTGGCTTTTCCGATCACGGCAGGGAGCCTCTGGGTCCCGCCCCAGCCGGGAATGATGCCGAGGTTCAGCTCGGTCAGGCCGATTTTGGCCTTGGGTGCGTCCACCATGACCCTGAAGTGGCAGGAAAGGGCCAATTCAAGGCCGCCGCCCAGGGCAAAACCATTGATGGCCGCGATCACGGGTTTGGGAAACCGGTCCACACGCCTCCACAGCTCCCGTCCCAGGGGGGCGGTTTTGGCCACATTGCCCACATCACTGACATCAAAACCGGCGGAAAAACATTTTTCACCTGAACCGGTCAGGATCACCACGCGCACGTCCTTGTCATTTTCCACGAAATCCAACGCCTTTGCAAAATCCTCCATGGTGGCAAGGTTCCAGGAATTGGCCGGGGGATGATTGATGGTGAGAATGGCCACATGGCCTTTTTTTTCAATGATCATGTTGTCAAGCTGCATAAACGACTCCTAATGAATTGTGATAAAAATGACACTGTAAAACAGATACCAGATAAAAAAAAGTTCAGCTGCCTTCTTTCCGCAGCTCTTTTCTCAAAATTTTTCCCACCGTCGATTTGGGAAGCTGGTCCCTGAACTCGATGCTGGTCGGCAGTTTGTACCTGGCCAGTTTGTCCTTGCAGAAGTCGATCAGCTCCTGCTCGGTCGCGGTCATCCCGGCCTTGAGTACCACAAAGACCTTGATCTGTTCACCGCGTGTTTCATGGGGAATCCCAATGGCGCAGGCTTCCTCGACTTTGGGGTGTTCATAGAAAACTTCATCGATATCTCGGGGATACACGTTGTAACCTCCAGAAATGATCATGTCTTTTTTACGGTCCACAATGTAGAAATACCCGTCCTCGTCCATTTTTGCGATATCGCCGGTGTAAAGCCAGCCGTCTCTCACCGTTTCCCGGGTGGCGTCATCCCTGTTCCAGTAACCCTGCATGACCTGGGGACCTTTCACCAGCAGTTCTCCGGTTTCTCCCACCGGCACGTCGGTCTGGCCGTCCGAAAGGTCGACGATGCGGCAATCCGTGTCTGGAAGAGGGATGCCGATGCTGCCGATTTTTCTCAATCCGTTGAACGGGTTGGAATGGGTGACAGGAGACGATTCCGTCATGCCGAATCCTTCGGAAATGTTGGTGCCGGTTTTATCGGCAAAGGATTTGATCACCTCCACGGGCAGGGGGGCGCTGCCTGAAAAGCAGCCCTTGATGCAGGACAGATCCGTTTTGGTGATATCCGGATGGTTGAGCATGCCGATGAGCATGGTGGGAACCAGGGGCGCGAAGGTCGGCCTGAATTTTCTCATGGTTTCGAGAAGCTCTTTGGGCTGGGGTTTGGGAACGAGAATGTTGGTCCAGCCGGAACAGATCGCCAGGTTCATCGAGCAGGTGATGCCGAAAATATGGAAAAAGGGAAGGGCCCCCAGCATCACCTCGTTGTCTCCTTCCTTAACCCGTGTGTTCCAGGCTTTCAGGGCCTGATACTGTTTGATCAGGTTGCCGTGGGACAGCATGACGCCTTTGGACACCCCCGTGGTTCCCCCGGTGTACTGGAACATGGCGGTGTCTTCATGGGAAACACGGACCTTTGGAGGGTCGGGCGGGTATTTCGCGATCAGTTCTTTCCATGTGAACACCTGATCCGCCGGTGGAACGTCGGCGGCAAGCCCCTTCTTTTTTCCCACCAGAGGGAAAAGAAGGTTTTTGGGGAAGGGAAGGTAGTCCCCGATGGATGTGGTGACGATCTGTTTGATTTTTGTTTTCGGCCGGAGCTTGATCATCCGGGACACGAGAAGATCAAGGGTCACCAGGGCCTGGGCTCCGGAATCGTTGAACTGGTGCTCCAGTTCGCGGTCCGTGTAGAGAGGGTTGTTCATCACGACGATTCCGCCGATTTTCATAATGGCGCAGTACGCCACCACACAGGGGATGGTGTTGGGCAGGAGGATGGCCACCCGGTCGCCTTTCTGAATGCCGAAATCCGCCAGGCAGGTGGCAAAACGGTCCCTCATGGTGACCAGCTCCCTGTAACTCATTTTGTAACCCATGAAAATCAAGGCTGTTTTCGATGGATACGCATGGGCTATAGATTCCAGCTTTTCCGGAAGGCAGATGGTTTCGTACTGGATGGATTGGGGAACCCCCGGGTCGTAGTGTTTCAGCCAAGGCCTGTCGGTGGTGGTGATGGTCTCAGACAACGCGCCCTCCTTTGATGTGTGGTCGATTCAAAGCACCTGAAAAAAAATCAGGAAATCCATCCGTTCTGGAGGCATTTCCCGTTTGTCAGAACCTGAAAAGATGACGGCCGTCAGGTCCCATACAAGTCCTTTTTTCCGGTTGTTGGAAAACGTTCTGTGAAACTGCTGAAAACATAAGGATATGCTGATTCATAGCACGATCATCTGAAAAAACAAACGCAAAAAAACAGAACACCTGAAGGCACCTCCATGAATCAGGCCCGTTCTTTCGGCCCCTGAGAGCGGGCCCTGAAAAAAACCGGTCAGTGAATTATCAAAGAGCGGAGGCGGTCCGCAGATGTTGAAAGCAGTCTGCGGACCGTGTTTAAGAGGACTATACTTTTTCGATCAGAACCGCGACGCCGTTGCCGAAACCACCGCACAGGGTGGCGATGCCGTATTTTGCATCGGGTTTATCCGTTTTCATGACGTTGAGGAGCGTTACGATGATACGGGCTCCGGATTCACCCAGGGGATGACCCAGGGCGATGGCGCCGCCCCAGAGATTCACTTTGTCGAAGGGCGCATTGGGTTTGTCGATGCCTGTTTCCCTGATGCAGGCCAGGGCCTGGGCCGCGAACGCCTCGTTCATTTCCACCACGCCGATATCTTCCCGCGAGATGCCTTTTTTCTTGAGGAGTTTTTCGATGGTCACCGCAGGTCCCATGCCCATGACCGTGGGGTCGTTGCCTTCCTGAACGCCGAGCGAGTATTTATAGGTGTAGGACAGACCCAGTTCATCGGCTTTTTCACGACTCATCATAAGAAGCGCGGCGGCTCCGGCGGTCAGGGGGGACGATGTGGCCGCCGTGACGGTTCCATCGGGTTTGAAGGGGGTTCTCATGGTCGCCATCTGGGCGGGATCCAGGCTTTCACGAACCCACTGGTCCTTGTCGACCAGAAAATCGTTGCCCGCATCGTCCTTGCCCATCACAGGAACGATTTCGTTTTTGAATTTACCTTCAACGGTGGCAGCCCAGGCTCTTTTGTGGGAGTGAACAGCCATGTTTTCCTGGTCGGCTCTTGAAATATTGTAGAGAGCGGCCACTTTTTCGGCGGTGTTGCCCATGGGAATGTCGAGAATGTAGTAACGTTCCATGAATTTATCAGGAAAAGCCATGTTGGCGCCCATGGGGACTTTTTCCATGTCTTCCACGCCTGCCGCGATCATGATGTCAGCCTCGCCGGTCATGATGGCCCGGGCCGCGTTGATGGTGGCGGTCATGCCGGAAGGGCACTGGTTCGATACGGTCTGGGAAGCTGTTCTTTCTGGGTACCCATGGGCGAGCCACGCAAGGCGTCCGATGTCGTTCTGGAACCCTGAGGGGTTGGCGGTTCCAACGATGACGGTGTCCACGTCTTCCGGTTTTACTTTGGGGTTTCTCTCGAACAGGGCTTTGTAAACCGCGGCAAGGGTCTGGTCGGGCTTGAGGTTCTTGAACCAGCCTTTTTCCGCGTGTGCACGTGCATTGGCCGTTCTGACGCCGTCGATGAATACGCATTCTTTCAGTTGCATCTTAAAATCTCCTTGTTTGATGTTACGCAAAACGTGGATCGCCATGGAACCGTCTGTTAAAAACCATGAATAAAATTTTTTTCCGTTCTTTGAAAAAACGAAAAGATTGAACCGGTGAAAAAAATACATAGTGTGACTACACACTATATGTTACAACCGTATAAATTATTCGTCTTGCGCTTGTCAAGAAGATAAATCCCAATTTTTTTTGATGTTGACGAAAAGGGGGACAGCCTGTAAATATGTCCCGGAATTGACTTGGAATACGAAGGGTTAAACTGATATGGAAAAACCGGCCGTTGTGGATGGGGGGCCTTGTTCATGAAAATCAGCGAACTGGTTCAACGAACGAAGGTTGCCCGGGAAACGATCCACTACTACATCCGTGAAGGCGTTCTGGCCAAGCCCAGAAAGATGGGCAAGAACACGGCGGATTATGACGAGAGTTACGTGGACCAGATCCGGGTGATCAAAGGGCTTCAGGACAACTATTATCTTCCCCTTTCCGTGATCAAGAAAATTCTGAAAACCCAGAAAAAGAAAAGCGTCATGGAACAGACCTCTTTCTGGGTTCAAAGCGAGTACTTCAGACCCATCGACCAGCTTCTCTCCGATGTGGTGGAGGGCACGGATGAATTTGTCCGGGTCACAGGCATGGACGCCAAATGGGTGGAACGGATGGAAAACTGGGGCGTCATCGCCTGCCAGGAAAGAAACGGCGTCAAGGTATATTCCCGTGACGACGTGGTGATCGGGAAACTGGTGACCGACATCGGTCGTTCCGGATTCCGGCCCAAGGACGGCTACGACCCCGAAGAGCTTAAAAAATTTGTGGATTTTTTCAGGCAAACGGCCAAACACTGGATGGAGCGGTACATCGAGCCCACCCTTGAAATGGCCGCCTCGGAGCAGTTCACGGCCAAGGGTGGACAGCTCACTGAAATCATGAGCCTTTTCTTCTATCATGCGTTCAGGAGGATCGTCAGGGAAGAATTCGCTCAGTTCCTCAAGAAGATTGTCAATAACGATGATCGGCGGCCGAACGAAACGATTTAAAGACAGGCGGGAACTCACTCTATAATAAGGAAGCGGAAATCGTATGGAAAGCATGATGGCCCTGTCCGTCCTGGACGGGAGATACAAAAGACTGACCCAGGAACTGCGTGATATTTTTTCGGAATTCGGATTGATCCGTTACCGGGTTGCCGTGGAGTTGAAATGGCTCGCGTTCTTATCAAAGGATCTGGGACTTTTCGAACTGGACGAAAAGGGTTTTGCGGCAATTGAAGGGATAGGGGAACGGTTCACCCCCGAATCGGCCTTGAAAATCAAGGAGATCGAAAAAGAAACGAACCACGATGTCAAAGCCGTGGAATATTTCATCAAGAAGGAACTGGACGGGGCGAACCTGAACCATGTGAGGGAATGGGTCCATTTCGCCTGCACATCCGACGACATCAACAACACCTCCTACGCCCTGATGATCAAGGACGGTCTCGCCATGACCGTGAATACGATGAAAACCCTTCTCGAGCAGATCGAGGTTCTTGGCCGCAGGTACCAGTACGAACCCATGATGTCCCGGACCCATGGACAGCCGGCCACGCCCACCACCATGGGAAAGGAGCTGATCAACTTTGCCTGGCGCCTGAAAAAGGAGATCGCCGCCCTGGAATCCATCGTGGTGGAAGGCAAGATGAACGGGGCCACGGGGAACTTCAACGCCCATGTGGCGGCTTTCCCCCACATCGACTGGATTTCGGCGGGAAAACGGTTTGTGGCCGGTTACCTGGGAATCGAGCCCCTTCTGTTCACCACCCAGATCAACCCCAACAGCTACATCGCCGAAACGCTCCACGCCATGATCCGCAGCGCGTCCATCCTGATCGACATGAACCGTGACATGTGGGGTTACATCTCCCTGGGGTATTTCAAGCAGAAACTCAAAGAAGGGGAGGTGGGGTCATCCACCATGCCCCACAAAGTCAACCCCATCGATTTCGAGAACAGCGAAGGCAACATGGGCATGGCCATCGCCATGATGGAACATCTTTCGGTGAAGCTCCTTCAGTCGAGGTTCCAGCGAGATCTCACGGACAGCACGGTTTTACGGAATATGGGTGCTCTTTTCGGGTATTTTCTCATCGGGCTGAAGAACGCCATGAAGGGCTTAGGAAAAGTCGAACTGAATCCGGCCGCCCTGAAAAAAGACCTGGATGACAACCAGGAACTTCTGGCTGAACCGATTCAGACCCTGATGCGGGTTTACGGAGAGGACAACCCCTACGAAAAACTCAAAGAACTGACACGGGGCGTGAAAATCACACGGGAAGACCTGGTGGCCTTCATCGATCGTCTCGAAAAAATCCCGTCGGATGTCAAAGCCCGAATGAAAGCCATGACACCCGGGGATTACACCGGACTCGCCGCGGTCCTCGTGGACGAGTATTTCACAGCCTGATCACAGGTTTCAATGTTGAGGGCCGGTGGACATCCCCACCGGTCCGTCTTTATGGCCGTGGTACATGTCCAGGGCGAGCAGCATGTCTCCAAAGGCGTGGGGATTTTGCTTCAGGGCCTCTGCAAAGGCCCTGAACGTTTTTTCAGCGCGCTCGAGAAAGGCGGTTTCGCCTGTCTTGCCATACAGCCGCAGCAGGTTCATGGCCGAAACGGAATTCCCCGAAGGTGTGGCCTGGTCGTGGGACGGTTTTTCCCGTGCGATCAGGGTCTCATGGTCCGAGGCGGTCATGAAAAACCCGCCATTTTCCCTGTCTTCAAAAAAGGTTTCAAGAAGCCTGTCAATTTCAAGGGCTTTCTCCAGCCATCGGTTTTCGGCTGTGGTTTCGTGGAGGTCGAGAAACGCCTGGCCGAGAAAGGCATGGTCGTCGAGACACCCCCTGTGTCTGGGTTTTCCCTCCTGGAACGTCCTGTAAAGACGGCCATCTGAAAAGACCCGGGAGATCAGGCCTTCGGCGGCCCTGACCGCAACCTCGGTGAATTCAGGGTTTTTCAGGATATAACCCGCCTGTGCAAAAGCGGAGATCATCAGGCCGTTCCAGGCCGTGAGAATCTTGGTGTCTGTCAAAGAAGGTTCGCGTTTGAGACGCTCCTGATACAGGGCGGCTTTGATCTCGCCGATGTTTTTCCGAAATTCCCGGAGGGGCAGGTTGTTCCGGTCTGCAAGCTCCTGATCGCTGAAGCGCTGATGGGGGATGTATCGTCCTTCGAAATGGGGAGAACCCTGGATGGACCAGCAGGTTTTGGCAAGATTCGAAAGGTTCTCAGGTAAGCAGGCGTCGATTTCCTCCGGTGTCCAGGTGAAAAAAAGCCCTTCTTCCTTTTCTCCAGTTTCACTGAGGCTGTCCGCGTCGGTTGCCGAAAAGAACAGGCCTTCGGGTGAACGCATTTCGGCCGTGATGTAACCGAGTGTCTCTTCGGTGATCCGGCTGTAGGTTTCGTCTCCCGTGATTTGAAACGCTTCGAGGTAGGCCATGGCCAGAAGGGCGTTGTCGTAAAGCATCTTCTCGAAATGGGGGACGAGCCATGTTTCGTCGGTGGAATAGCGGTGAAACCCTCCGCCGATCCGGTCGTAGATCCCGCCCCTTGCCATAAGGTCCAGGGTTGTTTTGGCCATGTCCAGGCAATCGGCGCCGGAGTGCCGTTGGCCTTTTCGCAGCAGGAATCTTACGGGAAGTGACGATGGGAATTTGGGCGCACCTTTGATTCCACCGTGGTTCGGGTCGTAAATCTGACTGAAAAGGGCCGTGGCTTTGTCGAGAACCTCAGGTCCTGGAATAGAGCGTCCTGCGGGCGGAACCAGCATGTGGCGGATGGCCTGGGTGAGCTGCTGACCTGTGGACTCAACGATTTCTGGTTTCGTGTCGAAAATGTCACGGATTCTACGAATCAGCGTGAGAAAACCGGTCGAAGGTCCCCTGTCTCCGTCACGGGCCGGGAAATAAGTGCCCCCGACAAAGGGCATTCCCCGGGGTGTGAGAAAGACGTTGAGGGGCCAGCCGCCGTTTCCGTTGAGGATCTGGACCGCGCTCATGTAAATGGCGTCGAGGTCTGGCCGTTCCTCCCGATCCACCTTCACACAGACGAAATTCCGGTTGAGGTATTCGGCGATTTCAAGATCCTCGAAACTCTCTTCTTCCATCACATGGCACCAGTGGCATGTGGCGTACCCGATGCTGACGAAAAGGGGCGCGTTTCTTGTTTTCGCCAGGGATAACGCTTCCTCCCCCCAGGGAAACCAGTTCACCGGATTGTGGGCGTGCTGAAGAAGATAGGGGCTGGCTTCATGAACCAGGTTGTTGGAAAAAACGGGGCTTCCATCCTGGTTCAGATGACGTGTCCGGAACAAAGGTGTATCATGTTTTTTGTGTCTCAAGCCTGGTTTGTGTGATCTGTTCATATGCTTTCTCCGTGTTTTTTTGCACCTTTGGTGTCAAGGTTCTGATACGGATGGACGATAGGTCCAAGGAGTGCAAAGGCCATGCCTTTGAAGTTTTTTTTAACGTTGAATAGATTTTGGCTTGTGTGCTATAGTTCGTGCATCTTGAACCGGCATCAATCCTGGAAATAGACGTGATGCCCATGATCCAACCCAAATGGCATGGCAATTGTTTGGACTCCCATGTTTCAATGGTGCCATGAGCCGTCAAGACGTCGTGGGGCCGATACCCATGAAAATGAAAAACCCATCCCATCGAGGAGCTGTTGAATGAGATTTAAATTACCCTGTGGGCACGTTTTTTTCAGTTTTGTCATAAGCCTGATGTTCCTGACATGGGCGGTGTGTGACGTTTCCGCCACCCCCAGTGATCTGACGGAGCTGAGCATCGAGGAGCTGGCGGACATCGAGGTTATCTCCGTGTCCCGGACGCCTCAGAAACAGTCACGTTCGGCGGCGGCCATTTTCGTGATCACGGCGGAAGATATCAGGAGGACGGGGGTCACCAGTATTCCCGAGGCTCTTCGGATGGTTCCCGGTCTCGATGTGGCCAGGATCAGTTCCAGCAAGTGGGCGGTTTCGTCCCGGGGATTCAACAGCCGTTATTCCAACAAACTTCTCGTGCTTCTTGACGGCAGAAGCCTCTACCTTCCTACGTTTTCAGGGGTTTTCTGGGAAAACCAGGATCTGTTCATCGAAGATGTGGAACGGATCGAGGTGGTGCGCGGTCCAGGGGCGAGCCTCTGGGGATCGAACGCGGTGAACGGGGTGATCAACATTATCACGAAAAACGCCCGGGACACACAGGGCATCGAGGCTGTGGCCGGGGCCGGAACTTATGAACGGGGATTCGCAAGGGCCAGGTTCGGCGACAGTCTGGGGGATGACCATTTTGTCAGGGGCTACGCCAGTTATTTCAACCGTGACGAGATGGTGGACCACGATCGTCACGGTGTCAATGACTCCTGGGAGAAATTCCAGGCCGGTTTCCGTTCGGACAGCACCCTGGGCGACGGTGGAAACCTGACATTGCAGGGCGATGTCTACCAGTGCCTGATCGACGAAGAGTCCACCATTCTGGATCTCAACACACCCTATTATAAAAATCTCGATCTTGAAAACGAGATTACGGGGTTCAACCTTCTGGGACGGTACACCCATAAACTGCGGGGAGGCTCAGAGGCGGCTTTGCAGGTCTACTTCGATTCCCTGGACAAGGAAGAGGGGACGATCAAGATCAAGGACCGAATTTTCGATATGGATTTCCAATACAGAATGAATCCACTTGGAAGCCATGAAATCGTGTGGGGACTGGGTTACAGGTTGTCCAGCGATGAAATCGAATCTCCGGTAGTGGGGATCGCTTTTGAAACGCCTGAAAGAAAAGACGATTTATTCAGCTCATTCATCCAGGACACGATTTCTCTGCGCGATAATCTCCAGGTGATCCTGGGGTCGCGCTTCGAGCACAACGAGTACACGGGCACTGAAATTCAGCCCAACATCCGGTTGCTCTGGGAACCCGCTGAAAACCATCTGTTGTGGTCCGCCGTGTCGCGGGCCGTCAGGACCCCGAGCCGGGGAGACAACGACATCCGGTTCACACGCCAGGTCATTCCTCCTGGCACTGTTGAAAATCCCGGTCCCCTGCCTGCCGCCGTGACCATCTGGGGCCTTTCGGATTACGACTCCGAAGATCTTCTGGCCTACGAAATCGGCCACCGATTGAAAGCCATCGACACCTTTTCCCTGGACAGCACGGCGTTCTACTACAGGTACAACAACCTGTCCACCTATGAACTCGGGAACCCTTTCCCTGTCATGGACAACAATCCCCCTTATGTGGTTCAGCCCCTTTATGTGGGAAATCTCATGGATGCGGACACCTGGGGTCTCGAACTTTCAGCCAACTGGCAGGCGTTGCCTTTTATGAGGTTTGTCGCCTCCTACACGTTTTTCCAGGCGGATATCGATATCGAGGAAAGGCCCGGTATCGTTGGAACGGTGTACAATAAAAACGAATCCCCGAAACACCAGGGCTCCCTGCGCACATCCATTGACATGCCGTTCAACATGGAGTGCGACATCTGGCTGCGTTATGTGGACGATGTCCTGAACGGCGCGGTGGAAGGTTACACGGATATGGATGTCCGGCTTGGCTGGAAATATTCCAAAATGGTCGAATTATCCCTGTGCGGACAGAATCTCCTTCACAGAAGCCATGCCGAGTACCTGGAAGACTTCGTGCTGAACAAACCCACGGAAGTTCCGAGAAGCGTTTATGGAAAAATCACGCTACACTACTGATAAGGGTTGAACGCATGTTTCGGAAATCGTTCATGGTCATGCTGCTTTTTGGAATCACTTTCCAGGTCATTCCATCCGTGAAAGCGGATGTGATGTCTGAAAATGATGTCAAGGCGGCGTATATCTTCAATTTCGCGAAATTCGTGGAATGGCCGGAAAAAGCCTTTGCCTCAAAATCAGCCCCCATTGTACTCTGTGTCCTGGGTGATGATTCACTGGGTGACGCCCTGCAAAATCTCGAAGCGAAGAAAATCAAGGGACGTTCCCTGTCTGTCGTTAGAACCCGCAGCAAAGAACAGATCAGGTCTTGCCATATTCTTTATATCAGTGAGTCTGTAAAAAAAGAGATCTCCGATATCCTGTCGAAAACCGGCGGCCGGCCCTGCCTCACCGTGAGCAGCGTCAATGAGTTCGCGGCACAGGGAGGAATGATCGGATTTGTCCGAAAAGGCAACAAGGTCCGGTTCGAGGTGAACCCTGACGCGATCAGGCGCGGGGAACTGATGGTCAGTTCACGTCTCCTCAATCTTGCCACCATTGTGCGGGAACCCTAATGCCCCAACCTATAGGCTGCTTATAGCGTGTTTAAAAAACTATCCATACGGCAGAAACTGATTCATCTGATCATGACCATCACCACGTTCATCATGGTGCTGGCCACGGTTCTCCTGATGGTCAGTGAACTTATGATGTTCAGGAAAGAGATGATCAAGGACCTTTCCATCATCGCCAGGATCACAGGATACAACAACATCGCCTCACTGACTTTCAACGACCCGTCGTTCGCACGGGAAACCCTATCCGCTCTCCGGGTGGAACCCAGTCTCATCTCTGCAAGGATCTACACCGCGGAAGGGAATTTTTTCGCCGGTTACTCCAGGACCAGAAGTCAGGAGTCGGGGCGTTTCGACTGGGAAGCCGAAACCCAGGGGGCGCCTTTGGTCCGTGTCAAGCGGAGCGGAACCTTGAAAACCGTGGGAATTCCGTTTTTACACAACGACATGGACGTGACCGAAGATATCACCTTCGACAACGAGGTTATCGGAACCATCGTGGTGAAAGCCGATATGGCCGTGATCGTCAAACGACTCGGACTTTACCTGGCCACCTGCATTGCGGTTTTTCTTATCTCCATCCTGGTGGCGTTTTCCCTTTCCAGACGTTTCGAGGGCGTCATTTCCAAACCCATCGAACACCTGACATCCATGATGAAGGAAGTGTCCGAGGGGCGGAATTATGAGCTGCGCGCCGAGAAAAAAGGCTACGAGGAGATTGTGCTTCTGATCGATGGTTTCAACGATATGCTGTCCCAGATTCAGGAAAGGGACAGGGAACTTCAGGCGTATCAGGAGGAACTGGAAGGAAAGGTGGCCGTCCGTACCCTGGAACTTGAAAATTCCGTCAAGGAGATTGAAAACGCCAAGATCCACACCGAGGCCATGAACATCCAGCTGAAGTACGCCATCGAGGACGCCAAGCGTCTTGCACGTGAAGCGGAAAACGCCAACAACGCCAAAAGTGAATTTCTGGCCAACATGAGCCATGAGATCAGGACTCCGATGAACGGGGTGATCGGCATGACCCGGCTGCTTCTTGAAACCCAGCTGACCGAAGACCAACTCCACTACTCGAAAACCATTCAGCAGAGCGCCGAGTCTCTTCTGATGATCCTGAACGATATCCTGGACTTCTCAAAAATTGAAGCGGGGAAACTGGAGCTGGAGCACATCGATTTCGATCTTTTCACCATGATCGAGGACACCAACGACCTGATGGCGCTGCGGGCCCAGAGCAAGGGGCTCGAGTACATCTGCCGCATCGGCCAGTCCGTGCCCCTGCGGGTGGTGGGAGATCCCGGCCGCCTGAGACAGATCATCGTGAATCTTGTGGGAAACGCCATCAAATTCACCTACGAGGGGGAAATTCTCGTGGAGGTGAACCGGTTCTCCGGCCGCAACGACGACGAAGACCATGTGACCATTCTGTTTACCGTAACAGATACGGGGATCGGCATTTCACCGGAAAAACTGCAAAGCCTTTTCAAGCCCTTTGCCCAGGCGGATTCCTCCACGACCCGGAAATTCGGAGGAACGGGGCTTGGTCTTTCCATTTCCCGTCAGCTGGTAGAGATCATGGGCGGCACCATCGGAATCGACAGCGAGGTGGGCCGGGGCAGCACGTTCTGGTTCACCGTCTGCCTTGAAAAACACAAAGGCGACAAGGCCTTCGCCTTCAAAACCGTGGATGACATCAAGGGCACCCATATCCTGGTGGTGGATGACAACGCTACGAGCCGCAATGTGCTGAAAAACGAGCTGGTGTCCTGGAAGTGCCGTGTGGACGAAGCTTCGGACGCGCGGGAAGCGATTCTGAAAATGCGAAAAGGTAAAAAAAGCAACGATCCTTACCGGATCGCCATCATCGACCGGGATATGCCCGTGGTGGACGGAGAATCCCTGGGCCGGAAGATCAAGAACGACGAGCTGATCAAGGACACGAACCTGATCATGATGACCACCATCGGGCAGAGGGGGGATGCTTCCCGTTTCGATGAAGCGGGATTTTCAGCCTATTTCAACAAACCCTACAAACGTTCCCATCTCTACAACTGCCTGGCCACACTCCTGGGAACACCCCGGGTATTTCAGGAAAAACCTGGGAAAATCATCACGCGGTACACCATCGCCGAAGAGCAGAAACGGCGGTTCAGGATTCTTCTGGTGGAAGATTTCCCCATCAACCAGGAGGTGGCCATCGGTATTCTCCAGAATTTCGGATTCACCGCCGATCTGGCTGAAAATGGAAAGGAAGCTATCGAGATTCTGGAAAAGAAACGCTACGACCTGGTTTTCATGGACGTCCAGATGCCGGTAATGGACGGACTTGCGGCGACTCGGGTCATCCGGGACAGGTCCTCGAACGTTCTTGATCATGATGTGCCCATCATCGCCATGACGGCCAACGCCATGGAGGGGGACCGGGAAAAATGCTACGAATGCGGCATGACCGGTTATATTCCCAAACCCATCGAACCGGACGAGATTTACAACACCTTGAAGAGATACATCACGGACAAGAAACTGACGGTGGAAGGGGGAGAAAGTGCCATGTCACCACACACGATTGAACACCACGAAGCGCCATCGGTTTCCGGTTCACAGACAAGGGAGGTAAAAGCCTTTGACAGGGAAGAACTTTTGGTCCGGATCAACAACAACACAGGCCTTCTGAAACGCCTGGTCCAGGTTTTCCTTGAAACCGTGCCCGATGACATCGACATGCTCCGCACTCTGCTCGACGAGGGGAATCCCGAAGCCATCAAAACCCAGGTCCATAAAATGAAAGGTTATTTTTCCAATATTTCTGCCAACATCCTCTGGAAGACCGCCATTGAAATGGAAAATGCCGCGGGCCGGAACGATCTTTTGAAATGCCGCCAGCTTATGCCAAGAATCGAGGAAGGGTTTGAATCGTTCAAACGAAATGCCGAAGATGTCGGGTGATTCAGCGGTCGCTGATTTCCACACCGTATTTTGATAAGATCGACAGGTACTGTTTTGATTTTTTGAAATTTTTCAGTTCCTTGGAAAAATCCGAGCAGAGTTTTCCGGTGTTTTTCGCCTTTGAGAATCCCACGTACAGTTTTTCCGAATGGATGGGCGGGTCGAGAAAGCGGATTTTATCACGAACCCCCATCTGTCTGGCGCAGGCTGTGACCACAGCCTGGTTCTCGGCCGCCAGGTCATGTCGGTCGTTGAGGAGTTTGGTGATCAGGGTCCGTGTGTCCACGGAGCTGTCGATTTTCAGGAAATCCGCTTTATCGAACGCCTCGTCGTAGCTGAACCCCATGATCACGCCGATGTTGAAGTCTTTCAGGGATTCATAAGAACCGTTGAACGAAACCCGGCTGTCTTTTTTGGTGAAGAAAACAGTTTTGGAGATACTGATGTGAGTGTCGGGAAAAAAGGCATATTTTTCCCGTTCCGGCGTTTTGAGAAGGGAAACGAGGATATCGGCCTTGCCTTCTTTCAGGTTGTTCAGGCAGCGTTTCCATGGGTAGTTTATGTATTCCACCCGGATGTTCAAGGTTTTCATCACGGTGTCGAGAATCTCTATCTCGAACCCGGAGGCTTTGCCGTTGTTCTGGTAGGTGTAGGGGTGCCAGTCGGTGTACACGGCCTTGATCGTCCGTGGTCTCCCTTCTGAGGACGAAACGGTGAAAATGACAAGGGTTATGAAGAACAGAAAGGTTTTCAGGGTATTCATCGGTATATTCCTTTCGCGCTGGCTTTGCCCGGAAACGTGAGCGTCGTGAACGGCTGTTGACCTTTGGTGATCGCATACAGGATTCGGGGACGCAGACCAGGCATCAACGTCCATGGTTTTCTTGAAGAACGTGTCGTTTATACCATCTCCGGCCAAGCCATTTTTGGTGATGCCAGGCCACCGCCGGAAGAAAGCCCCGTTTCCGGAGCCAGAAACGTTCAGGCGGTGTTTCATTTGCTTCAACGGCCCCTGCTTCCACATCGGCGACCACCACCCCTTCGCCCTGCAAGGGTGTCCGGCAGGCGACAAGCCGGCCACGGGCGTCGATCAGGGCCGCGTTGCCTTCAAAAAAACCATGGTAGCCCATGGGCATTCCCGGCATCGGGCAGACGAACTCTCCGCAGTGAGCCCCATGGATCACGGGCGCTCCCACAAGCCTGGCTGTGTCCTGAATGCAGGAAAGAGCGTTCTTCCGGTTTTCCGGTTCCCAGAGATTCTGGAGAAACCCCGGGAAGTTGGTGGGTATGCTCCACCAGCAGGAGCCGCCGAGAATCAGGTCCACACGGTTCTTCAGCCGTTTCGCGGTCATGGTCCTCATGTATTCCCAGCACACGGCCGCACCGATCCGCAGATCGCCGGCCATACCCAGCACACCGGTGTCGCCGGGATCTCCCCCTTCGTAGAACGCGTTTTCCCACATGGTGGGAAGATCCTTGTCGTGTCGTCCCACAAGACGGCCGCCGGAAAAGCACAGATACCGGTTCCTCACGCGTCCATCGTCCAGCCTGCACAGAAAGGAGCCTCCGATCACCACCTGGTGCTTTTCGGAAAAATTTTTGAGAAAGGTTCCGGCCTCTCCGTCTTCACGCTGGATGGCTTTTACGATGTCCGGGTTCCAGCACACCCCTGTGTTGAAAAATTCCGGCAGGGCGATCCAGCGTGCTCCCTGTGCCACGGCTTCCATGGCCAGGCGTTCACAGCCGGCGATGTTGGCCGGAGAATCCGCTGTTACCGATCGAAGCTGCACGGCAGCCGCTCTGATCATCTTACCCATGGTGTCTGATATCCTGAAGTTTTTCTTGGTGGGGACTTTCGTGTCGATTACCGCAATTAAAATCTCATGAATTGTGACAGGAATCAAGTCCTGATTGGCTGATATTCCGGGAAGACCGTCTTGTTTTCCGTTGATGGGGCAAGGTTTGTTGTGTTCTTGATTTTAAGAACCTCGCGTCGGATCACGTAGTGCAAGCCAAATCTCCAATCTGTGAATTTCTTTTTATCGCTCATTCCCTACAGGGTTATCTTTCAACCATTGGGCCAGGCGTTTCATGCCTTCCTCGGTCGAGACAGGCGGATTGTAGCCCAGGTCGTTCCTGGCAGCGCTGATGTCGAACCAGTGCGCCGTGGCCAGTTCGTCGGCGACGAAACGGGTCATTTTCGGTTCGCCCGGCAGGCGGAACAGGGCGTAGATGAACTCAAGGACAGCCCCAATGCACCAGACCACGCGGTGGGGCAGGGCCCGGGTGACAGGCGGGAGGCCTCCGGCGGCGAGGATGCCGTTGATGATATCCCACATGGGTCGGGGTTCCCCGTTGGTGATGAAATAGGCTTTTCCGGAAAGGGCGGGGTTTCGGGTCAGGGCCTCGTGGGCCAGCACATGGGCAAGGGCGCCGTTGTCGATGTACAGGGTGTCCACCAGGTTGTTCCGGTAGCCGACCTTGACCAGCTTTTTCGCCCGGCTGATGACCCTGGGCACCAGGTGGTTGTCCCGCGGGCCCCAGATCAGGTGGGGTCTCAGGATCACGGCTTTGAGACCTTTGTTGCGGACAGCGTCAAGCACGATGTCTTCGGCCAGTTTTTTTGTCTCGATGTAGGGGGTATGAAAGGCCGTGGTGTAGGGCGTCGATTCATCCGCCCCTTCCATGTCGCCCGCAGTGAAAACCACGCTGGGAGAACTGGTGTGGATCAGATGCCGGATTTTGTGTTTCAGGCAGGCGTCCACCACGTTTTGGGTTCCCAGGGTGTTGGTGTTGTAGTAATCCTCGTATTTTCCCCAGACACCCGGTTTGGCGGCCACATGAAACACCACGTCCGATCCTTCCACGGCCCTGTCCACATCCTCATTGTTCGAGATGTCCCCCTGAACCTGGGTGACGTTAAGGGCCTGGAGTTCGGGGTAGAACCCCCGTGAAAAGGTTTTTACACGGTGGCCCTGTTTGACGAGCCGTTCCACAATGGCAAAACCCAGGAAGCCTCCGCCTCCCGTGACGAGAAAGGTGGGGTTGTCGTTTTCGCTCATGATTCAGTCTCCCGGGCGCCGCCCATTTTCTGTTCCGCCCATACGGCAAGTTTTTCACGGAAAATTTTGGAGTTGTGGCGGATATCCACCGGAAACCGGTCGTGAAACAGAATATCCTGGATGCCTTTGGTCAGCTCGTAGGTCTGAGCCATGGACAGCAGTTCGTTTCGCAGTTCGGTTTCGCTTTTGCGTGACTCGGGCCTCTTTTCGATGATGATCACCGGAATCTGGGAGCCCATGGGCCCCACACCCACCAGGGCGCTGCGGAAAACGTCCGGATGCCGGTTGAAAATCGCTTCGCAGTTCACGGTGAAAAGGGTTCCTTCTTTTGTTTCCACGCGGTGGTTTTTTCTGCCGCAGAACCAGATCCGGCCGTTGTTGTCAAGCCAGCCAAGGTCGCCCATGCGATGTCGGATCTGGCCGTTTTCGTCGATTTTGGCCAGGCTGTCCGCTTCGGGGTTGTTGTAGTAACGGGTTGTCACCAGGCTGCCCCTGACCGTGATTTCCCCCACTTCTCCGGTGTCGGCCAGAAGGTCGTCGGACCAGGTGGGAATGGGACCGTCGAAGATCCGGATGATCTTGATGTCGGCGTCCTCGATGGGCCTACCGATGCATGTTCCGTAGCCTTCTTCGCTGAACTGCCGTGTTTCGTTGAGGATCTCCTCACTGTCGATGGAAAGGATCGGAACCGCCTCCGTGGCTCCGTATGGGGTGTGGATCCGGGCGTCTCCTTCGAGCATGGTGGCGAACTGCTCGATATTGGCCGGGCCCACCGGGGCTCCGGCAGACACCACGCGGCGCAGGGTGGGGAGTTTCACGGCGTTTTCGCGTCCGTAGGTTCCCACCCGGTTCAGCAGGGCCGGAGAGGCGAACATGTTGGTCACGCCCTGGTTCTCGATGGCTTCGATGATTTTCACAGGGTTCACCAGGGCCGGTTTGGTCGGGTCCATGTCCGGGATGACGGCGGTCATGCCGATGGCCGGATCGAACAGGGCGAACAGGGGAAAGGTGGGGAGGTCGATTTCGTCATCGGCGATTTTGAAATGGGCCTCGATGTTTCTCACCTGGGCGTCGAAGGTGCCGTGGGTGTAGACCACGCCCTTGGCAGGGCCGGTGCTGCCTGTGGTGAACAGAATGGCCGCCGTTTCATCCGCGTGGGTTTCCACGAAATCAAAGCATGCGCTGGTGAGGTTCCGTATCCCGTCCAGGGTGTGTCCTCCCCAGAACAGCCGTTTTCCTGCCGTGACCCAGATTTTCACCGATTTGAAGGACTTGAACGCCAGGGTCCTGAGCACATGGGCCAGGGGAATGCCGATGAACGCCTCGGGATCGGTGGATTCCAGACATTCGATCATCCGTTTCACGCCCATGCCCGGGTCCACCACCACGGGAACGGCTCCTGTCTTGAACAGGGCGTAGGTCAGGATGAAAAAGTCGATGGAGGGCTTCACCATCAGGATGGTCTTGACGCCACGGGTGATGCCGATGCTCTGGAGTCCGAAGGCCATTTTGTCCGATTCATGGTCCAGTTGCCGGAAGGTGAGGTGGGTGTAGGCGATGCGCCCCTGGGCGTCCTTGCCGTGGGGAAAGACCACGGCCCGTTTGAACGGTTTCAGCTCGGCCTGCTTTTTCAGGTAAGAGGCCACATTGACGATGGGTGGGATGGTCGTGTTCATGGGGTTCCTTTGAATATCCTGGCTTTCATCCGCTGGATATAAGGCTTTTTCGCTTCAAGTTCCCTGAGTTTGTCGGTCAGGGGTTTTGACGCGGAAACGAGGTTGTCCAGGTTCTCTTTCAGGGCGTCTCTTTTTTCTTCCATGAGGGCCTGGCCTGTCTCAGGGTTGACCTGGTAGGAAACAAAGATGATCTGGATGTTTTTTTCAAAATCGGCCTGACCCTTCTGGAGGGATTTCATGCTGGATTCCCAGATTTTATATTCGGTGTCCGGGATTTTTTTCTGTTCGGGAAAAGCCTCGGCGATTTTTTCGATGCGTGTCATTTCATTGTAGGTGAGCACGATCTCCTCGTCCAGCAGAGCGAAGCCGGCGTACAGTTCGGGCATCTGCCGTTTCAGAAACGACAGGGTTTCCGGGGGCAGTGCGCTTTTAAGGATGGGGGTTTCACGGTTCAACATGTAATACACCCAGCCGGTAGCGGCTGCGGTGGCAAGGAGGAGAAGGCACACAACCAGAAGGATCGGCTTGAACAGGGATCGCTTTTTCGGTCGGGCCGATTCCTCGGTTCCGGTTTCCTCCGCATCAGTTTTCTTTTTCTTGGCCATGGTTATGATCGTGACTCAATTAAAAAATTTAATCCGGTTTATAAATCCACCCGTTTCATTCCTCCTGCTGGCAAGGCAGGGGGTTTTCCGTAAGAAAGGTCCGGATGGCTTCACAGACCTTTTCCGGTTCGTCTTCAAGAAGGTAGTGGCCGGCTTCGGTGAACAGCCGTGCCTTGGCTTTCGGGAACCGTCTTTTCCATTCGTTGAAGTACTCCATGGTGAACACGAAATCGTATTTTCCCCAGAGAATCATCATGGGGATGGACGACAGTTCGTGAAGGTGCTCGTCGGTCTGTTTTACCAGGTCGTAGCTCGGGTCTTCGGGTTTCAGCGGGATGTCCTGGACGAAACGGTAGGTGGCGATGCGGTTGTCCCATGAATCGTAAGGTGCGACCAGGGCTTTTTTCACATCGTCGGCCAGGGGCTTTTTCGGGGCCATGTAAAGGGCCGCCCTGGCAAAAAGGTTGAACCCCAGGGTGGCGATTCTGGCAAAGGGCGTGATGTAACGCATGATCCAGAGACGGAAAGGAATGCCGCGACCCGGAGGGAAAAATCCCGAGGTGTTGGTGATCACGATTCTCCCGATCCGGTCTTTGTTCCTGAGGGCGTAGCAGAGCCCGATCATGCCGCCCCAGTCATGGACGATCAGGGTGATTTTCCGGTTCAGTTCGAGACGGTCCAGAACCGCTTCCAGGTCTTCGACACGGCTTTTCAGGCGGTAATCGTAGCGGTCCGGACCCGGTTTGTCCGAAAGGCCGCAGCCCAGGTGGTCCACGGCGATGGACCTGTGATCCTTCGAAAGGTCACGGATCAGGTGACGGTAGTAGAACGACCAGGTGGGATTTCCGTGAACCATCACCAGGGGGTCCCCCTGTCCTTCATCCACATAGTGGTATTTGAAACCCCGGATAGGGGTGGTGCGGGATTCGAAAGGGTAGAGATGTCTGAAAGCCGTCATGTCCATGAGTGATGGTTCCCTGATTTTTGAGTAGACAAACGTTTGTTTTATATCCGACGACAGGCCGATATGCAATGAAACAAAACAGGAGCGTCGAACTTTGGAATTGCATCCAGCCTCCGGACTCATGCCGGAGGCTTTAGATTATGCAAGGGTTTTTTGACGCTACCACTCGATGGCCAGCATCATGCAGTTGAGGCCGCTGCCGATTCCGAGAAAGGCCACCAGGTCGTTTTTCCGGAGAAATTCCCGTTCAGAGGCGATGGCGGCGGTCAGGGGAAGCGACACGGTACCGATGTTGCCCAGGTAGGGGTAGGTGGCGTAGTCTTTTTCTTTGGAAATACCCAGGGTGTCCAGGATGATTTTCTGGTGGGCCGAACCCACCTGATGGCAGATCACCTTGTCCGGCTGGTCGGCGGTCAGGGCCATTTCCTCGCGGAAGGCCGCGTAGGTTTCTTGCCCCAGAACCGTGCCGTTGTTCAGCACGCCCACGGAATCGGTTTCCATGAACACTTCGCCGCCCCGGCCCATGATGCCGGCATCCGGTCCCCAGATGCAGAGCCTGTGGTGTTCGACCGCGTTTCTGAGAACGCCGCCTTTGAGACGGTGGCCTTTGTCCGACAGCTCCTGGCTGGTGAGGAGGACGGCCACCGCTCCGGAACCGCCGGTCATGGTGGCGATGGTTTTCTTGAACATCTCCATGTCCGGGGATTCGATCAGCCGTTCGATGGTGGCGTCCACGATCTGGCGCGAGGTTTCGGAGGAGACCACGATACCTGCCTTGATCTGTCCCAGTTCGATGGCGTTGGCCACCTGGATCATGCCGGTGAGAACGCCCAGGCAGGCGTTGGACACGTCAAAGACCACGGCCTTGGAAGACACCCCGATGCAGTCCGCCACCGAACAGGCCGTGGCCGGTTCGATGTTGTCACGGCAGACTCCGCCGTAGATCAGCATGCCGATGTCCGAGGCGGACAGGCCTGATTTTGCCAGGGCCCGCTTGGCGGCGATGGATGCCCCTTCGTGCATGCTATGGCGGGTGGGCCAGTACCGTCGTTCGTAGATTCCGGTCAGGGCTTCCAGCTGCCCTGGATTGATGCGCATTTTTTTGTACACGGGCTCCAGCCGGTTTTCCAGCTCCTTGGAGCTGACCACGATGGGCGCCAGTTCGTAACCGAATGAATCAATGTAGACTTTCGAGTATTTCATCGCGTTATATCCCCCAATAACGTTCAATATCCTGTTGTGTGGTGCCTGACAGTTTCATGGACATGTCCCTGAACATTACGATGTGCTGATCGTGGGCGTACATGTGGGCGTCCGCAATCACGTAAGGTTCGGGCATGTATCCGATTTCCTTGATGTCCACCACGTAAAACACGTGTTTCGTCTCCACGGTGACCGGTCCCCGGCATTTGAGTACGCTGGCGATTTCCGGAACCGGCTCGCAGCGCACACCGGGCTGGTCCGTGACCCAACCCATGCGCATGGTGAGTATCCGTAACGTGTGCATGCAGCACTCGTACATCAGGGTGCCGGGCATCACCTTGTCATCCACGAAGTGGCAGGTGAGAAACCAGTCGTCCGGATGGATGTCGGCCTGGGCCCGGATGGTTCCGAGGCCGTAGCGTCCGCCGGCCGGATTGATTTCAAGAACCCGGTCCACCAGCTTCATCCGGCCACCCGGAATCACCAGGGAGGGCGACAGGGTTTTTCCTGTGAACACGCCCCCAAAGGCCTGCCCCAGATCACCCTGCCTCAGGGCGTTGACCTGGCTGTCGGTGAGGCTGTAAGTTTCACCGGTCCCGAAGTAGGGCGTAAGATCCTTCCAGACCGGTGTCAGGGTTCCCGGAACCGGGGCTGTTTCTTCGGCCGTGAGGATGATCCCCCCGGAATCCTTCACTTCCTTGTCGGTAAAGAACCCGGCGCAGCCGTTTCTCATGCTGATGATGTGCCGGTCTTCGATGTAGCCGTTGAAATGGAAGAAGAACAGATAGGTTTCGCCCTGGTTGATGAAGCGGTCGATTTCGATTTCATAGCGAATGGTGTCTCCCGGCTTGGGAAGCCCATCGTGGAACTTGGCCACGGCGTCCAGGAGCCGGTAACTCCTTTTTCCTTTCACGGCAAGATCGATACCCAGGTAGGAGCAGAGGAACAGGTCGGCCTGACCGGCCTCGATGGAGATGCACACCGGGCATCGGTCACCGTCCAGATACCAGGCTCCGGGCAGCACGTCGTGTTCGGTGACCACCTTGCCTGATTTCAGGGACCCTTTCTCACCCTCCACACGGATGATCCGGTCCACCAGCATCAGGGGCTCGTCGGGCAGGCGGACCCTGACTTTGTACGTGTCCACGATGTCGAACATGGGGCCCAGCACCTTGCCAATGGAGCCGATGGCAAATTCCATGCACATGTCACGTGAAAAGGCGGGTTCGGGACGCTCAACCTGTGAAACGGTGAAAACGGGAGGTGCCGAAGACATGACGTTTACAACCGAAAGCCTCGCCGGTGTTGCGTCCGTGAGGGTTTCAACACCCGGCAGGGACGGTGCCTGAACCTGAATTGTTTCAAGAAGGGCGTGAACGGTGCCGGAATCCAGAGAACCCTGGGCCAGGAGATCGGCCTGAAGCCCCAGGGTTTCCGCAAAGGTCCGGGCCATGACGTTGGAAAAATCAAGAAACGCCTCATGGGTCTGGGCGGTTCGGATGTTGGTCAGGGCGTAGTTTTGGATCGCCTCGGTGATGATTCTGACCGCGTCATCGGAACGTCCTGTTGAGATACTGAGGGTGACTGGTTCTGGTGTAAACGGCTGTTCTTGGATTTCAGTCATGCCGGGGTTTTCAGCCGGTTCAGGGGAAAGATTCGGCATGGGAAAAGGATGTTCGGGTGCTTTCAGGATCTTTCCACCCACGGTCACGGGAATGGTGTGGCCTGTCCGGGTGACGGTGGAACCTGTTCGCGGGGCCACGGAAAGAAGGGCATCGGAATGAACTCCATGATCTGGACCCTGGTGCTGTTCGACCAGCACGTGGCAGACGTTGCCGTCCGTGGTCATGGAAGAAACCAGGGCCAGGGCCGGGCCGGACGAGCTGTTTCCCACAGATGCCGCTTTTTTGTTCTGGTACAGACAGAGGCAGGATTTCACCAGAGACAGGAGTCCGTGGGACGAGCCGGCCCAGCCGGTAAGTTCGGATATGGAGCCGGTAACAGGTGTTTCAGAAGCTGCCTGAACGGAAACACCATTGGAGAAAAATTGATCGAGGGCTTTCTTTTCAACCCGGGACACTGATTCCAGGGTGTCGCCCTGGAGTTCCAGAAGCGTCACTGCCTTCGGATCCACGGCAGCGTCTTCGAAAGCACGGTGGAGGGACATAAGAACCGCATCCCCGGAGACGGCCGGGTCGTCGATGCCACCCATGCTGGCTTTGCCCACGCCTTTCACCAGGGCGTAAATCCGGTCCCCGTCTTCAAGGGCCAGATCGAGACGTTTGAGAACCAGGGCCACGGACCCTTCAAAAGGGGCCGGAGTGCTGCCGCCGATCTTTTCCGTGGCCACCAGGTTTCTGATATCACCGGGCAGGTCTACGGCCCCCACCAGGTACATGTCGGTTTCCCCGTTCTGGATGGAACGGAGGCCGATGTCAAGGGCCTTGAGTCCCGAGGCTTCTTCGCAGGACACGATAAAACAGGGCCCGCCCAGGCGGAATTCTTTGGCCACACGGCTGGCGATGATGCCGCCCAGGGCACCGGTTGTCCGTGCGGCGGTGAGGGGAGGGTGGACGCTGTCTTTCAGGCTTTCCAGCCATTGGGACTTCTGCTGTTCGTCAAGGCCGAGTTTCAGGGTTTCGTTCCATGTGTCCACGGCCGATTCAAGGTTCCAGCGCAGGTGAAAGTTGGCGGCTTCATAGTCAAAAGCCATGCCGATGGACGATCCCATGCGGGGACGGTCCACGCGTCTTGGAATACCCGCGTTGTCCAGAGCTTCGCCGGCGGCTTTCAGCATTAAAAGGTGCTGGGGAAGGATGTCCGGAATCTCGTTGGGAGGAATGTGAAATTCGCCCAGGGACACGGTGAAATCGTCGATGTAGCAGCCGGCTGGAGGAGTTTTTCCGTTCAGGTGAAGGGACGCCACCTGTTCGGTTCCGCGAAACCGTAACGGGCCGGCCGGTTTTTTAGCAAGGGGGGCCCCGGAAAAAACAAGATTCTGAAAGTCTTCGAGGTTTTTCAATGGTCCGGAAAAGACGCCCATGCCCACCACGGCAACCTGGGGAAGGGGCAGGTTTCCGATATCCGCTGGAACAGGCCAGGTTTTGGCCAGGTCCTTTTCGTAGTCTTCCACAAGGATATGGGCGTTGATTCCGCCGAACCCGAAAGCGGAAAGGGCCGCCCGTCTGGGATGCTCTTTGCGCCGTTTCCATTCGGTGGCGCTCTCTTCGATGCGGAAAGGTCCGTTTTCAAGGGGGCTTCCTTTACCGGGTCGCCTGAAGTTCAGGGACGGAGGCAGGGTTTGGTGATGAAGGGCCAAAAGGGTCTTGATGGCTCCGGCGATACCCGCACCGGTGAGAAGATGGCCTATCATGGATTTTACGCTGCCGATGGCGCACTGGCCCCGGGTCCAGCCTTCCTGCCCCCAGATCGCCTGCATGCTTTTCAGTTCGATGCCGTCGCCCACCGGTGTTCCTGTTCCGTGGCATTCGATATGGTCCACGTCAAAGGGCGTCCATCCTGAATTTTGATAAGCCAGGGTCATGGCCCGGATCTGGCCTTCGGTGTCCGGGGCCAGGAGGTTTCCTCCGATGTCGTTGGAAAGGCCTGACCCGTGGATCAGGGCGTAGATCCTGTCCTTGTCCCGGATGGCGTCGGAAAGGCGTTTCAGGACGATGAACCCTGCCCCTTCGCCCACCACCAGGCCGTCGGCGTCGGCGTCGAAGGGGGCGCAGATCCCGGACGGGGAAAGGGCTTTGAGCTGGGTGAACCCGGCCTGGGTGAACAGGGATTCGGGACGGGAAACGCCCCCGGCCAGCATCAGGTCGGCCCGGTTTCCGGCCAGTTCGTCACAGGCCAGTTTGATCGAGTAGAGGGACGAGCTGCACGCCGCGTCCAGGGTGTAGCTTCCGCCGTGAAGGCCAAGGGCTTTGGCCACCATGGCTCCCGGAAGAGAGGTGACACGGCCGGCCAGGCAGTCGGCTTTGGACAGGGGAAAAACCCCGGTGCCCGCCATGCTTCCGAAAAGGGATGTTTCAAAGGATTTTCCGAGAATCTCACGGGTCAGGCGTGAAGATCCGTCGGTGGGAAGGGCGATGGCCGCGAGAATCACTCCGGCTCTTTGTTTCATGGTGTCGCTGATATGACCCTTGCAGTCGCTCAGGGCGTCCCGGCCAGCGGAAAGAACCAGGTGGTGCATGGGATCGAGTTCGGCCAGAAGCCCCGGGTCCACATCAAAACCTGCGCTTTCGAAATCGAAATCAAGGATCAGACCAGCCCGTCGGGACAGGGTTCTGTCCGGCTTGACCGTGTCGCTGACGGCTTTTTCGGGGTCGAAGGCCCATCGGTTTGGCGGAACGTCCACAATGGCGCTTTTTCCCGATTGGATGTTGTTCCAGAAATGGTCAAGGTTCCGGGCTCCGGGGAAAACCCCGGCCATACCGACAACTGCGATGGGTGTCTTGTTTTTCATAAATTAAAACAGTCTTGTCTGTAAGTTATTGGCGACGTGTTCATACTAAATGGGGTGCTGTGTTTAGGCAAGGAAACAAGCGGTTTGCAGTGTAATACTTTTGTAAACCAAAACCCTCTAAATGCAGAAGGTTCAAGGGGTTGGAAGGACATCAGGGCAGGCGGCGCCGTGAAACAAAGGGAAAGCGTGTTTCATACGGCTGTCTGTTTTTCGTTGTGTTTTGTGGAATCTGTGTGTAATCGTGAGAGGTCTTATAACTACTGAACATGGAGGGGTCTTATGCTGTTTCGTCGCTGTTTTTCCGTGATCGTCTGCCTTGCCCTGCTTTCAGGGTGCGGTCTATTCAACCGAACCATTCCCGCCGGTGTGATTCCCGATTCCACGCCAAGAGACCACTGGGTCGAAATCAAAGGGGTTCGCTATCATTACACCGAGTATGCGGGAACGGGAAAGACGGTGGTGATGCTTCACGGGTTCGGCTCCTCCACCTACACCTGGGAGGAAACGGCGGCCCTGTTGAACAAAGAGGGGTTTCACGTCTACGCCCTGGACCTGAAAGGGTTCGGATGGTCCGACAAACCCCTGGATTCCCGTTACGATGTGGGAGCGCTCATGGAGGACGTGGACGACTGGATGGAGAAAATGCAGATCCGGAACGCCGTGGTGGTGGGCAACTCCATGGGCGGGGCCATCACGGTTCTTCTTTCCAGGCATCACCGGGACCGGGTGGAGCGGATGGTTCTGATCGATGCCGGGGGCTACCCCATGAAACTGCCTTTCGTGATCCGTCTGGCCAGGTTTCCCATGGCGTCCTTTTCCTCGAAACTTTTTTTCGGCCCCTGGATGATCCGGTCTAACCTGAAACAGGTCATGTTCGACCCATCCAAGGTGACAGACGAACGGGTCCAGGCCTATTACAGCCGCATGTGCAGTGAAAACGCCGTGAAAACCCAGATTTTGACGGCCCGGAGCATTGACTTCAGCCGCCTGGACCTGATTCAGGACGCCACGAAAAACAACAAGACCAAAACCCTGATCATCTGGGGCAAGAACGACACCTGGATTCCCCTGGACACCGTGGGCATGAGGTTCCGGGAGGATCTCCAGAACTCGGTCATTTCCGTGATCCCGGATTGCGGCCATATTCCCCAGGAAGAGCGTCCGGTTGAAACGGCCCGGCTGATCAGCGATTTTATCAACGACCGTCCCATCAAGGACGACAGACCCTGAGAAGAGACCAGAGGCTCAAATCCCGATGATACGACGAATCGCCCTGGTCAGCCCCATGGACTGTTTCGACAACTACGGCCTGAGGTCGCTTTCCGCCTACCTCAAGTCCCGGGGCGTCGAAACGGTCATGATTTTCCTGACAACCTACGACCAGATCTGGAAGATCGTCACCCACCAGGACAGGCCCAGGCCCTATCCTTTAGAACTTCTGGATGACATAGGCCGCTGTGTCTCAGACTGCGACGCCATCGGGATCACCATGATGAGCCCTGACAGGGACAGGGTGGTCCAGCTTGTGAACCATCTTAAGTTTCTGGATAAACCCCTGATCCTGGGAGGCGTCCACAGCTCGTCTTTTCCTGAAGACGCCCTGGAAATCGCGGACCACATCGTGGTGGGAGAAGGGTACGACCCTCTTTACGAGTGGTGCCTTGATCCACAGAATACAAAGATTCCAAACCTCTGGATAAAAACACCTGAAGGAATCGTGAAAAATCCCGTCAGGCCCGCCATGGAAGACATCGACAGCCTTCCCTTTCCCGATTACGGCCCGGACGGTCATTTCATCGCGGAAAAAGGACGGCTTGTTCCTGTCACAGACCGGATTCTCAGAAGGTACATGGGTTCGTACTATTCGGTGTTCACCAGCCACGGATGCCCGTTCCAGTGCAGCTACTGCGTCAACAGCCGCTACAGGAAACTGGGCAAGGGCTACGACTGTTTCAGGTACCACAGCGTGGATTACGTGATCGCCGAACTGAAGTACTGCCTCAGTTTGTCTCCTGACCTGGAATACGTCAGCATCCCCGACGACGGGTTCATTTTCCATGACGAGTCCTACATCGAGGAGTTCTGCCGGAAATACAAAAAGGAAATCAATCTGCCCTTTGCCGTGATGGGGATCATTCCCTCCTATCTGACACAAGAAAAACTCGACGGCCTGGTCCGGGCCGGCATGATCCGGACACGGACAGGTTTTCAGAGCGCCAACCGGGAAACCCTGAGATCCTACCGGCGTCCGGGCCTTCTGAGCCAGTTCACATCCTGCCACGACATGCTGAGATCCTGGCCCCACATGGTTTTTCCCTACTACGACCTGATCATCGACAACCCCCTGGTGGACACGGAAAAGGACATGGAGGATTCCATCAGGTTTCTTCTGTCCCTGAAAGGCCGCTTCACCCTGATTCTTTACTCCCTGCGGATGTACTGCGGCACCGAGCTTTACGACAAGGCCAAATCCTTGGACCTGGACCCCTGGTACTACCATTCCCACTACGGCAACTATTCCAAGGGACTCCTCACCTTCATCATCATGGTTATCCAGGCCACGGGGATGAAACCCCTGGCCCGTCTGCTGCTGGCCATCTATAAACGCCTGGGCAACGTCACCCTTCCTTCGTGGATGTTTCATGCCATGATCGCCGTCTGGATGGCGAGGCAGGGTGTGGAGCACATGCGAAAAGGAGACGTGAGCACCATTCCGAGGTTCATGAAACCCCTGGTCCCGAGAAAAGGAAGAAAACAGTACCCGGGATGGAAAAACAGGAAGGGCGATGTTCCCGATCGTTTCAGGCCAAAGGTTGGGTGATAGGGAGGTTTTCAGAATGGTCGTGTTTTTTTGAAACGGCAGGGTTTACGTCCGTCAGTTCCTGATCATGGACAGCTTGAGCGTGGTGTGGGTCCTGTCCTTCCAGGGCCAGATCATGGCGACCACGGCGCAGTCGTCAAACTTTCTGTAGTACAGGGTCTGGCCCGAACGGATGCCCCCGAATTTTTTCAGGTGGGTGGCCAGGGTTTCGTCTGTTTGTGTGGATTTCGATTTCATGGACGGACCCAAAACGCCTGACAGAGCCTGGTCCCATTTTTTCATGTCCTTGTTGAAAAACACGAGCTCGCTGTAGCTGTCCGTTCGCTTCCTCTGTTTGGACACGGTCAGTTCGCCGAGTTTTTTTTCGATCTGATCCAGCATGGTGGGCTCCTGTGACATGGGTTTTCCCCCAGAACGTTCATAAGATAATCTGTCTTTTTTTTTATCCATCCTAACACAGGGTAAAAGGGCTGCGCAAGTTCTCATCAGGGCAAACGCATGTAACATTGGCATGGATCTTAACCATCGCTATCGCTGTCGGTATCGGTATCGCTATCGAAATGTTCTGACGATCGAACCCGATAGCGATACCGATAC
>CAZWTY010000037.1:0-35533 GCA_964637565.1 uncultured Desulforapulum sp.
AATCCATGAAACCGGCTGATTTTTATGGGCTGGCTGTTTCACCGGGAATTGCTGTGGCAATATCCTTTACCCGTTTTACGTGAATTGCTATTAAACGCTATTATTCATAAAGATTATCGCGATCCGACTGATGTTATCATCAAGATGTTCGATGAGCATGTTGAATTTATTAATCCTGGTGAATTGTTTGGTAAACTTAAACTGGAGGCGTTGCATACAGATTTTTACCGCGCTTCACACAGAAATAAGCTTTTGGCCGAAGCGTTTTATCTGATCGGCGAGGTTGAAAAGTATGGGACAGGATTTATTCGAATTCGAAATCACCTTAAGGATGATTATTCGAATATGAGACTTGTCTTGGGTAGTGATTCCGGCGTGTTTCGTGTTTCATTCGGGGCTTTAGTCCCTTTCAAAGAAACCGCCCCCGAAAATACCAGAGAGCGTATCGTTCAGTTGCTGAAAATGAACCCACACCTGACAAAAAATGATTTGATGGATAATTTACAAAAAGCCAGTGGAACCATCAAAGAGCATATTCGAATACTGAAAAAAGGGGGACGTATTAAGCGCGTTGGGCCTGATAAAGGTGGGCATTGGGAAGTTGTTGATGTTGGAGGTCGGAGGTCTGATGGCGGAGGGTAGAGGTCGGTAGTCCGATTTTTTTTGTGATGGGATATACAATTGACATATCTCTGTGGCGGGTATATAATCGTTGATATAAACAGATGAGTCGTTGCTATGAATAAATAATAATATTAAGAGGTGTTGGCATGCCCCATATACAAACCAAACTTTTTAATAATAACAGGAGTCAGGCTGTTCGCTTACCTAAAATAGTAGCTTTTCCTGAGTCGATTACAGATGTTGAAATTACAGCAATTGGCAACAGACGTGTGATTACTCCGGTTGGACAATCATGGGATGACTGGTTTGATGAGTCAGGTGTTTCGAGTGATTTTATGGTAAATAGGAAACAACCCGAAGATCAGATTCGCGAGTCTCTGTAATGCTGAAGTATATGCTCGATACAAATATTGTTATTTATACTATGAAAAACCGTCCCGACCATATGAAAAAGGTTTTTAATCTGCATCATGGCCAAATGTGTATTTCAGCGATAACTTTGGGAGAGTTAGTGTTTGGTGCAGAACATTCACAACAGGTGGAACGAAATTTGATAGATATTGAGAAAATGGTATCTCGGCTTAATGTGCTGCCTTTTGATGATAAAGCAGCATATCATTTTGGGCAGGTACGGGCAGAATTGTATAGTATTGGCAAACCCATAGGACCTTACGATATGATGATAGCTGGTCATGCCCGTTCTTCAGGATTAAAACTGGTGACAAATAATATCAAAGAATTTGAACGGGTGCAGGGGCTTCAGGTTGAAAATTGGACATAAAGCAGGCGAGGTCTGAGGTCGGATCTCTGACCTCTGGTCTCTGAATTAATGCTAAAATGGAATGAACGCTGGTACGCAGATTAATTCGGCCAAGGATTTGAATGTTTACAAGAAAGCTTATGCTCTTTCCATGGAGATTTTTAAACTTTCACGAAGTTGGCCGGCTGAAGAGAAATATTCGTTGATTGATCAAATACGGAGATCTTCACGTTCCGTATGTGCGAACTTGAGAGAGGCCTGGGCGAAACGCCGGTATGAGGCCCACTTTGTCAGTAAATTAACTGACTGTGATGGTGAGAATTCTGAGACCGATACCTGGCTCGACTGTGCCAGAGATTGTAATTACATATCTGATGATCAACATGCGTATCTCACAGGTGAAGCCGAAGCTGTGGGGCGGATGCTTGGTAAAATGCTGAAAGATCCGGGTGCGTTTTTGTTAAAGAACTGAAGTCGGAGGTCGGACTTCTGCCCTCTGACTTCCGGCCTCCGTATTGACAATGGGAAAAAGAGTGATGGGGCTATGCAAGGTATTATCGTTGTTTTCGTCTGTTTGTTGACTGGAGGGCTGGGGGCCTGGGCCATCCAAAGATATGGTTTTAAGCTTGGCATTGTTGATGTGCCGAATGAGCGAAGCTCTCATGATAATGTGATCCCAAAGGGCGGCGGAATCGGTATTCTGGCCGCCTTTGTTTTTTGTTCGTTGTATTTGGGTGTTTCAAAATCGTTTTGGATTAGTGAGTTGTTTTGGCCCTGGTCAGCTTTGTTGGGGACCGCCTGGATATCAGGCCAAGGACCAGGCTGGTGGTTCAGTTTGGTTGTGGGCTGGTGTTTTTAATGGGGTTGATGTCGATGCGTGATACGCATCTCATGGGGTCTCTTCTGCTTGCCTCTTTGAGTGTGTTTATTGTTGGGACCGCTAATTTCTATAATTTCATGGACGGGATCAACGGCATTGCGGGCATCACGGGTGTGGTTGGTTTTCTTCTGCTTGCGGTTTATGGGCATGGGGCGGGGAGCGACTCTGTTTATAATGTTCTCTCGGTTGCAATGGCCAGTTCGTGCGCGGGTTTCCTTCCCTTTAATATTCCACGGGCCAAGGTTTTCATGGGCGATGTTGGGAGTGTTTTGTTGGGATTTGTTTTTGCCTGTTTAGTGGTTCTTTTGTCCGCGAGTTTTTTTGATTTTATTTGTATGACAGCTTTTCTTTTTCCCTTTTACGCTGATGAACTGACGACCATGGCAATCCGAATTCGAGATGGGGACAAATTGTCACAAGCCCATCGAAAACATGTCTACCAGCTTCTTGCCAATGAATACGGAATCGATCACTGGAAAGTGTCACTGGGTTATGGGGTTGTCCAACTGGTTATCGGATGTGTTGTGTTTGTAATTCGTAACAATGACTTAGCTTCATTGTTATCGTTTCTCGCAGTATGTTTTTTTTTTTGTTCTGTTTTCTGTGGGCATACGTTTTAAAATTACCAAAAAGGGTTTATTGTAACTTGATTTCAGACAGCTCTCATACATTCAAAACTGTATTAGTTTTTTATGAATATCAATTTAAGTTGATTATGTGCTTAACTTTATTTAAAATGCCAAAACATTTCACCTATAAATTCACGTATGCAAAGCCCGCGTTTAATTCAGTAATGTTTGATAAATGACAGTTGGGTTGATTTTATGAAAAAAATCCGCTTGTACAGAAATCTGATAGCTATTTTGCTTTTGGATGTGGTTGCCATTTCCTTGTCCTATTTCGCTGCTCATCTGGTCCGGTTCGATTTCAGGTTGAGCCCGTCCCAGTACGATCTTATTCTCAAGACCCTTCCCATGGTTCTGTCGGTGAAGATCCTTTTCTTTTTCCTGTTCAATCTTTACAGGGGAATGTGGCGGTTCACGAGTATCCGTGACGTGATGAACATCTTCACGGCGTCGGTGGTTAGTTTCTGTTTTATCGTGGGAACCCTGTTGATCTACAACCGTTTTGTGGGATTTTCCCGTTCGGTCTTTATTATGGACCTCTGCTTCACCATTTTGACCATTGCAGGGGCGCGGCTGATGGTCAGGATGTTCTACGAGCATTACGGTAACCTGTTTTCGAAAGGGGACGAGGACGAACCCAAACCCAAAAGGCTTTTGATCATTGGCGCAGGGTCCATGGGAGAAAAGATCTTCCGGCTGATCCGTGACAGTGCCGGGAAAAAATACATTGTGGTGGGTTTTCTCGACGACCATCCGGTCAAGATCGGTAAGCTGATCCATGGTGTGAAGGTGCTGGGGAAAATCAGTGATATCAGAACCATCTCCGAGAAAATTGGGGCTGAGGAAGCCCTGATCTCGATCACCACCGCCACATCTGAAGAGATGCGAACCATTGTGAAGCACTGCAAGAAAAGCGGCCTGTCGTTCAAGACCCTTCCGGGGCCCGATGAAATGGTCAACGGGAATTATTCCCTGGGCTCCATCCGGGAGGTGTCCTACGCCGACCTCTTAGGACGCCAGGATGTTCGGCTCGATGAGGCGAGAATAGGGAAATATATCAAGGGTCATGTGGTTCTTGTGACCGGCGCGGGCGGCTCCATCGGTTCGGAGCTTTGCCGGCAGATCTGTAAATTCAAACCTGCGCTGATCCTTTTGTATGAAAGGGCGGAAAGCCCTCTGTATGAAATTGACCTGGAGTTGAAGACCCGTTACAAGGATGTCAAGGTTATTCCCATTCTCGCGGATATTCAGAACATGACCCAGCTTGAACGGGTGTTCGAGGAATACAGGCCCGAGATCGTTTTTCATGCGGCGGCTTACAAGCATGTGCCCATGCTGGAATTTCACGCCTGGAAAGCGGTCCGGAACAATATTATGGGTACGTTCAACCTGGCGGAGTGCGCGACGAAATTCGATGTGGATCGCTTTGTTTTCGTGTCGACCGACAAGGCCGTGAGACCCACTAATGTGATGGGAGCCACGAAACGGATCGCGGAAATCCTGATCCAGAACCAGGAGTATTACAAGAAATGCCGCACGAAGTTCATGATTGTCCGTTTCGGCAATGTGGTGGGAAGCGCCGGAAGTGTGTTGCCTTTGTTCAAGAGGCAGATTGAAAAAGGCGGGCCGGTGACGGTCACCCATCCGGAAGTCACCCGGTATTTCATGACCATTCCCGAAGCGGCCCAGCTGATCCTCCAGGCTGGGGCCATGGGCGAGGGCGGCGAAATCTTCATTCTGGACATGGGAGATCCCATTAAGATCGACCATATCGCACGGGATTTGATCCGTCTTTCGGGTCTTGAACCAGATGCAGACATCCAGATCGATTATGTGGGCTTGCGACCCGGTGAAAAACTCTATGAGGAACTGATCACCGAAGGAGAGGGAATTGTGAAGACGGAGCACAAGAAAATTATGGTGTTACGGGGCTCCCATCACAACCTCCAGATTCTGAACGGAAACATCGGGAAACTGGCGGCCCTTGCTGAAGACCAGGATACCGAGGCGATCATTGAACGGTTGAGGGAGATCGTTCCGGAGTACAGTCCTGTGAGGCATTGATGATGGGTTGGTTCTGGTGACTGTGTCTTTCTTTGGTTCGCCGGGTTGAACCCGACAATGGGTGCCGAGTGCAACTCGGCGTTCCCATGTTTCGTTTTTATAAAAAGTTATCAAATCCTGCAAATCGCCAAAGTCCTGATCATAGCTGTGACAGGACTTTTTTTTGTTTTGAAACCACAAAGAATATGAGGGAAAAGGAACCCATGGATTATCAGACGCTGCTCGTGACTGGCGGAGCCGGGTTTATTGGAACGAATTTCATTAAGAACACGTTAGAGAAGAACGATAGATATCGGATCGTTAATCTCGATGCTTTGACCTACGCCGGGAATTTGTCGAATCTGAGTGACGTGTCGGAGAAATATGGTGACCGATATTGTTTTGTCCATGGAAACATTGGCGACCAGGAACTTTTACGCCGAATTTTTTCTGAATGGAATTTTGACGGGGTCATACACTTTGCTGCCGAATCTCATGTGGACAGGTCGATAACAGGCCCAGGCGCATTTGTCGAAACCAACATCAACGGGACGTTCAATCTCCTTGAAGCTGCGCTGAAGTTCTGGAAGGAAAAAGGGGAGACGGATTTTAAATTCGTTCATGTTTCCACCGATGAAGTTTACGGTAGCCTTGGGAAAGAGGGAAAATTCACGGAATCAACACCCTACGATCCCTCCAGCCCTTATTCGGCATCAAAAGCAGCTTCGGACCATCTGGTCAAGGCTTATCACCGGACCTACGGACTGCCCGCTGTCGTGACCAATTGTTCGAATAACTACGGGCCTTACCAGTTTCCGGAAAAGCTGATCCCTCTCATGATTCTCAATATCCTCGAGGAGAAGCAACTCCCGGTCTATGGTGACGGGAAAAATGTCAGGGACTGGTTGTATGTTCTGGATCACTGTGACGCGGTGCTCGAGGTTCTCGAAAAGGGGAGACCCGGAGAGACCTACAATATCGGTGGCAACTCTGAAAGGAAAAACATCGATATCGTCCATCAGCTTTGCGATATCCTGGATCGGAAGCTGGCCCGCACTGGAAAGAATGAAAGTCGGGGCCTTATCCGCTTTGTGGAAGACAGGCCGGGACATGACCGGCGCTATGCCATCGACGCCTCAAAAATTCAAAGGGAACTGGGATGGCGTCCCCGATATTCATTCGATGAGGCCCTTGAAAAAACAGTGGATTGGTATCTGGAGCATCCTGAATGGGTCGAGTCTGTCAGGAGCGGTGAATACAGAAAATGGATGGACATGAATTACGGAAAAAGAAAGGGTGGTGTTGAATGAAAGGTATTATTCTTGCCGGGGGTTCGGGAACACGGCTTTATCCCATTACTCAGGTAATCAGCAAACAGCTTATTCCTGTTTATGACAAACCCATGATTTATTATCCTTTATCAGTTCTCATGCTGGCTGGGATTAGGGAAATTCTTCTGATTTCAACACCTAAAGACCTTCCAAATTTCAAAGAACTTCTGGGGGACGGATCCAAATGGGGAATAACATTATCTTACATGGAGCAACCAAAGCCTGAAGGAATCGCACAGGCGTTTATTATTGGAAAGCCTTTTATAGGCGATGATTCCGTGTGCCTGATCCTTGGTGACAATATATTTTACGGTCACGGGATGACAGACCATATGGAAAAGGCCATGGAAAAACTTAAAGGCGGTGTGGTTTTCGGGTATTGGGTCAAAGATCCTGAAAGATACGGTGTGGTCGAATTCAATAAAGACGGCTCGATATCCGGTATCAAGGAAAAACCTGAAAAACCCCTTTCAAACTGGGCCGTCACGGGGCTTTATTTTTATGACAACAGGGTGGTTGATATCGCTTCGAACCTGAAACCTTCAAGCCGGGGCGAGCTGGAAATCACCGATGTGAACAACGCTTATTTTGAAAAAGGTGATCTTTGTGTCGAAAAACTTGGCCGTGGAATTGCCTGGCTTGATACTGGAACGCATAAAAGCCTGATTCAGGCTTCAAATTTTATCCAGACCATTGAAGAACGTCAGGGCTTAAAAGTGGCTTGTATCGAGGAAATTGCTTACATAAAAGAATATATCGATGCAAAGCAGCTTGAAAAACTCGCCGAACCTTTGATGAAAAACGGCTATGGAAAATACCTGATGGATATTCTTAAATACGATGGAAGGATGGCATGAGACTGATTGACACAGAGCTGGAAGGGGTTGTGATTCTCGAACCCGATGTATTTGGAGATCATCGGGGATATTTCATGGAAGCTTACAACCGTAAACGGTACGAGACCGTGGGAATTATGAACGAGTTTGTTCAGGACAACATTTCGTTTTCAAATCGGGGAACCTTGCGGGGGCTTCATTATCAACTCAACCGGCCCCAGGCGAAATTGGTTCAGGTTCTCAAAGGTGAGGTGTATGATGTGGCGGTTGATGTGAGGGCCGGTTCTCCGAGTTTTGGGCGTTGGGTTGGTGTGACGTTGTCGGAAACAAACAAGAGACAGCTTTTTATTCCCGAAGGGTTTGCCCATGGTTTTTGTGTGTTGAGCGATTCGGCCATGTTTTTTTACAAGTGCAGTGATTTTTACAGCCCTGATGATGAGCAGGGTATCTTATGGTCGGATTCTGATTTGGGCATTCCATGGCCTGTTGAAACTCCCAAGTTGTCCGACAAGGACAAGGCCTACGTTACGTTACGGCAGATGGAAATTAAAAATTTTCCTGCATACTCAAAATAAAATCACCCGATATCTATGGGGAAATATAAATGAAAGTACTTGTTGTAGGGTCTGGCGGCCAGCTGGGCTGGGAATTGATGCGAAAGCTTCATGACAAAGCCTGGACTCCTGTGGGCTTCGATCTTCCCGATTTCGATATCACCGATAAAGACCAGGTGTTCTCTGCCATTCACCGCGAAAAGCCCGACTGGGTGGTGAACGCATCGGCATACACCCTTGTGGACCAGGCGGAATCGGACAGGGGAACTGCCTATAAAGTCAACAGGGACGGGCCGTCGTTTCTGGCCAGAGCCTGTTCAGAACTTGAGATACCCCTGATTCACCTGTCCACGGATTATGTGTTCGACGGGACGAAAGGGGCGCCTTACAGGGAGACAGACCCCATTGCGCCCCTTGGGGTTTACGGCACCAGCAAAGCCGAAGGGGAGATGGAGGTCCGGAAAAACTGTGGGCAGCATCTGATCGTCAGGACATCCTGGCTTTACGGGGTTCATGGTCGGAATTTCGTGAAAACCATGGTTGGGCTGGCCGCAGAGAGGGACACGATCCGCGTGGTCCATGATCAGTTCGGGTGCCCGACGTTTGCCGGAGATCTGGCAGACGCCCTGATCTCGGTTATCGAAAGAACCAGGGCTGGTCGTGGGGATGTCTGGGGCACTTATCACTACTGCGGGAAAGGGGTCACGACCTGGTACGGCTTCGCCTGTGAGATCATCGAACGGACCAGGGACAACCGGCCTCTTGCCGTGAAAGAGATTCTCCCCATCCCCGGCTCCGATTATCCCACACCGGCGAAACGGCCTTCCTATTCGGCTTTGGACTGCTCTTTCATGGAAGAAATATTCAATATCAGTCGGCGGGACTGGAAAGAGAGTCTCGGAGTTATGCTGGATGAGTGGGTCGGAAACGTCTAAACCGCTCACTGGCCACAGATGTTATGGTTTTTAATTGCCGGTTTAATATTGCGCCTAAGACTCCGATGAAGAACGGGAACTTGAAACGCCACGGGCAAGGAGCGTTCGTATCTCGTCAAGGACAAGGCACGAGTCCATGCAGCTGGGGAATTTGAAACGTTTCTCGCAGGCAAGGCACGGGCTCTTGACGATATGCCCGATGTTGAAATCAAAATCTCTTGTTTCTTCTTTCATAAACTACCCGATGCGTTTCTCTAACCGTGAACCGTCAAACCAATGTTCATGAATTTAACATAACGGGTGGGACGGCTCAATCATAAATTTTATGAGGGCGGGGCCATTTTGTCAGATTACGTCCTCCATCTGACATGCGGTGGGGAACGCCGAGTTGCACTCGGCCCCTTTGCCGGGTTCAACCCGGCGTTACCGGTTATAAAAACGTCAAACCTCTTGACAATGAAACAGGACCACGTTATTAGAATCATCTAATTAAGTTTTGTTGCATTTACAGCAAGAGGGGCCAAGATGTCAGAAACCAACCGAAAGAGCGAAGACAAACCGTTGACCTCCACCATGGAGGACTACCTCGAGGTCATTTACGATCTGGACAGGGAGAAGAAAATGGTTCGGGTCAAGGACATCGCCAGTCGGATGGACGTGAAGATGCCCACGGTGACCAGCATGCTGAAGACCCTCAACGACCGCCACCTCGTGGATTACGAAAAACACGAATACGTCCGTCTCACCGAACAAGGGGAGGGGGTCGGTCGTGAAATGAGGCGGCGTCACGGCATCCTGTTGAGGTTTCTCAAGGATATCCTTAAAATCGATCCTCTGACGGCAGATCATGAAGCCTGCAAGATGGAACACACCTTGAGCATGGAAACTCTTGAAAGTCTGACGGATTTCATGGAGTTTATCAGAAACTGTCCGAAAAACGGGGAAAACTGGCTGAACGCTTTCAATGAATACAGGCAAAGCGGACTCAACAAGGAAAAATGCGAGGCGTGCCGGGACAGAGGGCCCTGTTTGGATGGAAAGCTGCTGAGCTGATGGCGTGAGTTTTGTGTTGATGTGAGCGTTTAAGGCCGCTCGGGTAAACCCGCGCGGTTTTTTAAGGCACTTTAAAGTAGATAAATCTAATAGTATTAGTATTAGCTAATAAGAATCGAAGACCACAGGTCAAGGAGGTTGAATATGTGCATGGGACATCCGGTTACACGACACCTGTGCCGTTTCTCGGCCATGAACACCTGCGACGAGCAGTGCCCGGCTTTTGACCTCTGCCGGAAACGCGTGCTGATCGTGGGCGGGATCGAGCGTATGGAATCCCGTTACCGCCAGATCGTGGAAAGCAGCGGCGGGGTGTTCGATTACCACAACGGCCATATGAAAGGCGGGGGAAAACACCTTGAAAACCGCTTGAAACGGTCGGATATCGTGCTCTGTCCTGTGAACTGCAACAGCCACGCGGCCTGCGCCCTGGTGAAAAATCTCGGGAAGAAACACAACAAACCGGTCCACATGCTGTCCAGTTTCAGCCTGAGCACCGTCTCCCAGGTCATCCGGACCTGTGGAAACGGAGAAGCGGCATGAATTTTTTTGATTACTAAGACACATTGACTCAAGACAAAGGAGAAGAAAAGCAAATGAAAAAGATGTTTTACCCCATGGCATGGTCTCTTGTGGCGGTACTCACCCTGAGCGGTCCGGCCCTGGCCCTTGAAACGGCTTCGGAAAACACGAGCCTCGAACAACGGATCCAGGCTCTGGAAAAGTCGGTGGGCGAGAAAAAAGGACAGGCATCCTGGGCCGACACCCTGAAGATCAGCGGCGTCGTGGAAGTGGAAGCGGGATATGCCAAAAGGGATTTCAATGATCCGGCGGAAGATGACGAAACCACGGGGAGCCTGGACCTCACCACGGTGGAACTGGCCTTTGATGCGGATGTGACGTCGCAGATCAGCGCCCATGTTCTCCTCAAATATGAGGACGACGATGTGTTTGTCGACGAGGGTTACGTCACCTGGACAGGCCCGGAATCCTGCCCTGTGAAACTGACGGCCGGGCGCATGGTCCTTCCTTTCGGAAATTTCGACAGCCGATTTGTCACCGACCCCCTGACCCTTGAACTGGGTGAAACCAACCAGGGCTCCCTGGTGATGGGTTACGGTTTTCTGAACGATAAAATGACCCTTGATGTGGGTGTGTTCAACAGCCGTGCGGAAGAGGCCGGAGAAGACGACACCGTGTCCAGCTATGTGGGCCGACTCACCGTGACACCCCTTGAGGGGATTTCCTTTGGCGCGTCCTACATCTCCAGCCTGGCCGCTGCCGATTCCTTCAACGAACAGGTCCAGGGCGCCCTGGTCGATGACGTGGCCGGATACAGCGCCTTTGTTACAGCCGTCCTTATGGAGAAAGTGACCGTGGCCGCCGAAGTTGTGGCTGCCGTGGAATCCTTCGAAGCCGGTGAAATCTACGACGGGGGCGACACGAAGAAAAGAACGCCCAAAACCTGGAACATCGAGCTGGGTTACGCCTTTGCCGACAATCTGGACGCGGGTTTGCGCTACAGCGGTTCAAAGGACGGCGATGCGGGCAGCGGGGAATTCCTTCCCGAAATTCAAGCCGGTGCGGTGCTGAACTGGGGCGTGGTTGATAAAACAAGCCTTAGTCTGGAGTACCTGCACAGCCGTTACGAAGGGGATTACATGGACGCGGACACGGTCACGGCCAAACTGGCGGTGGAGTTCTGATGTGAGCCCGGTCCAGGCTTCTCCGGGTTTTTCGGTGAAACCTGGGCCATATCACGCCTCAGGTTAATTGGGCGTCGTAACTTTACCCGAAAGCTCACAACCTTGTCATTCCGGGCGGCCCCTAACATCATGGAACGTCTGAAAGATCTTGGGGTTCCACAAAAACCACAGACCCGAATTCCAAAGCCGACCCGGAATCCACGCAGGCATGTGCATCTGTTCCCGAAAATTCATGTGCCCAATCGTTCGCGGGCATGGATTCCGGGTCGGCCTCAGTGGCGGGCAATACACAGGCCTGGGATGCTCTGTAAAACATGGCTTTCCGAAGAAACCAGAGCCGCCCGGAATGACAAATACGGGAAGAATCGTTTATTTTCAGCGGCGTTTATCATCAGGCACGGTTACCTTATATATTCTTACGAAGTCAATTTAATGTGTGGAATTTTTCTGCAAAAACAGCCAGAGCCTCGTCGTCCAGAAGATGGGAGAAACGCTGTCCCCGGCTGTTTTTTTTGTAGAAGTCGATACACTCTTTCACGATGGAAAGAACCTGGTCTTCGGTGTAAAGACCGGAAAGTTCCCGTGCAAGGCGGGGATGGCGTCCGAGCCGGCCGCCCAGCTGGACCCTGTACCCCGATTGCAGGCCGGTCAGTGTGCCTATGGGGCAGGCCCTGACGCAGACTCCGCAGCGAACGCAGGATAAAAGATCGAGCTTTGGCCGGTCCGCATCGTCGGGCAGGGTGAGGCAATTCTCACGGCATTCGTCCACACAGTCCCCGCAGGCGGAGCAGGGCTCGTCGGATAAACCGGGAACCACGGCGGCGATGATGGACACATCCCGGATCTGGGGCTGGGAGCAGGCATTGGGGCATTCCGCAAGGGTCACCCGGAATTCATGGTGGTATTTCAGAGGACCCACCACCGATTTTTTCAGAAAAGACAGGATGTCTTCGTCCTGAAACATTTTGTTCAGGCGGCCCACCAGACTGTCTCCCGAGACACATCTGTTCGGGCAGCCGTTTGCGCCGAAACAGGTTTCGACCTGATACCCTTTGATCTCTGCGGCCATGCCTGAAAGAAAACGCTGCTGGGTGGCCTTGACTTCGGCCAGGGTGACGAGCTTCTTGTTTTCTGCGGCCGCTTCCTTTTCAACCCTCGCCCTGACTTTTTTTCTGACGAAAAAAGGCACGCTGCCCAGGGCCGCTTCCGCCTCATCGGTCCATTTCATATAATAATTCCTTTCGTTTTTGAGCCATTCTTACACGACTTGTGCGATTCGTCCATTGACTTGAATCAATTCGTCGTTTTATCCTGAAAACTTGAAAAAAGTCTGATAGGAACAGGGTAATCGTATGTAACCTGAGCATGGATCTTAACCATCGCTATCGGGTTCGCTGTCGAAACGTTCTGAATATCGAACCCGATAGCGATACCGATAGCGATACCGATTAAAACGATGTGGTGGGGTATGTGGCATGAATCATGTATTACTGGAAAAATTTTGCTCAGGATGTGTTCTGTAGGTCGGGCGAAAGCCCGACCTACAGCGTCAAAGTAACAGCATTGAGGCCAATCTTTTGAACGAATAGATAGCACAACAAAGGACAAATAATCTATGAACGCGAAAACAGTAAAAGAAACAGCCGTAACCATCTCCCTTCTCATGCAGCCCCAGGACGCCAACCCGGCCGGACTGGTCCACGGCGGGGTGATCATGAAGGAAATCGACAATGCCTCCGGGGTTGTGGCGGCCCGTCACTCCCGCAAAATTCCCGTGACCGCTTCCATTGACCGGATCGACTTCCACAACAAGGTCTACGTGGGAAACTACGTGACGGTGAAGGCGAGCATCAACTACGCGGGCCGGTCTTCCATGGAAATCGGGGCAAGGGTTGAGGCCGAAGATCTGCTCACCGGAGAAATCCGTCACGTGGCCTCGGCCTACCTGACTTTCGTGGCTCTTGGTGTGGAAAAAGGCGAATCGATTCCCGCCATCATCTGTGAAACGGACGATGAAAAACGCAGGAACGCCGAAGCCCAGGTCAGGAGAAAAGCCTGGCTGGCCTTGAAGAAAATCCATGAAAACGACCAGAAGGCCCGTGAACTCCTGAAACAGAAACTCATCGCGGAAAAGCTGGCCGCTGATTAAGATAATGATTGGGGCATTTTGTCGAATTTCCTGCCCTCAATCCGTCTTCCAAAATCCCCCCTTTTTTCAGGAAAAGGGGTATTTTGCTTGATAAAGAGTTCATATCCATTTAGTATTTTTATTTCGTAGACGTTGTGATGTTTATCAGAAACCATGAACCGTATGGAATGAAATGAAGCGATCGCCCCGACGCCTCGGGGCTTCGTTTTTTTGCGGGCCTCTTTCGCCTCGGGGGCCGGCATTCCCAGAAGAACGCCGCGATGCTTTGCCGGATCCGGCCACAGGCTTATTCCAGACGGGAATCACCGAGATGAACCCCATGATCCATGTTTCAATCTGAAGGAGATGTCATGAGTAAACATAAAATCACGTTTCTTCCCCACAACACGGTGGTGGAGGTCGATTCGGGCGAAACGGTCATCCGGGCGGCCATGGACGCCGGAGTTCATGTCAACGCCTCCTGCGGCGGAGAGGGTGTTTGCGGAAAATGCCGTGTGATCATCGAAAACGGAGATGTGCCGGGAGAGGTCTCGGCCATGCTTTCGAAAGAGGATCTGGAAAAAGGTTACAGGCTGGCCTGTATCTCAAAAATTGAAAGCGATCTTGTGGTCCGGATTCCCACCGAATCGGTGGTGGACGCCAGTGCCCTGAACACCGTGAGCAGCCCCCGGAAAACGGCCCGCATCAAGGAAATGGATTTCAACACCCTGAGGGAGGAAGGACTTTTTGTTCCGCCTCTTGAAAAAGTGTACCTGGAACTCGAACCGCCTTCCGCATCGGACAACGCGTCCGATGTGACCCGGCTGGTGAACCATCTCAAGTGGAACCACGGTGAATCGAAACTCCAGATCACCCTGCCGGTGATCCGGAAAATCTCCGATGTGATGCGTGAACAGGATTTCAAAATCACGGCGGTCATTGAAAGGCCGGTTCACGAAAACGGAAAATCCAGGGTGATCAACATCCAGTCCGGCGATACCCGGGACAGAAATTACGCCCTGGCCTTGGACATCGGAACCACCACGGTTTACTGCCAGCTGGTCAACCTGGTCACAGGAGAGGCCGTGGCCCAGTACGGAGAGTTCAACGGCCAGATCAGTTACGGCGAAGACGTGATCAGCCGGATCATCTACGCCGAAAAAGAAGGGGGCCTGGAGCGGCTTCGCCGTGTGGTGGTGGATACCATCAACCGGGTTCTCGACAGGCTGGACAAACGGTCCAAGGTGGACCCGGAAGACATCAACTCCATCACCATCGCCGGAAACACCACCATGACCCAGCTTTTTCTCGGCGTGAATCCCCGGTATATCCGGCGCGCCCCTTACGTTCCGGCATCGACCCTTTATCCGCCTCTCAACGCGGCCAGCCTGGGACTCAATCTTGCGCCCCACGTCATCGCCCTGGTGTATCCCCAGGTGTCGAGCTACGTGGGGGGCGATATCGTGGCCGGTGTCATGGGGTCGGGCATGTACCGGAGCGACAAGCTGACCTTGTATATCGATATCGGAACAAACGCGGAGATCGTCATAGGAAACAAGGACTGGCTGGCCTGCACCGCCTGTTCCGCCGGTCCCGCTTTCGAAGGGGGCGGCATCAAACTGGGCATGAGGGCGGCCAAAGGGGCCATCGAGGATTTTTCCATTGATCCCATAAGCTTCGAACCCATGATCGTGACCATCGGCAATGTTCGTCCCAAAGGCATCTGCGGGTCCGGGCTTATCACCATGGTGGCCGCCTTGTTCGAGACAGGCGTGATCGACAGTCGGGGAAAGTTCAACCGGGACCTGAACACGCCGCGAATCAGGAAGACAGATGACATCTGGGAATACGTGGTGACCTGGGCCCATGAAACCCAGATCGACCGGGACGTGGTCTTGACCGAACCGGATATCGACAACCTGATCCGGGCCAAGGGAGCCGTGTACAGCGGGTGCCAGACCCTGCTCGAAGAGGTGGGCCTCACGATCCAGGATATCGAGCACATCATACTGGCCGGGGGATTCGGAAGCTACATCGACCTGGAAAAATCCATGGCCATTGGCTTTCTCCCCGAAACGGACGCCGAAAAGGTAACCTTCATCGGAAACGGGTCTCTCATGGGCGCCAAGATGAGTTCCCTGACCAATCGCCTGAGAAGGGACGTGGTGGAGGTGACGAAAGCCATGACGAATTTCGAGCTTTCAGAAACCCCGTCCTACATGGATCATTACATTGCGGCCCTGTTCCTGCCCCACACCGACCTGAACCTGTTTCCCAGGCTCAAGGCCCGGATGGACGCACGGCGCGAGGCGAGAAAGCAGAAACAGGGTCTGTGACCGGGATTGGAGACAACCTGCCGCAGAATCTGTCATTCCGGACGAGGCGAAGCGGAGATCCGGAATCCATGCCCGCAAGGGAAGAATATCCGGCATGTCATTCACGGAATCAGCCGGGTAGATTGACGATATCCGCATCATCATCATGACGGTCACGCTGAAAAGGCCGTCCGTACTGTTGAACACAAGGGAGAGTGAACGTTATGGGCAAAGTCATCGCCGTCGCGGGAAAAGGCGGCACCGGAAAAACCACCACGGCCTGTCTTGTGACACGCTATCTTGCCAGATCACCCCACGGACCCATTCTGGCCGTGGACGCAGATCCCAATTCCAACCTGGGTGAAACCATGGGAATCGATGTCATCAAAACCGTGGGAGACATCCGCGAGGATTTCATGAGGGACCCCCAGGGGCTTCCTCCAGGCATGGACAAGGTGAACTACCTTGAAATGCTGATGAACCAGGTTCTCATCGAGAGAAAGGAGTTCGATCTCCTGGTCATGGGACGGCAGGAGGGCACAGGCTGCTACTGTATGGTCAACAACATCCTGAACCGCTTCTCCGAACAGCTCTCAAAGAGCTACGATTATCTTGTGGTGGACAACGAAGCGGGGATGGAGCACCTGAGCCGCCGAACCAGCGGTCGTGTGGACATGCTCCTCATGGTCACCGATTATTCCCTGAGGGGATTGCGGGCCCTCAAGCGCATCCACGATATGCTCGGCGGGCTCAAGCTGGATATCCATGACAAGGGCATGATCGTCACCCGGGCTCCGGCGAAACTGAACGACACGTTCATGGCCGAAGCCAGTGAAATCGGGATTCCCATTCTGGGCATCATCCCCGATGACAGCATGCTTCTCGATTACGACATGGAAAAACGGTCGCTGATGGACCTTCCCGACGAAAGCCCGTCGGTCGCCGCCGTCAACTCCATGATGGATAAAATCATGCCGATTTAAAAAGTCAGGATCTTGTTGGGCAGAACGCTTCGTTGACAAAACAAAAAGGGCCGCCAAATGGCGGCCCTTTTGTAATTCAGTTAAAAAACCTGAGTATTTGGTTCGGTCTATCGGGGTTCTGTGCTTGCCCCCCTTTTTTCTCCAGGTTTCGGGGCTATTTTCTGGATCGTTTCGGCGAAGAGGAAACCGTCTCCTTCGGTTTTGTAACAGTGTACCTGGATTCTGTCGTAATTCTTTAGCTGGGACAGAGGAATGCGTCGTCCGTTTTCATCGTAAATCTTCGTGGTGATCACTTCACCGCTTCCCATTCTCTGGTCTTCCACCACAGGAATACGCATTCCTCCTACCACGATACATCGGTCCGTGGGATCCACCCAAGAGACCTGGCTTTCGAAATGGGAGGGAGTCAAGTCACTGAGTTTTATTTTTGTGAGCTGTGCCATATTTTTCGATCCGGCCATGACTGAAGACCCAAGGATACCGAGGCATCCGATCAGAATGGCGATGAGGCCGGCCGTGTAAAGATATTTTGTTTTCATGGTCTTTTCCTTTCCTGATGTTTACCGTTGACGCCAGAAAAAATAGTCGAAGTTGATTCTTGTGGGTATCCTGATCGTTTTCGGCGTGCTGATCAGATCTCCGATCATTTTGGGCTGGGCCATGGTCGCCACCTGGATCCTCCGTTCGTGTTTTTTCTTGATTCCATCTCCGTCCAGGTCGTAGGCCGGAGCACCTGTGTCCAGCTCAATGGCCCAAAGATAGCTTGCCCCAGCTGCACCTACGCTTTTGCAGGGATCGGTCGCCACAGACCCTTCGGCTGAGGGTACATAGGTGGTGAAGAAAATGTAACCCTGGGATACGATGGGAGAGCTGATCATTTTCTCTCCTGGATCATAAAAGGTGATTGACCATCCGTCCTTTGATTCGATCTGGGATTTGGTCGTATCTTTATCGTCATCGGAGCCTTCGATGATAAGGTTCTGGGTCAGATCCACCAGATTGTCTTGGGTCAACCCGCTTTTAAGCCAGGTGTTCTTCACGGCGTAGATTTTGTTCACTTCCTTGGTGTCCAAGGGGTTTTCTCTGTTACCCGTTCCAAACACCACCCATTCGGTGTAGGAGTTCTGGAGTTTGCTGGTGGCCGGAGCATAGAAGATCTTTTTATCCGGCGCGTTGAACAGCATGAACCGCATGGGGAAATCCCCGTTGGGAACACGGGCCACCACTTCGTCAATATTATCTTTATTTTTGACGGTGGCTCGGTCATCGGCAAAAACAAACACCTTGCCACCAAGATCCCCTGCGTAGACGCGGGTGGTGATTTCCTTTCCGTCAGGCATGCGGTATGTGCTGGTGGTGTTGATGTCCACAATGCAGTTTTTCATGAACGGGCCCACGCCGTCCGCAGTGTCATAGGCCCTGAATTTTCCCAGAATCCCGTTTTCAATCTGGACTGACACAATGGCCTTACCCACGCTGTCTGTGGGTTCAGGTGATTCTTGATCCTGGTTGGTGGCGTAACCTCCTGCCAGCATGAACACGTCCTGGAGGGTGGAGGACTGGGGCATCAGCTTACCAGCCACCGTTTCTGTGGCTGTGGCGAGGGTGCAGATTTTGGCTTTGGCCCAGGACTGGCCTAATGCTTCGGCCAAGGCTTTGCCACCCAGGGCTTCGTCAGAAAGAATGTTAGGGCTGATCTGGTATTTCCAGATGGGGAGGTTATAATCAGTGATGTCAAGCACATAATAATTGGAACCGCCGCGCCGTTCACCGAAGATCATGTACTTGGGCTGGAAATGCTGGGTTCCGGCTATCAGATCCCCGTAAACGATGGCGGGGGAACCGTCCACATAGTAGTCATGTCCCGCGTCAGTGAAGACATTTTCAATTTTATATTTCTGGCCTGGAGGAATGAAGCCCCAGAGCTCTTTTCCGTCAGTGTCGTTAATGCAGTGGAGCATACCGTCGTTGGCGCCCACGTAAATGACCGATTGGGTGTTGTTGTAATGGACGATGGCCGGTTCGGAGTGGATGATGGCACCGAGTTTCCACTTGAAGAACTCGGTGTCGATGAACTTCCGGACGTTTAAGATCACCTCATCGGCCACGCTTAATGCCGCGTTGTCCGTGGTGAAGGCGTTGGAAGCATGGGTCAGGTCTTTCTCGGTTCCCTGGGTGTAGAAGTAGATTTTTCTTGCTGAAGCATCCATCTCAGCCAGAAGGGAACCCACGCCGCCTTTGGTAACCTCGTTTCCGTCGTTGCAGATCGTAGTCCAGAAAGAACAGGCGTTTTCATCGATCATGCCATACTGGTCGACCACAGGTTTGGTGTAGTCCACTTTACCTGAACCGTCTGATCCGTAAATATAACCGTCTTTCCCGATGGCGAATTTCTTGATGTTGCCCAGCCATTCCCCGGTGTTCTGGGGACGGAAGTAGGCGAGGTAGAGCCAGTCGCTCTGGCTTGTTCGCGTGGTTCTGTTTACCGGCACGGCTGGCGCCAGGAAGATCGAGTTGGTTTCGTTGATTTTGCTGTTGATGGCTTCCAATGCCGCGTCAAGTCCGGAACTGGAACCCGCAGAGTAAAATTCCCCCCCCCCGCATGTGGCCGTGAGCTTGAGAAGGGTATTGGCCGTCTCGTTGGTGGTGAAACCGATGGTGTGGGTGATGACGTTCTGCTTTACGAAGCTTGTGCCGTCGCCCATGGGATGGAGGATGTCCTCAGTGTAAAGAAAGGATGCAAAGTCATTAAGAAGAGATACATTGTTTAGAAGGTTTCCTGAAGCGTCTAAATCTTTATCGCCACCCAAGGAACCGAGGTAGTAGTCTCCGAGTACCTTGTCTTTAATGTAATTTTTAGTTTTGTAAAAAGTGTTGTCATTGGAGGAATTGCCGTCATTGTTCGCTTTGAAATCTTCGGTGGGTTCGCCATCTGTAACAAGGATGATATAATTTTTCTGACAGGAATGTTCTATTGGGGATGTATAAGTTGTTGATTTAAACCAGCTTGTTTTGCCGGCAAAGTAGAGACCTGCTTCTGCCAGGGTTTCCGCCAGGGGAGTCCAAGTTTTGAAATCGCTATAGACCATATTTTTAACATAATTGGAAATGATACTGCGGTCTGTTCCGCAGGGATATTTGACATAGCCGCCCTCGTTTTCGTTGAAGTGCATCAAGCCAAACCGCTTGCCTGTGGAGTTGTCCAGCAGTTTTGCGATGGACCGTTTGGCCACTTCGAATCGGTACTGAGTTCCCACCAGAGTGCTGTTCTCATAGTTCATGAAATTCCCTAAGCGCATGCTGTCTGGTTTCTCCGGTCCGCATGAAAGGTTGGTGACGCCGACAATTCCTTGACCGTTACTGTATGTTGTGTATCCCAAATTATTTAAATCATTTAAAATAGAAGGGCATGTAATGTTGGTTTTGTTTGAAGTTATCATTGCCCATTGATAAGAATCATAACAATAATATGGTATTCCAAAAATATAAAGGCATTCTTGAAATTTTTTGTAGTAATAAACAGCGTCTTTTACATAAACGGGCTTGCCTGATTTTACGTAATTTGTGTAGTCAATCGATGGATCGTAAGGTTCTCCGGGCACGTCTTTATCCTGCATACTTCCCGAGTTGTCCATAATGATCATGACATTGGGCTCCAGGGTCACGCCGGACACCCCGTAAATTTCCGTGTCGTCGGCCATGGTCGCAACCGGAGCCAGCAGGCACAGAAAAGCAACCAGGATTATCAGTCTATTTTTAAACATGTTTCCTCCCTTGTCCTTGTTTTACAGAGATCTTAAATGGGCCACCGAATCTTTCTGGGCGGCTGTCTTGATGCCGCACTGAACGGTGGTGTTGGTGACCGCTCCCCCGGCGCCAAGGGCCGTGGAGGTGATGACATAGTTCCTGCCGTCCCACTGGCCTGAATCGTAGCCGGGCGGTGGGTCACTCAAATGGGGAAAGGCGGGTACGTTATTGGCGTAGGTGCTGAGCGCTGCAATATTCAGAGGCACTCTGACCACATCTCGGATTTCGATTCGGGCAAGGGGTGTGCCGGTGGTGTTGGCGTAAGTGAATACCACCCCACTTTGGCCCACGGTCATATCACGCAAGGGGGTGGGTGTCCCTGTTGGAACACCGCTGATGGTCAATACGCCGTTGACAATGTTGAGTGTCCCTCCGATGCCCGTTCCATTGGCGTCGGCATTATAAAGAATGTTGCCAGTCCGGTCGTCGTTTTCATAGATCAATTTGAAATGGGAGATGGCGAACCTGAGCCCGGCCTCGGCGTTCTGGAAATTCACCGCCTCGCGCCGGTCACTGCCTGACATGGCTAGTTCGATGGTGGTGGAGTTCAGGGCGTAGATGCCCAGGGAGGTGAGAATCATGATGATCACCACGCAGACGATCAGGATATTCCCCCGTTCATGGTTCCTGGTTTGGCTGTCAAATGTCTTGTTCATGGTTTGCCCCTGTTTTCATGAGACTTTGTCGTTAGTAGGTCGGAAGCTTTGTTATTGTGGATTGGATGCTCTTCTGGTGACCTGTCCGGTCGTTCCATGTGGTGACCACGTCGATGGATTTGTATGTTTCTCCGCTGAAAAGAGTCACGTCGGTCACGGTGTAGGTGGTGGTGTTCGTGCCGTCGGGAGATGTGAGAGTGATTGTATCTCCGTCAGTGAGGGCAGATGAATTCCTGCTCAGGAGAAGATCGGCGTTGGCATTCATTTCCACGGCGGCTCTGAGGGTGTCCATGGCGGCCGCGTTTCCGTTGATCGAGCCGATCTGCATCCGGGTGATGGCCAGTAGCCCGATACTGATCACGAACAGGCTGATCACAGCTTCGATCAGGGTGAAACCTTTCGTGTTGTTGACGGTTTTTATCAAGTGTTTCATGGGGTCTCCTTGGGCTGTTTCCTTCTGATATCCTTAAATCCCGAAGTTTCGGAGGTTGATCACGGTGGAACCGGCGCGCCGTCTGAACCGGTCCGCAGGCGAAGTGTAAAATACGACATTAGTGAACGCATCTGTGAAAGGTCTGGCCACAGCAGGCCGTCGTCTGTCTTCACGAGCCGCCTGGGCCACCAGGGTGACACCGATGGCCCGGAGATTCGTGGAAACTGCCGGTGGAGCTGCCGACCATGCTCCAGCATTGTTCAGATAGGCGAAGCTGATGGCGTTAATATTGGATGCTATGGGGGTCTGGACCGCACCTGCGTTTCGGATGAGCTCCCTGTTGTTTAGGAAATAGGAAAAATTGGCGGCTTGCCCGGCGTCAGGAACCCCGTCCCCATCCAGGTCGATCTGGGCGTTGCTGAGAACGTAGGAGAAGTTTACCTGGGTGCTGGACCCCGTGACCACATTGGCGGTCCGGAGCAGGGAAGGATCCCAGTTGGCGTTGAGTTCGTAACCGGCCATCCTCAGGTCTCTGGCCAGAAGATAGAAGGCTACCCGGAGGTTCTGCTGCATTTCAACCACGTCTTCCTGTTCGGCCTTGATCCGGGTTCCGGCGATGTAGGACCCGGAGATGATGGCCCCGATAATGGATACCAACACGATGGCCATCAGAAGTTCGATGAGTGTGAAGCCTTTCTGGTCGAGGAGGGCTTCAGATCTTGTTTTGTATCGGTTGCGTGTCATGGAAGGCTCCGTTTTCATGGGTTTCAACTCTTTGTGATGTTCATGCGCCCGCCGATTCCGAGCTGGATGAACTGGGTGACGGTTTGCCCGCCGATGGTGGCGTTATACGTGATTCTTCCGCTGTAATCGATCAGTTTGGCCCCGTCTTCAGGATCGCTTCCAACCGGAAAGCCCACCGTATTGAACTGGGTGAAATAATTACCCCCGGCATTTTTTTCGAAATTAGTGGCAGCTCCATTGGTGTTGAGGGTGACTCCCCGGGGCATGGTTTCTGTGGTGATTATCTGTTCAGCACCGTCCCGGACCCCGTTCCGTATGGTTCCTCCTCCGGCTCCGTCATCCACGAAGGCCGTGTATCTTGCCCTGCCGTTGGCGTCGGTGGTGAACAGCACCGTGGTGAAAAGCCCGCTGTTCATGGCCTCTCCCTTGGCCCGGTTCATGCTGTTCAGCATCATCCGCATGCCGTTGGAGAACTGGAAGTTATCAAAGGCCCGGTTGATCTGGGGAGTGGCAACGGCCACCAGGATAGCGATCATGCCGATAACCACCATGATTTCTACGAGAGTGAATCCCCGGTTGTCTCTTGTCCGCATGGCTTTCTCCGTCATTTTGGAAAAATGTTAAGATTTATTTTTTTTGAATTAATGTTCAGCAATTAACATGCCACTAAAGTTAACATGGGTTCTCAACGCCTGGTTACGGCCGTCTTCTCTCAGATAGCTGTGTAATAATTTGATAATATTATGCATTTCAATCCATGCCCTGATTGGATCCACAGGTTTTGCCCGCTGGGCCGTTCGGTTGAAATGACTTGGCTATAAAAACTATTTATAGTTGGGCTGTAAATTTATTTAATAGCCGGCTGGTTTTGAATCTAATTGTGGGCCATTGGGCGTCCAAATGGCACAGCCCACAACGAATCATGGAAGATGGTTATCAAGATTCCCGGCATTGTCATTCCGGGCGGCCGTGATTATTTCGGCACGTCTTGAGCTTCCGGAGATCTTGGGAATGTGATGTGCCCGCCCTGCATGCCGACCCGGAATCCATGCCCGCGAACGATTTGACGCATGAATAATCGGAGAGGGTTGCCCATGCCGGCGTGGATTCCGGGTCGGCTTCGAAATGCGAGCCTATGGTTTTTGCCTGGTTAGAAGCGGACTCAAACGTTCTGTTATGTTGGAGGCCGCCCGGAATGACAGGTTGGAGGCCGGAGACCTGGTCGGGCATTGTTTTTCAGGGTTCAGCAGCATTTTTCATATAAAAGGATAAGTCCCTATCCCTATCGGTATCGGGTTCGGTATCGAACACGAACCCGAAACCTATAGCGATACCGATGATCACAGCATCATCCATGAACCATGATCATGGGATATGCGATGGTCTTGCATCACAACCCTTTCTTGATCGGAATCGGCAAACCTGATACGAAAATAACGACACACGAACCGCATCGTTCCGCTGCAATACCATGAAAAAAAGGAAAACAATTCATGAATCAGAAGGTTTACCATCTGGAAGTTCAGGTGTATTATGAAGACACCGATCATTCGGGCGTGGTCTATCATGCCAACTACCTTAAGTATTTCGAAAGGGCCAGGGAACATGTGATCGGAACCCGGGAGCTGTCACGGCTCTGGCACGAAGAGGGCATCGGGTTTGCTGTGTACAGGATCGACATCGGCTATTTTGACGGAGCCGTGTTCGGAGACACCCTGGACATCCGGTCCACCTGCCGGAAAGACGGCGAATACAAACTGGTCTGGACCCATGAGGCCTGGAAACCCGAGGGTCGAAAAGCCGCGGTCAAGGCCACCCTCGAACTGGTCTGCCTGGACAGGGCCAAAAGGCTGATGCCCATTCCCAGATACGATTTTCTCTGATCCATCATATAAGGGGGCGGCGATGACGGTGATTTCCAAGAACATGCCACAGGACAACAGGGCGGACGTGATTATCGTGGGAGGCGGCCCGGCCGGGCTTTTCGCCGCTTGTTACCTGGCTGAAAACAGTGATCTGGACGTACTTCTCATCGAAAAGGGTGGCCAGCCCCTCAAACGGAAATGCCCCATCGCCAGAACCGGCCGATGCGGGAACTGCAAACCCTGCAACATTCTTTCAGGCATTGGCGGGGCCGGGCTCTTTTCAGACGGCAAGCTCAACTACATCTACAAGCTGGGCAAAACGGACCTGACCCAGTTTCTTCCGAGGACTGAGGCCCAGGCCCTGATCGACGAAACCGAAGCGATTTTCAACCGTTTCGGCATGGACGGCGATGTCTACCCCACCGACATGGAAAAGGCCAAGGCCATCCGCCAGATGGCGAGGCAGCACGGGGTGAACCTCCTTCTCATCAAGCAGAAACACCTGGGGAGCGAACGTCTGCCCGGTTACATCCACGGGTTTTACGAACATCTTCTGAACCGGAAGGTCCGGATTCACACCGGCGAGGAGGTGAAAGACGTGCTTGTGGAAGACGGGGAAGTCCGCGGCCTTGTCACGGACAGGGGCGAATACCGGGCGCCAAAGGTGATCCTCGCGCCGGGCCGGGTGGGTGCCGAATGGATGTCCCAGATCGCCAGGACCCACGGTCTGGGTTCGAGCAACCGTGGCATCGAAATCGGGGTTCGGGTGGAAGTCCACAACGACATCATGCAGGACGTGTGTAATGTGATCTACGACCCCACCTTTTTCATCCGCACATCCAAGTACGATGACGAAACACGGACGTTCTGCACCAACCAGGGCGGTTTTGTGTCCGTGGAAAACTACAAGCGCTTCGCCTGTGTCAACGGCCATGCCTACATGGACCATAAATCGGACAACACCAACTTCGCTTTCCTGTCCAAGGTGGTCCTCACCGAACCGGTGACGGACAACCAGGCCTACGGGGAATCCATCGGTTACCTGGCCTCCCTCATCGGCGGGGGAAAGCCGGTACTCCAGCGTTACGGAGACTTGAAACGGGGCAGGCGAAGCACCTGGGCCCGCATCCGGAACAGCTACATCGAACCCACCCTGCCCGACGTGGTCTGCGGCGACATCGCCATGACCCTTCCCGAAAGGATTCTCACCAATCTGATGGAAGGCCTTGAAAAACTGAACCGGGTCATTCCCGGGGTCACCAACGAGGAAACCCTTCTTTACGCCCCGGAAATCAAGTTCTTCGCCACCCAGATCGAAAGTTCGAACACCCTGGAGACGAAGGTGAAAGGCATGTTCATCGCCGGTGACGGTCCGGGCGTGGCCGGGAACATCGTGTCCGCCGCCGCCACGGGAATCATTCCGGCCAAAGCCATCGTCCGGTCTTTCCGGGAGGTCAGTTGAATCGCAATCGGCATCGCTATCGGTATCAGCATCGAACCAGATAGCGATACCGATGCCGATGATCCAGATTGAACCACCTACAACGAATCATAAAAGATGTTTGTCACGATTCCCGTCATTGTCATTCCGGGCGGCCGTGATTTTTTCGGCACGTCTTGAGCTTCCGGAAATCTTGGGACTGTGAGATGCCCGACCTGCAAGCCGACCCGGAATCCATGCCCGCAAACGATTTGACGCATGAATGTTCGTAAAGGGTTGCCTATGCCGGCGTGGATTCCGGGTCGGCTTCGGAATTCGAGCCTGTGATTTTTCTCTGGTCCGAAGCGGGCTCAAACGTTGCGTCATGTTGGAGGCCGCCCGGAATGACAAGGTTGTGAGCCGGAGACCTGGTTCGGGCTTGGTTTTTTCAGTGTATCAATCTCTTCTTCCATATAACCGGCAAAGAGTTATTGACAACGTTACATGAGATTGCCCAGAGCCCCACGTGTTTTTTATTGAACCTTTCTCACATATCCCCTATAATCGTTGACAAATTTTACCGGGCAGGGAATGCCCGGGGCAAGGGCAGGGGGGCCATGCTGAACGACAATCAGAAACTTCAAAGTCTCACACGTCTCGGGATTGAGCTGAACCAGGTCCAGGACCTGGACATCCTGATGGAACACATTCTTTCCAAAGCCAGGGATTTCGTGGGAGCCGACGCCGGGTCCATCTATATCAAGGACGGTGATGAGCTTAATTTTTCCTATACCCAGAACAACACCCTTCAGAAACGCATGCCCCCGGGCGAGAAACTGATCTACTCCACCTACTCCATACCCGTGGACACGTCCAGCATGGCAGGCTATGTGGCCGCAACAGGCCGGCTTCTCAATGTTCCCGACGTCTACGCCATCAAAAGCAGCGAGCCCTACAGGTTCAACAAGGCCTTTGACGTGACCTCGGATTACAGAACCAAGTCCGTGCTCACCATGCCCCTCACCAGCTCACGAAACAAGGTGGTGGGGATTCTCCAGATCATCAACGCCCAGGACGACCAGGGCCGGATTCGGGCTTTCACAGCCGGAGACGAGGAGATGATGCTTCATTTTGCCAGCATCGCCGTGGTGGCTCTGGAGCGGGCCCAGATGACCCGGGCCATTCTTCTCCGGATGATCCGCATGGCCGAACTGAGGGACCCCAAGGAAACGGGGGCCCATGTCAACCGAGTGGCAGGCTATTCCCTGGAGATTTACGAACGCTGGGCCAGGAGACACGGGGTGCCCAAGGACGACATGGACATGAACCGGGACAGTCTCCGCATGGCGGCCATGCTTCACGATGTGGGCAAGGTGGCCATCAGCGACCTTATCCTGAAAAAACCGGGGCGGTTCGAACCCGATGAGTTTGAAATCATGAAAACCCACACCGTCCACGGGGCTCGGCTTTTCAGCGTCGGCCGATCCGAATACGAGGACGCGGCACGGGTGGTGGCCATTTCCCATCACGAACGGTGGGACGGCAAGGGTTACCCAGGCCATGTGGACATCGACACGGGAAAACCTCTCGAAGGCTTCACCGTGGGCAACGGTCAGGCCCGTGGGAAAAAAGGGGAGGAAATCCCCCTGTTTGGTCGCATCGTGGCTCTGGCCGATGTTTACGACGCCTTGTGTTCGGCCCGGATCTACAAGGAAGCCTGGAAAGAATCGGACGTGCTGGACCTGATCGAAAAGGAAAGGGGAGCCCAGTTCGACCCCGAGATCGTCGATATTTTCATGGAGGCCCAGGACGCCATCAAAGCCATCCGGGAACGGTATTCCAACAGTGGTTTCGAGGAGCCCTGACATGGTCCTTACCGGAGCAAAAACCCTCCTTTTCCGGTGCTTTTCAGGCTTCGATTTCCTTCTTTCAAAATTTTTTCTTCATAAAATAAATCCATTGGATAAAGCCCCTTTCATTCCTATTGACAATTTGAAAACTTGTGTCATCTTTGGTGGCCAACATTGACCTTTCACAGGGAGTTTTGAATGCTGATCCATCCATTCGATCTGGATAAAGATTCCGGCTATCCATCCAGATCCTCATTTGTGGTAAAAAAGCAGAACGGTGACGTAGGCTACGGAGTTTATACGAAAAAACGTATCGAGAGGGGAAACATGGTAGCCCGGTTCACCGGTCTCATTGTCCATGAAATCGTTCAGCATTCCCTGCAGATCAATCCGACCACCCACATCCTGGATACCCATTTTGCCGGTTACCTTCTCCACTCATGCAGCCCCAATGTCATTCTGGACATGAGCGATTTCACCATCTGGGCCCTGCGCGATATCGAGAAAGGTGAAGCGCTGACCATGGATTACGCCAGCACCGAGGATGTTCTTTACAGACAGTTCAAATGCCTGTGCAACTCCGAAAACTGCCGCCACTGGATCAGCGGACGAAAAGAAAAAGTTAACGAAGAAGGCCGCGCCTACCTGGACAGTCTGGCCATGGAAAAGGCGGCCGCCCTCCAGATTTTAAAAACAGCCTGATGAACCCATAGAAAGTGGATTGAACGACCATGGAAAACAGCCCGGAAGGAACCTTCTGGTGGCAAAGGGAAGACCTCGCCTACAGGGAGGGGTTTCTGCATCTCGCAGGACAGAACCTGGAACAACTCGCCCATGAAATGGGAACACCGTTGTTTGTTTACAGCGCAGAAAGGGTTCGCGCCAACATTCTGAGGATCAGGGCAGCCCTTGAAAGGACAAAGGTTCCCTTTCGTCTGTTCTACGCCATGAAGGCCAACCGGTTCACCCCTCTGCTGACCTACCTGAAATCCACAGGCCTGTGCGGCATCGACTCCTGCTCTCCGGAAGAGGTGCTTCACGCAAGATCCTGCGGGTTTACGGGCGCTGACATTTCATACACCGCCTGTTCCGTGTCGGATTCAGACCTGGCCGTGGTGCTCCGCCAGAAGGGGATTCTCGTCAACTGCGATTCCATGAGCATGATCCGGAAAATCGGGGCGGCCTGCCCGGGCATGGAGATCGGGATTCGGCTGAACCCTTCCATGGGCATCGGATACGGGTCGGTGTCGGTTCTCAGGTACAGCGGGGACAAGACGAGCAAGTTCGGGATCTACGCCGAACAACTGGACGAGGCCCTGAAAACAGCCAGAGACGCCGGGCTTTCCGTGGTGCGGATTCATTTTCATACCGGCTGCGGCTACCTCAGTTCCCAACTGGAAGCCCTGGACAACATCATCGGCACCTGCCTCGACATGGCCCGTTCCGTCAAGACCCTTCGGGCTGTGAACATCGGCGGAGGCCTGGGCCTGCCCCACACGGCCGACGACCGTCCCATGGACCTGGACGCCTGGGCTTCGGTGATCGCCTCCCATTTAAACGGTAAAAATCTCCAGCTCCATGTGGAGCCGGGTGATTACATCGCCAAAGACGGCGGGGTTCTCCTTCTTTCGGTGAATACGGTGGAAAAAAAGCGGAACACCCTTTTCGCCGGCGTGAACGGCGGGTTTAACCTCGCCGTTGAGCCTTTCTATTACAGCCTGCCCTGCGAACCTTTGGCCTGCCAGATCAGGGGCGGCCTGGGTGAGGTGTTCGCTCCTGAAAATCTCACACCCTACAGCATCTGCGGCAACATCAACGAGGCCCTGGATGTGTGGATGGAAAACAAACCCATGCCGGAAATCCGGGAAGGTGACACCTTGGCCATGATCAACGCCGGGGGCTACGCATCGGCCATGAGTTCCAACCACTGCATGAGAGGAGTTTTCAGGGAATGTCTGATTCCCTGAGTTTCTATTTGGTTTCCACCACTTTCCGGTGGGGCTTGACCATTTCACTTTTGAGCATTTTTCTCACCGCGTCCCTCATCTCAGGGTCGCTGGTCAGTTCGAACATGGCCTTGTTGGTGGCCATGGCCCGCTCGTCGTCCTGGGGGAAATCGTAGAGCCCGTGGCTTTCGAAGTAGGCGTGATCAGCCTGGAACACGAAACGGTGACGGCCGAACACATCGTCCCGGAACACTTTCATTCCGGCCCGGCCAAGGAAGGTGGAGGGGCTGACGTAGGCTTTGTCCGCCATGGCCAGGCTTCTTTCAGCCGAGTTCCGGATCAGGGCGTCGATGGCTCCGCTTTCAGCCGATTCGTCGGTGATGATATCCACAAGATTCGCGCCCTGCCATTCGGTGAAAGCCTCCAGAACTTCACGTAAAGGCGCTGTCTGGGTTAGAGGTCCGGCCACGAGAAAACAGAGCTGTTTGCCGGTCATGGTGGGTGTGTGGGTGTTGTAGAAACCCCGGTCGAAAAAACGCTTCCATTCCGACGACAGGAACCGGTCCCTTATATCCCCGGCCATGACCAGGATGTCCGCTGTTTTGATTTTCTTTTCGTACAGGTCGATAAGACCGTCTTTGTCACCGTATACACACTGGTGGTCGAATCCGCACTGGACACAGCCCAGACAGCCCCCGCTGATGGGAACGTCGGACAGTCTGATGATCTCGGCGTTCTGGAATTGCCCGGCAAAAGCCCGGACCATGGCAGGCAGGTTCGAATCCTCTCTTTCTTCGTCCATCACCACCAGAACCTTGTTATCCGTGGCGAGTTTGGGAGCTGACCCCCCGGCCGGAGTGTAGGTGAACGAAGAACGGGTTACTGGGGCGAAGGCCTTGGAGCAGGCCCTTCGGTTTTCGGCGATGTCGGTGACCTGGGCCGCGAAAGCCAGGAGACGGCTCCGCTCACGCCCGTCGAGAAGATCGTAGGAATCGGCTGAAAACGACCCGGCGAAATGCATGCCCAGGTCCTCACAGATGGCCCGGAGGTAGGTATGGGTGCAGTGATCGAAAAAATGGATGGACGTAGTGAGGACAGCCGCGTATTTGCCTTGGAAAACCGGGCGGCCTGCTCCCTCGAAGACCATTTCGATGAAACGCTTGAACTGGGACGGGACATTGAAAACGTAAACGGGACTGGCTATGAGAACCATGTCCGCTTCGGCGACCCGGTTCAGGACATCCTGGAATTTATCCGTGTCTTTTTCAAGGGCCTTGATGTCACGGCCCACATGGACGATGTCGAAGGAATGTGCGGGCATGTATTTGGCGATGTAGAGGACGGACTGAACCGTGACGGACAGTTCGCCCTTGGGGCTTCCGCTGAGGACGCAGATTTTCATGGGGTCTCCCTGGTCTTGATGTTGACGGTGTCTGGCGTTTCAAAAAAATATCGTATACAAAATAGTTGAAACCCCGTTTCACGTCAATGGGCATTTGGGGCAGGGCAAACGCATGTAAGAATTTTCCGACATGTCATGTTGAGCCGCAGCTCCCAACCTTGTCATTCCGGGCGGCCTCCGATATCACGGAGTGATGGAAACATCTTCAGAATTTAGCAAAACGAAACCATTCGAGGTCCGAAGCCGACCCGGAATCCACGCCAGCTCGGGCTAAGTCCCCATGCAAATCGAGGGTTGCCTCTTTCGCGGGCATGGTTTCCGGTTAATCGGCATCTCTATTGGTATCGGTATCGAAATGTTCTGACTATCGAACCCGAATCCGATACCGATACCAATAGAGATGGTTAAGATCCATGCCAATGTTACATGCGATCGCCCTGGCATTTGGGGAAAGAGCAGGGCAATCCCATGGAATAAGGGTTTGACGGGCTTTACGGACAGGTGGACTGCTCGGAAATCAACGAGAGTTTCTGGCTTCGTGTCATCTGTTTGATACGGTACTCTTCCCTTGAGGCCGAAGACCTGTCGGGAAACTCCCGGCTGAACACCAGGGTGACCGGTCTCCTTGACCGTGTGCACTTGGACGCCGTGCCCTCGTTGTGCTGCCGGACCCGTCTTTCCAAATCCACGGTGATGCCTGTGTACAGGGTTTTATCGTTCAGTTCGAGTATGTATAGGTGCCATGACGTCATGACGCGGCTTATAACAGAGTTTGGGTAAAGTGGAAAGAATGTTGTTCCTAACCGCTTGTTTTGCTATGATGTTCCATAGATTTTTTCGTGGGAGGCGGGGCATCCCCTGTTCCGGCCGTTATCATTTTTCTTTCATTGTTTTCCAAAAAGCATGGATCGCATCGTTTACGACAGCCGAAAGGAGGTCTTATGAAGGTGGTTTTTCATCCTGATTTCTATCAGGTCTATGTGTCTGACCCGGCTGCGGAAAAAGGCCGGATGGAGGCGGTCGTCCGGGAGATACAGGACATGGCAAGGTTCGTGGAACCCAGGGAAGCGGACCTTTCCGATATCCTCCTGGCCCATTCCCAGGATCTGGTGGAGGTGGTGAAAAGCGAAGGGGTCTATCACATGGCGGCCCTTTCGGCAGGCGGGGCCATGCTCACGGCGGAAATCGCCCTGAAAGAGCCCTGTTTCGGGTTGATCAGGCCTCCGGGCCACCACGCCTCCTACAGCTCCTGCTGGGGGTTCTGCTATTTCAACAACATGGCCATCGCCCTTCTGTCCCTTTATCACAGGGAAAAGATCCAAAGCGCCTTTGTCCTGGATTTCGATCTTCATTACGGGGACGGCAACGTGAACATTCTCGAGGACAAATCCTTCGTGTCCATTATGAACCCCGACTCACGCCACAGGGACAGCTATCTGCGGGAAGTCCGTGAAAAACTCGATTCGGTGAACGTGGACATGATCGGTATCTCCGCGGGGTTTGACAACCACGCGGACGACTGGGGAGGTCTGCTTCACACCGACGATTACTTTGACATGGGCCTGATGGTGAAAAAAGCGGCAAAAAGGTCGGGTGGCGGGTATTTCGCCATCCTCGAAGGTGGCTACAACCACAAGGTTCTCGGGAAAAATGTCCTGGCCCTGCTTCAGGGCATGGAACAGGATTGAAAGGGGGAAGGATGGACAGACGGGAATTTATCAAGAAAACTCTGGCGGCAGGCGTGACGGCCGGGGCTGCCCTGGCTGCCGGGGACATGGCCTGGCTGGCGTCAAAGGCTCTGGCCGAAAAGAAGGGCATGCCCGACCTGGTGGCCGTGAAAGGCGGTGAACCGGCGGCGATGTTCGACCGGGCCATCGGGGAGATGGGCGGAATGAAAGCCTTTGTTCCAAAAAACAGCGTGGTGGTGGTGAAACCCAACATCGGATGGGACGTGGGGCCTGAAAGGGCCGCCAACACCCATCCGGCCCTGGTTAAACAGATCGTGAGGCACTGCCTCGAGGCCGGGGCCAGGAAAGTCTACGTGTTCGACAACACCTGCGACGAGTGGACCCGGACCTACCGGCACAGCGGGATCGAACAGGCCGTGAAAGACGCGGGCGGTTCCATGATTCCAGGAAGCGCCGAACGCTACTTTCACGAGGTGACGATTCCCAAAGGGAAAAAACTGGTCCGGGCCAAGGTTCATGAACAGATCCTGGAAGCCGGGGTGTTCATCAATGTGCCTGTGCTGAAACACCACTCCAGTGCCAGGCTGACCATCGGCATGAAAAACCACATGGGCATCGTCTGGGACAGGTGGTACTGGCACCGGCATGACCTTCACCAGTGCATCGCCGATTTTGCCACTTTCAAACGGCCGATCCTGACCGTGGTGGACGCCTACAATGTCCTGAAAAAAGACGGGCCCAGAGGGGTCAGCACAGCCGACGTGGTGAACATGAAATCCCTGATCATGGGCCGGGACCCCGTGGCTGTGGACACGTCCGCCACCATGCTTTTCGGTGAAAAACCCTCGGACATCGCCCATATCCGGCGGGCTGCGGAACTGGGGGTGGGAACCATGGAGCTTGACCGGCTGGACATTCGGAGGATCAAACTGTGACGGTCCGGAAAAAGAACGGTCTTGCCCGGATCAGGCGATGGGTTTCAGGGGCGATGCTCCTGATCCTGAGCTTTGTTTTTCTGGATGTCCACGGCCTGACGCCGCCTGTTCTGGTGAAGGTGGTGCTGTACCTCCAGTTCATCCCCTCCCTGATGACGTCCCTGGCCACTCAGGGCGCCGGTCTGGTGTGGGGATTTTTGGCGGTTCTTGTTCTCACCGTGCTTTTCGGCAGGGTGTACTGCTCGTTTCTCTGCCCCCTGGGAACGGTCATGGACCTGGCCGTCCGGGCACGGTACAGGTCGAAAAAGCCCGGGTTCGCTTATACGGCTCCTTTGAATATCCTTCGTTACACGGTGCTTGGACTGACCGTGGCTCTTTTTCTTTTCGGCAGTCTTGTCCTGGTGGATTTTCTCGACCCCTACAGTGTGTTTGGAAGAACCCTGTCCACCCTGGTCCGGCCGTTTGTGGTTCTGACGAACAACGCTTTTTCCCGGTTGCTGGAAACAGCGGGGATTTACGGGCTGAAACCGGTTCCCGTGTTCGCCTTTTCCATGCCCCTGACCGTTGTGGCGGCCCTGTCCATCCTTGTAATCCTGGCTCTTGCCCTGATGAAAGGGCGTCTTTACTGCAACAGTCTTTGCCCTGTGGGAACCCTGCTCGGGCTGGTGAGCCGTTTCCAGCTCTGGCGGTTCTCCCTCGATGAAAAGACCTGCACGTCCTGCGGTCTCTGCGAGCGTGTCTGCAAGTCCGGCTGCATCGACGTGGCCGGAAAAACTGTGGGCACAGACCGCTGTGTGGCCTGTTTCAACTGCCTCGGCGTCTGCCCCACCCAAAGCGTGACCTTTGCTTTCCGAAAGAAGCAGGCCCAGGGAAACAGCGACGTGGATGGGAACTCACGTCGAACCTTTCTGGGAACGCTTGTTCTGATCCTGGCTTTTCCCCGTGTTGTTCTGGCCAGGGTGAACCGGCCGAAGGTGTTCGTGAAAAACACGGTTCCCGTAGACCGGAAACACCCGGTCACACCGCCCGGTTCCCGAAGCATCGACCATTTCACCTCGGCCTGCACGGCCTGTTTTCTCTGTGTCACCCGCTGTCCGGGCCGGGTCCTCGAACCGGGCCTCGCCGTCTACGGGAAAGAGGGCATTCTCATGCCCCGGCTTTCAAACCGTCAGGGTTTCTGCAATTTCGACTGCACGGTCTGCGGTGAGGTCTGCCCGACCGGGGCCATCCTGCCCCTGTCCCGGGAGGCGAAAAAACAGGTCCAGGTGGGCCGGGTTCATTTCATCCGTGAAAACTGCATCGTCATCACCCAGAAAACCGAATGCGGGGCCTGTTCCGAACACTGCCCCACCAAGGCGGTGAACATGGTCCTCGAGAACGGGCTTCACGTGCCCGTGGTCAACCCCGACATTTGCGTGGGCTGCGGGGCCTGTGAATACGTCTGCCCGTCGCTTCCCCACAAATCCATTTACGTGGAGGGAAACCCGGTGCACCGAAAGGCCGCGAAACCGGTGTCAAAACCGGTGGAATCTCCGGCGGCGGATGAGGATTTTCCTTTTTAAGGTTTTTTGCTCCTGGCTTTCTGTTTGGCTTTGGGAACCACGGCGTCCTTTTGCCGTTCCTTGAGGTGCCGTTCCTTTTCCACGAAAATCCGGCGCTGGCTGAAAGGGTCCACGCCGCTGTGGTACATCAGGGTCGAATAGGTGGACGGGGTGGCGGTGAAGATCTGGACCTGTTCCGGGTTGGTTTTCAGTTTTTCACGGGCGAAGGTTTTCAGGCGGGTCATGTGGTCCAGGGTGCAGCCGGGATGGGCCGCGATGAGGTAGTAGGTGAGAAACTGCTTTTTCCCGGCTTTCCGGCTGAGCTCGTCAAAGGCCTTCTTGAACCGGAGCAGCAGGTCTGGCCCGGGTTTCCCCATGATATCCAGGATCTCCTTTTCCGTGTGTTCCGGAGCGATTTTGAGCTGGCCGCTCACGTGGTGGAACGCGATGGCCTCCAGGTATTCCATGCCTT